>CAXRDP010000088.1:0-15407 GCA_964229545.1 Flavobacteriaceae bacterium | reverse complement strand
GTGGCGGCCAGATTGGTCAATCCTTTGGCAAAGGATTTATAGGACATAGCGCCCGGAGTTTTGAACCTCAATTTGCCGTTGAGGTAATTCCGTCCAAAATGTGCCAAGTCGGGAATTTGTAATTGATCAATAGTTAAGGATTGAGCGATAGGTTTTATAATCCGCTTTTTTGGGACTTTGACTTGCCGGCCTGCAATGGACAACAACTCTGCTTTGTGGCGCGTGGCTTCTTCATGTCCAATTTGCACCAAAGCATTTTTGGCTTCAAACGACAACAGATTGTAAGCACTTACATCGGGGTGTACATAGAGATCGGTTACCGCTTTTTTTTGCTCCATTTGTGCAGCAGACTCGAATCCGCTAATCTGTAACATAATGTCAGCGGCAGATCGCAATTGAGATTTTTCAATCAGAGCAGATTGCACATCGACTCCAATAATGAAATCCACTTCTCTTGTTTGCATATGACCTATGGGGAAGTTGTCAGCCACCCCTCCGTCTATATACAATTTGTCACCAATGGCAACAGGCGCAAAAAGAGTGGGCAGTGCACTACTGGCATTTATAGCCAAAGGTAAAAACCCACTTTCTAAAATAGTGAGTTCGCCGGTTTCAATATCGGTAGCAGTGCAGTAGAAGGGGATGGGAAGTTTGTCAAAGTCACGAATACCATGGGTTTCGTGGAGCAATTGCACCAAAAGGTTATAGACATCTTGACCTCTTGAAAGGGCATCGGGAAATTGAATTTGAAATCGATCAAAGGGGAGTGTCAGTGCATATCGCTCGGCATCTTCCTTTTCTGTAAATGACATAGCACGACGGGGATATTGGTCTGCAATAAGTTGGTTTAGATCGGTTTGTTGCAGCAATGCCTCTATTTGATCTGCAGAGTAGCCTACTGAGTATAGTGCCCCGACCACGGCACCCATACTCGAACCGCCTATATAGTCAATTCGTACACCGGCCTCTTCAATTACCTTGAGTACCCCTACGTGGGCGATGCCTTTGGCGCCTCCACCACTCAACACCAAACCTACTTTGAGGTCTTGGGGCTGACCCAAAGCGATAGTGACAGAACAAAGCAGTGTGTATAGAAAAATTCTTTTCATGAATTTGGATGTAAGTAGGTAAAAATTTGTTTGGCTTTGGCAGTTCCGACCACATCTGCTAGCTCCATTTCGGTCGCCGCTGTCACACGCTTGACCGATTTAAAGTTTTGTAGGAGCTTGACGATGGTTTTTTCTCCTATGCCCGGAATTTGATCCAATTGAGATTGGACCGCTCCTTTGCTTCTTTTGTTTCTATGCAAACGAATCCCAAATCGGTGGGCTTCGTTGCGCAGTTGTTGTATGATACGCAGGGTTTCAGAGCGTTTGTCTAGATAGAGTGGTATGGGGTCGTTAGGGTAATAGATTTCTTCGAGTCTTTTGGCGATGCCCACAATGGCGATTTTATGCCGCAATCCTAAAACATCCAGACTCTTTAAGGCGGCACTCAACTGCCCTTTGCCGCCATCAACCACGATCAATTGAGGCAGTTCATCTCCTTCATTGAGAAGTCTTTTGTAGCGGCGAAACACCACTTCTTCCATAGAAGCAAAATCATTGGCACCTTCCACGGTTTTGATGCCGTAGTGGCGGTATTCTTTTTTGGCGGGCTTTCCATTTTTAAACACCACACAGGCAGCCACGGGGTTGCTTCCCTGAATATTGGAGTTGTCAAAACACTCGATGTGGCGTGGCGCTTCAGTCAACCTCAAATCTTTTTGCATTTGGCTCATCAGCCTTTCTGTGTGCCGGATTGGGTCGGTGATTTTGATGTGTTTGAGCTGTTCCAAACGCCCTTGCTTGGCGTTGCGTAAAGACAAATCGAGCAGTTTTTTCTTCTCGCCTTTTTGAGGGACAAGCACCTTTACGGCCTCTCCCAAATCGATGGCGATAGGCATAATCACCTCTTTGGATTTGGACGCAAACCGCTGACGCAATTCCACCACCGCAATACGCAACAATTCTTCGTCGCTTTCATCCAACTTTTTCTTGAGTTCCATATTGTGAAACCGCACTACAGAACCATAAGCTACCTGTAAAAAATTGACAAAGGCCGTTTGTTCATCAGAGACCAAAGTACACACATCCACTTCATTGACAGATGCACTGACAACTGCCGACTTGGATTGGTATTGCTCCAACAAGTCGACTTTGTCTTTTAGTTTCTGTGCCTTTTCAAACGCCAACATTTCCGCCGCCTGTTCCATTTTTTGTTTAAATCCACGAATGGGTTCCCCAAAATTTCCCTTTAGCAAGGCTCTTATCTCATCTATTTGCATGTCATAATCAGCCGATGTTTGGGCCTGCACACAAGGCCCCAAACAATTGCCAATGTGGTATTCCAAACACACTTTATAATCGCGCGTTTCAACGGCTTTTGGGCTGAGGTCGTAGTTGCAATTCCGTAATGGGTACAATTCATGGATCAAGTTCATCAATAAACGTACCGTTTTGTAATTGGTAAAAGGCCCAAAGTACTCCGAACCATCTTTGATGATTTTTCTTGTTGTAAATACCCTAGAAAAAGGTTCTTTTTTGATGCAAATCCAAGGGTAGGTCTTGTCATCGCGCAACAATATATTGTACCGCGGTTGGTGCTCTTTTATCAAAGTATTTTCCAATATCAAGGCATCTGACTCTGTGGGGACTACGATGTGCTTAATCTCGTGAATGTTGCGAACAAGGTTGCGGGTCTTTCTAGAGTCTAATTGTTTACGGAAATACGAGGCAACACGTTTTTTGAGATTTTTGGCTTTGCCCACATAAATAATACGCCCATTTTCGTCATAATATTGATAGACCCCGGGCGCTTGGGGTAGGGTTTTGATATGAAGTTTTAGGGCTTCTTGCCGCATGCAACGAAATTAATTATTTTATTTGTGTTGTATTCATAATCCACATGGACAAACCTGCCCTTCGCAAACTTTACAGACAAAAGCGAAACGCCTTACAGCCCACTCAAACCAAGTTGCTGCAAAGGAAACTAGAACAACAATTTTCGTCATTTGATCTAAGTAGCATTTCTGTCATCCATGTGTTTTTGCCTATTGCCAAACAAGCTGAGGTAAATACTTGGCCCCTAATTGAGTCACTTTGGGCCGGTCAGAAAACAGTTGTAACCTCCACGACCGATTTTGACACCAAGGTCATGCGTCACTGGCGCATAGAGGTAAACTCTTCTTACCAAAACAATAATTATGGCATACCCGAACCTATTACGCAAGACGAGGTGCTTCCTGATCAAATCGATATGGTGTTGGTGCCTTTATTGAGCTTTGACACATATGGGCACAGGGTGGGCTATGGTCAGGGATTCTATGATCGGTTTTTGGCTTCTTGCAGAGATGATTGCTGCTTTGTGGGGCTCTCGTATTTTGAGGTTGGGCCAAAGATAGAAGGCTTGTCTGAGTATGACATACGGCTTGATCAATGTATCACTCCCAAGGAGGTCTACAACTTTTAGTTTTTTGGAAATATTTTTTTGTTGAATACCAGGACAATGCCTACTCCGGTGCTAATGGCTGTGTCGGCGAGGTTGAACACAGGCCGAAAGAAGGTAAATGAATTTCCTCCAATCCACGGGAGCCATTCTGGCCAAACCCAAGTAAACATCGGGAATTGAAGCATATCGACCACATGGCCAAAAAACATAGGTGCATAGCCTCCATCGGCGGGTAAAAATTCGGCAATCTGACCATAACTGTCTGAAAACAGCAATCCGTAGAATAAAGAATCTATGATGTTGCCAACGGCACCGGCAAAAATGAGTGAACCTGCAACCAATAGCAGTTTGTGTTGCATTTTGTTCAGGGCGTCCCAAAGCAAATAACCAATCACACTGACAGCCCCAACTCGAAAAATTGTAAGCATAAGCTTACCAGTATCCTCTGAAATAAAAGGCAAAAAATCGCTAATCTTAGCGCCCCATGCCATTCCTTTGTTTTCTATAAAGAGCAGGCGAAACCATCCCCAATCCACAATGGCATCGGAACCGTAAAGGGTAAGCGGATAGTTGAGTTTGATATATATTTTGCTGCATTGGTCAAGCACCAAAATGGCAAGGATAAGCCACAACGCTTTTTTGTGCGTCATCGCCTTTACTTCTGCATGTTTTTGGCCTCAATACTCAAGGTAGCGTGTGGCACGAGTTTGAGCCTTTCAGCATTGATCAGCTTACCGGTCACACGACAAACCCCGTAAGTTTTGTTTTCAATACGAATAAGCGCATTTTTAAGATCGCGGATAAACTTTTCTTGACGAATAGCCAACTGGGTGTTTGCCTCTTTGGACATGGTTTCTGACCCTTCTTCAAAGGCCTTGAAAGTGGGGGCAGTATCATCTGTACCATTATTCCCATCATTCATGTAAGCACTTTTGATAAGTTCTAAATCATTTTGTGCTTTGGTGATTTTTTCTTCAATGAGCACCCTAAACTCTTGAAGAGCCTTGTCTGAATAGCGGTTTGCTTCGTTTGTTTTCATATCACTCAATTTTGATTATACGCACTTGGGTTTGAATCTCATCAAACGCCAACGCGTCGGCGTTGTTTATATCGTTTACAATTTTTATGTTATCAGCAAGGATTTCACTTTTTATGTAGGCTTCATTGGCGAGAATGGCCTTTTCCAAATCGGCACTCTGCTGGATTTCAACATCAATCCTGTCGGTCACTTCAAATCCCTTGTCTTTGCGTAAGTTTTGAATGCGATTGACCAATTCTCGAGCAATGCCTTCAAGCGTTAGTAGCTCCGTCAATGTAATGTCCAAAGCGACTGTTACTCCTTGCTCTGAAGCTACCATCCAACCCGCAATATCTTTTGAGCGAATGACTACTTCTGAAGAATCTAAAATAGTGTTTTTCCCGTTAATATTGATTTCAATAGACCCTGTTTTTTCAAGAACAGCAATTTGTTCTGCATCAAAAGAACTGATGGATTGGGCTACGGCCTTCATGTCTTTGCCAAATCGGGGCCCCAGTGTTTTAAAATTCGGTTTGATTTCTTTGACCAAAATAGACGAGGCGTCATCCAAAATTTCAACAGACTTCACATTGACTTCTGCTGCGATCAACTCAGAAACGGCTTTGACTTCCATGCGCTCCTGAGCATCCATCACGGGGATCAATACTTTTTGAAGCGGTTGACGAACTTTGATTTTTTCTTTCTTACGCAACGATAAAACCAAGGAAACAATTTGTTGTGCGCGTTGCATTTTTTGCTCTAGGCTTTTATCTATTACTTCAACACTTGCTTTTGGGAAGTAGGCCAAATGTACAGAAGAGACATTTTCTTTTTGTGTGGTACGGTCTAAGTCTTGGTACAGGCGATCTGCGTAAAAAGGTGCAATAGGCGCCATCAGCTTGGCTACGGTTTCTAAACAATTGTACAGCGTTTGGTAGGCTGCAATTTTATCTTGCTCATACACTCCTTTCCAAAAACGTCTTCGGCTCAGGCGAACATACCAATTGCTCAGATCTTCGATGACAAACTTTGAAATCAGTCGCGCCGCTTTGGTAGGCTCATAGTCTTCATACAAAGCATCTACCGATTGAACGAGACTGTTGAGTTCCGACAAAATCCAACGGTCGATTTCAGGGCGTTGTTCTAATGGAACCTCTTCCTCACTGTAAGTAAAACCATCAATGTTTGCATAGAGTGCAAAGAAGGAATAGGTGTTGTATAGGGTGCCAAAAAATTTTCTTCGCACTTCGGCAATGCCCTCCAAGTCAAACTTTAGGTTGTCCCAGGGGTTGGCATTGCTAATCATATACCAACGCGTGGCATCGGCCCCGTAGGTCTGTAGGGTTTCAAAGGGATCTACAGCATTGCCCAATCGTTTGGACATTTTTTGCCCGTTTTTGTCCAATACAAGCCCGTTGGAAACCACATTTTTATAGGCCACTTGGTCAAAGACCAATCCGCCAATTACGTGTAAGGTATAAAACCACCCTCTTGTCTGATCGACCCCTTCTGCAATAAAGTCTGCCGGAAAGGACAATCCTTGGTCAATTTTTTCTTTGTTTTCAAAAGGATAGTGCCACTGTGCATAGGGCATAGAACCTGAATCAAACCACACATCTATCAGATCAGATTCTCGGTACATCGGCTTGCCATGCTCGCTCACAAGCACGATGTCATCAACGATGTTTTTATGGAGATCCACGGTCGAGTAGTTGGCATCGCTCATGTCTTTTGGGTCAAAATCTGCAAAAGGATTGCTTGCCATGAGTCCCTCTTGAATAGAGGTTTCTATTTCCTTCTTGAGCTCAGCGACCGAGCCGATGATTTTGGTTTCATCTTTATCTTCAGTACGCCAAATGGGGAGTGGGATCCCCCAAAAACGGGATCGTGAAAGGTTCCAGTCGTTGGCATTGGCCAACCAATTTCCAAATCTGCCCTCACCCGTGGCTTTGGGCTTCCAATGGATGGAGTTGTTGAGCTCAACCAGGCGCTCTTTTTGGTCACTTACTTTAACAAACCATGAATCCAAGGGATAGTAAAGCACAGGCTTGTCGGTACGCCAACAATTGGGATAGCTGTGTACATATTTCTCGACCTTAAAGGCCTTGTTTTCTTCTTTGAGACGGATGGCAATTTCAACATCGGCCGATTTTTCCGGGGCCTTGCCGTCTTCGTAATATTCGTTTTTTACATACTTTCCACCCAAATACCCTAATTCCTTTCTAAAACGCCCTTGTAAATCGACCAAGGGTACAAGTTGCTGATTTTCATCTTCTACAAGCATAGGGGGTACTTCCGGACTTGCTTGCTTGGCAACCAAGGCATCATCCCCACCAAAAGTGGGAGCGGTGTGTACAATTCCTGTTCCATCTTCAGTGGTCACAAAATCACCACCGATAACACGAAACGCATTTTCTGGGTGTTGATACGGAAGGGGCGCTTCAGACCAAAGTTGCTCGTAACGAACCTCAATAAAGTCTGCCCCCTTGTATTGCCCTTCTACGAAATAGGGAATTTTTTTATCACCGGCAGTATAGTCAGACAGGGCGTCTGCATTTTCTACTGCCACGTATTTGTTGCCCATTTGTTTTTCGACCAATGCTTTTGCCAAAACGACACGAATGGGAAGGTAGGTGTATTGGTTAAATGTGTGAATAACCACATAATCAATTTTGGGCCCGACAGTGAGTGCGGTGTTTGAAGGCAGGGTCCATGGGGTGGTCGTCCACGCCAAAAAGAAGAGGGGAATAGATCCTCGTAAGGACTGAGGAAGACTCTGTTGGACAGCCTTAAACTGCGCGGTGACGGTGGTGTCTGTGACATCCTGATAGCAACCGGGTTGGTTCAATTCGTGTGAGGACAAACCTGTCCCGGCCTTGGGAGAATAGGGCTGTATGGTGTAGCCCTTGTAAATGAGTCCTTTATCGAAAAGTTGTTTGAGTAGCCACCAAACCGATTCCATGTATTTGGGAGTGTAGGTCACATAGGGGTCTTCCATGTCTACCCAATACCCCATTTCCTTGGTCAAGCGATTCCAAACATCTGTGTAGCGCATCACGGCTTTGCGACAGGCTTCGTTGTAGTCAGAGATAGAAATGGTCTTTCCGATGTCTTCCTTGGTGATACCCAGTTCTTTTTCTACCCCCAACTCGATGGGCAAACCATGGGTATCCCAACCGGCTTTTCTTTTGACCTGAAACCCTTTTTGGGTTTTGTACCGACAATAAATATCCTTAATGGTTCGAGCCATTACATGGTGGATGCCCGGAAGCCCATTTGCAGAGGGAGGGCCTTCAAAAAAGACGTAGTGAGGGCGCCCCTCTCGAGTGTGCACACTGGCTTCGAAAGTCATCTGCTGCTCCCAAAAGTCTTGGATTTCTTGTGAAATTTTTGGAAGATCCAAGTTTGAATACGAAGGAAACTTCATCTTGTCGCAATAAGTTGCGAAAGTAACCATTTTCAACCAAAAAATATTGAATCTAAAACGCGTAGTCGATGCGCAACATCAGGCTGCGGCCGGGGGCAGAAATTCCCGAGGCAAATTCTTTGTAATGTATATCAAATATGTTGTACAAATGGGCACTGAGTGTCATTGAAGGATCAGGCTTGTAGTGGGCGCTCATGTCAAAGCGACTCCAAGCCGGGCTTCCTGCAAAGCGGTCTACAAGCTCTGTGGCTTCTGGATTGATGAATGGGGTTTCTTCCAATCCATCTTCGCCACCCCAGCTGTAATCATGGGGGTTTTTACGACTCGAAAAATGATGCGAAACGCTTACTTTAAGATCTTGATGGTTTAACACCAATTGATGGTTTCCAAAATATGGAAGAATGGAAGGCATGGGCATGTTGTCTCTGTTGATCTGCCCATAGGTGTAGCTGACACTTCCGGAATAACGCCATTTTTTTAGGGGTTTTAATGACCAACCCATACTTGCCCCACGGAGATTGGCGGTTCCTAAATTTACATTGGCCTGTGTAATAACTTCATCATCCATAAATAAGATGGTTTCATCGCTGTTTGTAGAGACATCTGAGGGAACAAAATAGTCGTCACGACCTATGAAATTGTGTAAAAGGGTGTAGTAGGAATTGAGTTGTATGTAGGCTTTTCTATTTTCAAAAAAGCGTGTGATCCCCAAATCAGCGGTATAAGCATATTCGGGTTTTAAATCGGGATTTGGCACAGATATTCTTCCATGATTTTCTCTGATTTTTCCGATGTCATCAATGTTTGGCGCCCTAAATCCGCTTGCCACAACAGCGCGCCACTCCCATTGTGATGAAGGGCGAAACACATAACCTAAAGAAGCATTTAGGGCATTGTTTTGGTTCTGGGCCATATCCAAGCGCGCATCGATCAGCGCTTGGTCTTTCCAATCAGCTTTCAGGCGGGTATGGGTAAATCGCAGTCCTGCATCTAAGGTGCTTTTTTCTGTTAAATCAACACGATAGTCGCCATAGGCAGCAATGGTAGTATAGGTACTGCTGTCGCTTGGATATCTGGTCGGAATGGGCGTTTTAGAGCCCAGCCCCCTGATGCTGTTCTCAACAACTTCCAAGGTCTGGCTATAAGCATTAGAACGCACTCGGTTGTGTGTAAATTCAAGACCATAAGCGATTTTCTTCCCAGGATTGGTGTGGGCTGAAAAATCGGCATTTAAGCTGTAGACGTCCAGGTTTTCAATCTGACTCTCACGTTCTAAATTTCCAAACTTTCTTTTGACCCTGGATTCCTCCAGATTTTGATAGGCCCATGTGATGGTGCCTTCACGAAGCCATTTTGAGGAGGTGCTAAAGGTGTATCGTGGCGAGATTAACAGTCGCTTTTGCGGGCCATAATACCACTCAGCATAGCGCAAGTTGCCATCGCGGCTTTCGGAAAGTTTGTCAAAACGAGGGATGTCTGATGAGGTGGAGTATTGCATGTTTAGCATCCACTGGTTGTCATTTTCAGTCTGAAAAACAAACTTCTGTAATAGGTCGAGTTGGTTGTAGGCCGTGTTGCGTTGGAGGTTAGGGTCTGCGTTTAGGGATTCCGTTTCGAAAAAGCGTGTTCTTGAATTCTTAGAATAAGTAGGAACAAGACCCCAATCGTTGTAACCATGATTTCGTTGTTTACCCATGTACAACTCTCCAAATTTTGAAAAACTCACACTGCTCAAACTGGCCCATTTACTCCTACTGTGGGTGATGTCAATATGGTTCACGTTGTGCAAATGGCGTGTGTCGTAACTGCTTGACAAACCAAAGCTCCAGGGATTTTCCGTTCCAATTTTTGGAGTTTTGGTGTAGTAATGAACCACCCCACCCAAAGCATCGGAACCATACCCCACGGATGAGGGGCCATAGATGACCTCTGCTCTTTCAAGGGTTTGTGGGTCTATGGTGATGGCATTTTGGAGGTGTCCGGATCGGTAGATGGCATTGTTCATGCGCACCCCATCTACCACCAGAAGGATGCGGTTGGCTTCTAACCCGCGTATTACAGGACTACCACCCCCTCCCTGAGATTTTTGGATGCGTACTCCCGATGCCGCATTGAGTACATCGGCACTTGTGTTGGGGCTTAGCTCTTGGATATTCTGTTGTCCGATGATGGCTACTTGTTTAGAAACTCTTTTTCTTTCGTCTTTGCTCCTGGCAACTGAAAGGACGATTTCGTGTAGCTGTTGTGTGTCTGGATATAGGCGAATTCGATTCCTTTTCAAAAGTTCATTGATGCTCAAGGTTATGGATTCATATCCGATATGGGATATGTATGCTTTTGTGCTTTTTTTCATCCCGTCTAAAGAGAAAAAACCATTGGGATCCGTCAACGATTGTTGGGTATCTGTATAGACACGTACATCTTCAATGGGTAGGCCTGTGACAGCATCAACTACCTGAACCTGTTGTCCGTAGCAAAGGGAAACAAAAAAAAGGCCCATAGACCACACCCAATAATTAGCCGTAAACCTCATAAAGCACATTTAAAGATTTAGGCGTAGAAAACCCGTATACATGTATTTTGTAGTAATGCATAAGAATAGAAAGCAGTTGTTTTTTTTGTTGCCCCGTAACCAATACGGTTTGGATGTTATCAAATTTTGTGCCCAAAAACTGCTTTAGCAAAAGATTTATGTTTTTTTCAGATACGATGTGCTCACCCTTGTGGTTTACAAATTGCCCATTTTCAATGTCAAAAAAATCTTGTTCAAGGGTGTTTACATCAGGAAAAAACCCCAGATGTTTGGTGAGCTGTAACAGAAAAAGGATGTGAAAATTACCTGTATTTTCATGAGTGTCAAACCAACTTAAGCTGTTTTCAAGGAAGCTATACAAGTTTGGATTGGCCTCCTCTTCACGAAGGGCTTTTTCGAGTACTTCACTCAAGAAAAAAGCCACAGATAGTTTGTCTATTTCGTAAGGAATATTCTGATAGGGAATGTGAATTTTGGCTGATTGTAATTGTTCTAGCCCCCCCTTGTTTTTGTGGCGTGCAGTGATTTCAATTTGAGAAAGAGGCTGATACAATCCAAGTTGCTTTTTGCCTTTGCTTTTGGATTTAGCACCTCTTAAGATATAAGATTTGATCCCAGAGACATGGGTATAGCATCTTACAATCAGGCTGCTATCTCCATAATTGGTTTTGGACAGTACAATGGCAGGCGTGTTGACAAGCATCAGTTGACAATCATGACTTTTTCGACAGCGCTTTCTGTGCCATCTCGGTCACTGACAAAAATAAGATACACGCCTGTACGGACACGATTTCCTCGAAAATTTTTCAAATCCCATTGAATGCTACCCCCCTCTGACTGGGCTTCAAAGACCAAATGACCGCTAATATCTGTAATTTTAACATTGCTGTCTGATTGTAGACCTCTAATGGTTAATCTGCCTGTAAAATTGGGACGCACGGGATTGGGGTACACCTCAATTTGGTCATAATTCTCTCTTGCGGCAAAAGCATTGCCCTGAAAAGAAATCAAGCCGCTGGGTGTGCCAAAGTAAACCTTGCCGTTTTGCTCGTCAATGGCTATAGTTCGAATGGAGTTGGTAGGCAAAGGGCTGTTTTCTTTGGTAAAATGGTGTAGGGTTTCAGTGCCGTCTTCCGAAAACAAAAACACACCAGAACCTGCTGTACCAATCCATTTTTGATTGTTTCCGTCTACTTTTATGGCGGTTATGAATTGATTGCTGAGCAGCTCACCCAAATTGCCTCCTTCCTCTACGATAATCTCTCGAGTCTGAACTTCCTCATCTTCAAAAAAACGACTGGCGTTGTAGAGTACCCGCAGCCCTTCGGTTGTGCCTATCCACAAATGGTTGTCTGCATCAAGGGCCAAGGCGCGGACATCTTCTGTGGGGAGGTTGTTGGGAACTCCTATTTTTTTTAAGATGGAACTTCCATTCGTTTCTTTGAAACCGATGACTCCAGCATAAATACTTCCAAAAAACATGCTATCATCTGCGGCGATCTCGATGTTTGAATATCCATTTTTGTCACTTATATCTACCAACACAGGCATCAAATCAATAGATGTCCAATTGCCATTGGCGGATCGTTTTTTAAGGCCATTTTCCACAAGGGCAGTAATGGACCACAGATTGCCTTTAGTGTCAAAAACAACATCTCCTACACGAATACTATAAGCATTTATAAAAGAGATACTTTCCAATCCACTATTAGTTTCGTTCCACAATACTTGGGGCACCTCATCTTCAATCACCAAAATACCTGATTGATAGGAACAGGCATAGATGGTATTGGGAAGGTTTGGGTCCTGTACCAGACGCGCAATGCTTTTTGCCCCAAACATATCTTCATAACCAATGGCACTCCAGCCTTGGGGTGTTAGCTTGCTGATTCCAATGTTAGTTGGGGGTTTAGGGGTGTAAAAACGGTTTAAATTGGCATGAGAGACCCAAGGAAGGCTGTTGATTAAAGTAACATTGAAGACATTGTTTACCAAAGGCCCTTCAGGGCTAACAACAGACACCTCATTCCCCGATAATTGTATTAAGCCCTTTGAAGTTGTCCCCACAAAAACACGACCCTTGACATAGATAGCTGAGGTGTTTGTCCCTGCACCTATATATGTAGTACCACTTATTTGTTCGTCGTTTAGTGTGCTGTCAGCACTTAAAACTTTGTCTTTAAAAGTAAGCGTCAATCGATTCCCGTAGTAATAGAGTGAGATCACCTCGCCGTTGATGTTTTTAATAGTGGAGGCGTCATCAATGGTTTGAAGCGTTGTATTACCCGTGGAAGACTGCACTCCAATTAAAGTGCCATCGATAATTCCTATGCCCACCCATTCACCACCAGCCACTTGTATCCAGTTTTCGGATTGTATGGCAGCGGGGTCATCTACTGCGATCTTATACAAGCCCATTTCTGTGGCAGCATATAAAAACGATTCATAAACAGCCGACTGATTTACATGTATCTGGCTACTGCTTGGGCCTAAATAATAGGTGTCTCTAAACACTTTGTTTTCTGGGTCGTATACTGAAATCCCATAACCAGTAGACAGGTATAACTTGTCTTCAATCAACTGAAAGTGATGGATGGCCTTTTTACCTTCTGCTATGGTTTGATTGCGCTCAATGGATGAGTCTAAGAAAAAAGAATTTGTGGTTAAGTCATAAATCCCCAACAAACCGTTTTGGTGTCCGATAAAGAGTTGGTTGTCATGAATAAATAGCGTACTTATGTCATCTCCAGACAAACCTTCAACTGTGGATAGCGTTTGCAATTCCCCAAATTGCGGGTCGTATGAAAAGATTGCATTTTCGGCAGAGGCATATATAATACCGCTTTCTGAATTGGTAATGCTTGATATGTTGTTGTATGAAAAATAGCCTTGCCATTGCTGGGCATTTAAACCCATGCAACCAAAAACCAAAATCCAGTATAGATATTTTTTCATGATGTACATTAAAACGTTAGAACGCTTTTAAATCGTACATCATACGACTCCTTGTGCCAGCATAGCATCGGCTACTTTTACAAAGCCCGCAATGTTGGCACCTTTTTCATAGTTGATATGCCCATTTTCATGCCCATATTTGATACACGACTCGTGAATGTCTTTCATAATACCCTGAAGACGGGTGTCGACTTCCTCGCGTGTCCAATTGTAGCGCAGAGAATTCTGGGCCATTTCCAATCCGGAAACCGCTACTCCACCTGCATTGGAGGCCTTGCCGGGCGCATACAATACTTTGTGTGCATGAAAAACCTTGATGGCCTCAGGGGTAGAGGGCATATTGGCCCCTTCACTGACACAAAAACACCCATTGGAAGTCAATGTTTTGGCATCGGCTTCTTCTAGTTCGTTTTGTGTAGCACAGGGAAGTGCAATGCTGCAAGGAACCCCCCATGGGCGCTCTCCTTTGTGGAAAGACGCTTTTGGGTAAGCTTTTACATATTCACCGATTCTGCCGCGTTTGTTGTTTTTTAAGTCCATCACAAAGGCCAATTTTTCTGCATCAATCCCATCGGGATCAAATATATGTCCTGACGAATCGGAAAGGGTGCGTACTTTGGCTCCAAGTTGAATGCATTTTTCTGCGGCGTATTGGGCTACGTTACCAGAGCCTGAAATTACCACCTCTTTATTCTCAAGGCTGTCACCACGAGTTTGTAGCATGTTTTCAGCAAAATATACGGCTCCGTATCCGGTGGCCTCAGGTCGAATGAGAGACCCTCCCCAGGTGATGCCTTTTCCGGTAAGCACGCCGGTAAATTCGTTTTTTAGTCGCTTGTATTGCCCAAACATATATCCGATTTCACGTCCACCAACTCCGATGTCTCCAGCGGGAATGTCTCTATTGGGACCAATGTGTCGGAACAATTCAGTCATAAAGCTTTGACAAAAACGCATCACCTCTCCGTCTGATTTCCCCTTTGGGTTAAAATCTGCGCCACCTTTACCGCCGCCCATGGGCAGGGTGGTGAGTGCGTTTTTAAATACTTGCTCAAAAGCCAAAAACTTTAAAATACTCAAGTTGACAGACTCATGAAATCGCAAACCTCCTTTGTAGGGGCCAATGGCAGAGTTCATTTCGATTCTATAGCCCCGATTGACTTGAATCTCCCCCGTGTCATCGATCCATGGCACGCGAAACATGACTACACGCTCAGGCTCTGCCATCCGCATAAGTATGTTTTTTCCGTGATAGATGTCCTGAGTGACGATATAGGGAATGACATTTTCAGCCACTTCTCTTACGGCTTGCATAAATTCGGGTTCGTGGGTGTTTCGTCTACCCACTTCTGCGATAAAAGACTCAATTACTTTTTTCATAATGGGGGGATTTCTGGATTAAAAGTAGGAATTATATTACCAATTCAGCCGATGGCTTGTTCTAAATCATTGATTAGGTCATCTATATCTTCTATGCCTACACTGAGTCTAATCAGGCCGTCTACTAAGCCCGATTTTTCACGCGCCTCTTTAGGGATAGACGCATGGGTCATGCTAGCAGGATGACCCGCCAAGCTTTCCACCCCTCCCAATGATTCGGCCAGCGTAAACACTTTGAGCTTTTCCACAATCGCCGTGGCACTTTCCAGGGAGTTTTCTTTAGGCACGAAGGATAGCATACCCCCAAAATCTCTCATCTGAGCTTGGGCCACCTCGTGGTTTGGATGGTCTGAAAACCCTGGCCAATAGACCTTTTTTATTTTAGGGTGTTGATGTAAATACTCTGCCACCGCTTTGCCATTTTCACAGTGTCGCTGCATGCGCACATGTAGTGTTTTGATCCCTCGAAGGATTAGATAAGCATCCAGGGGGCCACAAACGGCACCGCTTGCATTTTGTATAAAGGCCAAACGCGCTGCTAAATTTTCGTCCCGAACCACCAAAGCCCCTAACACCACATCGCTGTGTCCGCCCAAGTATTTGGT
>CAXRDP010000087.1:0-21589 GCA_964229545.1 Flavobacteriaceae bacterium | reverse complement strand
ACCAACACATTGGGTACTTCGGCGTGGTGGGCAGCGCGTAGCAAACCCTCAATGTGATTGATGTGCGCATGCACTCCTCCATCGGAGACCAACCCCAAAAAATGTAGGTTTTTGTTGTTTTCTTTGGCGTAAGCAAAAGCTTCTTGCAAAACAGCTTCGCTTTTAAGACTGTCTTCATTGACAGCCAAGTTGATTTTGGCTAAATCTTGATAAACAATACGACCCGCACCAAGGTTGACATGCCCTACCTCACTGTTGCCCATTTGACCGTCGGGAAGCCCGACTTCCATACCATCGGTTCGAAGGGTAGCATGGGGGTATTGGGTGTATAGCTTGTCGGTAAAGGGAGTGTTTGCTTGTTCAATTGCGGAAACTTCTGCTGTGGGCGAAATGCCCCAGCCATCCAAAATCATCAAAACTACGCGTTTGTTCATGCTGCTTTTTTACGCATGCAAAGATATAGAACCCAATCTAGAAAACCACTTATTGTAGGTCAATAAGCAGCGGATTGATATCCAGTAGCTGTTGGTTTTTATATCTGCTCAAAAAGGCCGCATCCATATGCATGGCGCCCTCAAGTTTGTGGTCGCTCAACTTGTCGATTAAGCTTAGACGGATGTATTCTTTTAAAAAAGTGATGGATAGCGGCGCATAGCTGTAGTGCCAGGGTTCGTAGGCAAAACCTTTGCGGTTGGGGTCGTTGGTATACACTAAGAAAAACCCGAAGTCTTCGGCATGGGTTTCCATCCAAATCCGAAGGGGTTCGTAGGGTCCGCCATTGTGAAACTTTTCTGCGACCAATATGTCACCTTCTTTAGGGATGTTTCCATCTGTAATATCGATGTCTGTCCCCCAGTGGTGACGCGAAGTACCGGGTAGGGTAGAGTAGGTGATGATTTTTTGAATGGCTTCCGGCCCTGTCATGCCTTCAGCAGTAAATTGCTTGTATTTGCGGTTCCAAATGCTGCGCTGTCGGTCATAGCTTCGGTAACCCGAGACCAATTCCAAATCGATACCGGCTGTTTTGGCGGCATCTTGCATGCTTTTAAAAGCTTCCATGGCTGTGGGGTGCATCCCTTGGGAGGCCCATGATGGATTGCCTTTGCCAACAAGCAAGTCGGAGTTGGTAGGCTGGCTATTTGCATAAATCATACACAACAAAAATAACAGCTTTGGGTTCATAAAATGTGTTTGGTCATATAATGATGAGGCCCCGCAATGGGAATGTCAAACTCAGGACCTTCAATAATATATCCCATTTTCTGGTAGAAAGGTACGGCAATCCGTCGTGCGTTCATCCACAATAGGCCAATCTTTTGTTGTTGCACTCGTCTTTCAGCGGCTTGTACCAAGGCCGCTCCGATGCCTTTGCCCCTTTCGGTATCCAACACCGCCATGCCCCGCAATTGCACATTGGGTACCTCAGCACGCGCATAGGGTGGATTGGTCATAAGAGTCAGGACGCCTATAATTTTATCTTCCAAAAAAGCACCCAAGTGCAGGGTGTCGCTGACTTCATCCCCGTCAAACACACAGGTCTCGCGAGGCAAACCCGGTCGCAGTACAGGATGCCGCACAGCATGGGTTTCCAAAGCAGAAATGGATTTTATGTGTATTTTTGGTGGGTTCATTTGCTATGAAAACACTTCAATTCGACTATCTAAATGTAGCCAAAATCGAGAAAATTTTGCCTTTGATGCAAGATTTTACCAACCACAAATACAGCGATTCGGTGTTGCTTGCGCGGCTTAAGGCTATGTTTGATTATGATTACGCTTGTGCGGGGATTTATTTGGATGCCCAACTGATAGGGTTTTGTGGCATGTGGTTTCAGACCCGCCATTATTCAGGGAAGAGTTGTGAGTTAGACCATTTCTATATTGATACAGCCTACCAAGGACGTGGCTACGGACAACAATTTTTGGATTGGGTCGAAAAAGAACTGATCCCCCAAGGCTATGAGGCCATCGAGCTCAATGTGTACAAAGAAAACACAGCCGCCCACCGATTTTATGAGCGCGAGGGCTTTGAGCATTTGGGCCTACACTATGTCAAGCGTCTTAACAAGGCGTAGTTTAACAAAACATTAGCGTATTTTTTGGTACCTTTCGGTGGTTAAAATCACCTATGCGACTTTGGTTGTTTCTCGGATGTGTGTTGGTAGGAAACCTCGTATCTGCCCAACAAGATTACCGCACCTGGCTTCGAGGCAAGGTGCTTTACCAAGACAGCAATGTGGTGGCGGCCAATGTGCTCAATACCACTTCTGAAAATGCTACCATCACAGATGAGAACGGCAATTTTGCCATTGAGGTAAAACTCAATGATGAGTTGATATTCTCTTCTTTACAGTATGAGATTCGCGCGATTGCAATCACCAAAGAAATCTTACAGCGCAACCGCTTGGTGGTGGATGTCCGAGAAAAAATTACCCAACTCGACGAGGTCGTTATCAGCCCGAACCGACCCGAAGCCTTTTTGAATGTCAAAGAAGAGGAATTCAAACAGTTTGACTATACCGCAGACAAGTCGACACGTGTGGAAAACGAGCTGATGCGGCAAAACCAACTTTACAACGGGGTCGATTTTGTCAATATTTTTAAGCTATTGTATAAAACCCTGCGCCCAGAGCAATCCGAGGAACAGGAATTTAGCTTTGCCCCCAGTGAAGTGATTCGACAGATCTATCCTGAAGTATTTTTCACCTCTCAACTCAACATAGACCCCGACGAAATCGACTTGTTTTTGCAATACTGCGATGATCGCATTGACACCAAAGACTTGCTCAAGCGCGAAAATGAGTTTCAACTGATGGATTTTTTAATCAAGCAAAGTGAGAAGTTCCACAAAGCACGTTAGTCTAGTCGTCGCGCTGTTTTGTGTGGGTTTATGGGGTTTTGGACAAGAACTCAAAACCATTCGAGGGACGCTGGTGTCCGACTCATTGGACGTCTCTGCCATTCATGTGGTCAATAAAACCAGTGGCGCCACAACCATTACCAATAGTGATGGGGATTTCAAGCTCGGTGCCCAAGTGCTAGACACTTTGGTTTTCTCGGCGGTGCATATCCAATTTCAAAGCCTGGTACTGCACAATGAAATCTTTGAACAACCCGAACTGCGTGTGTACATTCAGCCTGTGGTCAACGAACTCAGCGAGGTGGTGGTCAAACCCCATGATCTTTCTGGGAATCTGATGGAGGATATCGCCCAATCGCCCCCGCCCCCCATCAATTTTAGGGATGTAGGCATTCCCGGCTATACAGGCATACGAAAAGAAAAAATCACCTATTCCAGTACGGGGAATGTGTTGCTAAGTGCCCTTTTGATACCCTTGACACCGTTTGATATTGAAGGCATGTACAAGCAGATCAGCGGCTACAACAAACGCCTGCGCCAACAACGCTTTTTGGACGCACAATACCAATCCGTGGGCGCTATCATCTCTTTTTATGGACCCTCTTTTTTGATGAATCAATACAGTATCGACGAAGACGAAGTATATCCTTTTGTATTGGGGTGTTTGGAAAACCATCCTGCTGTAGCCGACGATTTCAAAAACGGCCACCACGAATTGGTCATGCAAGCCTTTGATGATCACAAATCCCAAACCACCGCTCCATGAACTACAAAACCTTTATGATTTTGTTTATGGCTGTTTGCAGTTTGCAATTCAGCACCAACCACAAATACTATGTCAGTACCACCGCCATCGACTACCGCCCAGATTTGGGAACGCTACAGCTCACGGTAAAAATATTTACCGACGACTTTCAAAACCTACTCCAAAAACGTTATGAGTCCGACTTGCGTTTGGACCCCGATTCGGACCCGGAGAAAATCGATTTTTACAGTGCCCGCTACCTGCAACAAAAAATCAAACTCAATGTCGATGCGCAAGCGGTGGCTTTGCAGTATTTGGGAAAAACCTACGATATCGACCAAGTGAGTCTTTTTTTGGAAGTCCCAGATGTGCCTGATTTCAGCACATTGACCATTGAGAACACCCTGTTGTTTGAGCTTTTTGACGACCAGCAAAACATCGTCAGGGTAAAGACTCCTACCCAACGAAAAAGCTTTTTACAAACTCAAGTACGGGCCCGGGATGTGTTTAAAAGGGAATAGTGGTATGACAGAGCTCTGACTGTTTAGGCAGGCCTTTGTAATCGGGGTCAATACTTAAATCTTTCTTACAATCGACCATTGTAAGAATAAAAATACCATTTTTTTCTCAAACAAGCCTTGAGAATTTTTAACCCTTAAAAATCCATTCCTTTTCCCTATTTTTAATCCTTTAGACAAAAATTGTTTTATATGAAACCCTTACACACCCTATTTCTATCTTTCTTTATGATATTGCCTACGGTAGTCATGGCACAGGAGCAAAATCTGGAGGGTCCCAAACAAGGGCACACCAACCAAAACAAGTTCCGTCAGTTGTATGACCAGTTTGCCACACCCAACGGCTTTCGTACGGCTTCCGGTGCCCCCGGTCCGGACTACTATCAGCAACGCGCCGATTACAAAATGGACATCCGCATAGACGATGAGACCCAGCGCTTGTATGGCGACGAAACCATCACCTACACCAACAATTCGCCCGATGCCTTGGCCTATTTGTGGGTACAGCTCGATCAGAACATCCGCAAAAAAGACGCTCCTGCACTGCTTAAAAACAGTCAGGAGATCAACGAAGCCGACTACCTGTCGAGTTTTGCCAACAGCCATTTGCGCGAACCCTTTGACGGCGGTTTTAACATCCAACACGTACTCGATGCCAACGGCAAGCCCATGACACACACCATCAACCAGACGATGATGCGTATCGACTTACCCAAACCGCTTATGACCGGAGAGCAAGTGAGCTTTTCCATCAAGTGGTGGTACAACATCAACAACCACGTGACCAACCGAGCGCGTTCGGGCTATGAGTATTTTCCCGAAGACGACAACCGCGCCTATGTGATTGCGCAGTTTTTCCCACGTATGTGTGTCTACAACGATGTGGAGGGCTGGCAGAACTATCAGTTCTGGGGCAATGGTGAGTTTGCCCTTCCTTTTGGGGACTATGAGGTCAATATTACCGTACCGGCCAACTTTATCACAGACGCTACTGGCGAATTGCTAAACCGAAAAGAGGTTTTCTCCAAAGAGATGATGAAGCGCTACAACCAAGCCAAAAAGACCTATGACAATCCGGTGTTGATAGTGACACAAGAAGAGGCCGAAGCCAATGAAAAAACCTCGACAAGCGAAACCAAAACATGGAGGTATAAGGCCACCAATGTTCGTGACTACGGCTTTACGACTTCCAAAAAATATATTTGGGACATGATGGCTGTCAAAGTCGGTAACAAAGATGTCATGGCGGTTTCTTTGTATCCCAAAGAAGGAAATCCACTTTGGGAAGAATGGTCTACGCGTGCGGTTGCCCAATCGCTTATCACCTATTCGCGCCACACTTTTGACTATCCCTACCACAAAGCCATTTCTGTACACGCCAAAAATCAGGGGATGGAGTATCCTATGATTTGCTGGAATTACGGCCGTCCAAACAAAGACGGCACTTACTCGGACCGTGTCAAATTTGGGATGATTTCGGTCATCATTCACGAAATCGGGCACAACTACTTCCCGATGATTGTCAACTCAGATGAGCGCCAATGGGGTTGGATGGACGAAGGCCTAGACACCTTTGTGCAATACCTGACCGAACAAGATTTCGGAAAAAAATACCCCGAAGCCATACCCGGTTTGGACAAGTATCCGTCACGTAGGGGAGAGGCCAAAAAAATCGTTCCCTATATGTCGGACGACCAAGACTTTTTGGCGCCTATTATGTCGAATCCCGAAAATGTGTACCAGTTAGGGCCCAACGCTTATGGCAAGCCAGCAACGGCGCTCAATATTTTGAGAGAAACCATTATGGGGCACGAATTGTTTGACCATGCGTTCCGAACCTACTCCCAACGATGGATGTTTAAGCACCCCACGCCCGAGGATTTTTTCCGCACCATGGAAGACGCTTCTGCGGTTGATTTGGATTGGTTTTGGAGAGGTTGGTTCTACACCACGGATTTTGTGGACATTGGCGTAGAAAGCGTCAAAAAGGTACAGTTTACCGATCAGCCTACAGAGGCATTTAAACAGCGTATGGAACAAAGAGGTGTGCCGATAGACCAGTTGCCACCGCTCGTGTTTAAGGTTGATGATGCATCAGAGGATTATGACTCAGAGGTAGCGCCATTTGCCCAAGTGGCAAGTCTGAAGGAGTATGTGATGGACAATTTCTCAACCGAAGACCAAGCGCTGTATGAGAACACCAAACATTTCTACGAAATCACCTTCAACAAACCCGGTGGTTTGGTGATGCCGATTTTGGTGGAATACACTTTTGAAGATGGCACTACCAAGACAGAGCGTTACCCCGTACAGGTATGGCGTAAGAACGACAACAACTATACCCGTGTCATGGCTTCGGACAAAGAAATCACAGGTGTCAAGGTCGATCCTGATGAAGAGACGGCCGACGTCAACACGACCAACAACCAATGGCCAAGACGTCAAAGCCAAACAGACTTTGACCGCTTTAGGGAGCAAACCCAAGGCTAAGAAGACAAAGCCAAACTTCGGGTTGGCTTTTTTACATAAAATGCATTTTATCAATACCCACGGGCTCACTATCTTTACCCCATGATTTTTTTTATCAGCGGCGCCGAATTGGTGTTTGTTTTTTTGGTGATACTATTGGTCTTCGGAGCCGACCGTGTGCCTGAGATTGCTCGTACTTTTGGCAAAGGCATGCGACAAGTGCGGAACGCTACCCAAGATATTAAAGAGGAAATTCAAAAATCAGCCAAAGACCATGGTGTTGACACCCAACAGATCGAAAATCAGATTCGTGAAATCAAAGATGAGGTCGAAGACACCGCCGGTTCTATCAAAAGAAAACTTTAGCGCTTGCGGCTGAGCGACAATCCGTCGCGTATGGGCAATATCACCGTTTCTACCCGACTATCGGTATTGATTTTATGATTGTAAACCTGAAGGGCTTTGGTGGCCTCGTCGTCCCCCTCTTTTAGCACCTTTCCCGACCAAAGCACATTGTCAGAAATCAGCAAAGCACCGGGGTTCATTTTGTCAATAATCAAATCAAAATAGTGAGGGTAATTTTCTTTGTCCGCATCCATAAACACCAAATCATAGGGTCCGGAGAGTTTGGGCAGTATTTCTGCCGCCATACCCAAGTGTTGGTGGATGTGGTTGCCGTAAGGGGATAAGTCAAAATACTTGCGTTGCATTTGAGCCAACTCCTCATTGCAGTCGATGGTGTCCAAACGACCCTCTGTGGCCATGCCTTCAGCCAAACACAAACTTGCATAACCGGTATAGGTGCCAATTTCCAATATGTTTTTGGGTTGTATGAGTTTGGATAATAGCGCGAGTATGCGTCCTTGGTAGGCACCACTCAACATACGGGGTTGCAATACCTTCTGGTGTGTCTCTCTATTGAGTTGTTGCAACAGCTCAGGTTCTTGCGCACTGTGGGTGTCCAGATATTGTTGGAGTTGTTCTGATATAAATTCCATGATTATTTGGGTCTGGCGTAGGGAAATCGTTCGATGAGTTTCGGGCTTGCATAGCCGTCAAGACCGTTGATGGTCACGCTTTGGGCTGCCTCTAGACTCAGCCATCCATCCTCTTGGAGGATGTGATCGTCTAGGTGTATGGCAACTATCTTAGAGACAATTAGCAGGGTGTTGTTTTCTTTAATTTCGTATTCGTTGAGGTATTCACAGCCCAAGCGCACTTTGGCACCCTGAACATAGGGTGCATGAAAGCCGTTAAGGTATTCGGGTTTGAAATCGGTCTGGTCAAACTCGGACACATCAGCAGGGTATTTGGCAGAGGTGTGGTGGGCGTCGGATACGACTTCAGTATGGATGTGATTGACGGTGAAAAAACCGGTTTCTTTGATGTTTTTGTAGGTGTCTCTTGGCACGGTCGTTGGTCGAAGTACAAAACCCACCAAAGGCGGGTTGCTACCCAAGTGGGTGATGCTACTAAACACAGCTAGGTTTGTTTGGCCTTGGGTGGAAAGTGTTCCTAGCAAATTGGCCGATTTGTATCCTGTGCAACTATTGATGAGGTTGAGCCGAAATATCTTGTTCATTTGCTGGATATCGGCCGAGGAAAAGGAGTGCATTTCTTTTTTTACAAACATAATCAATCCGTTGAATTTGTTTATTTTTGCCCTCCATTAGGGTCATTAACTCAGTTGGTTCAGAGTGTCGCCTTGACAGGGCGGAAGTCATTGGTTCGAATCCAATATGACCCACAAAATGCAAGCTTTTTGAAACCCCATCAAAAAAAATAAAAAAAGTTTGTGGTTTTCATAATTTATTTATGTTTGCTGAGAAATTGCGTACCACAAGGTGCGTGTTTTTAAGGTGAAACCCGTCTTTCGTTCCGGGTACATGAGTCGTTTGAAGTCTGCTCATCGTACTGCTTTAGGGATAAAGCGCCGGAAATTAGGGATGACTTCAGATTTTTTACTCAGACATCTTTTTCTTGGTCAATTGAGACCCTTCCTTTCTTTTGCTGTTTTTCAACTGCGCATTTGAGGCCACTTTTCCTTTTAGGCCCATTATCGTATTAGTCATTTAGAAAAACATCATGAAAACAAAATATTTAGATTTAATCAATCAAACGTATTATTTTCCTCAAGAGGAATTTACACTAGACAACGATCAGTTGCTCTTTCACGGAATCAACCTTATGGAGTTGGTTCAACAATATGGCAGTCCACTTAAGTTTACCTATCTGCCCAAAATTTCTGAAAACATCCAAAATGCCAAAGGGTGGTTTCAGGATGCCATAAAAGAACACCGCTATAAAGGAGATTACAATTACTGTTATTGTACAAAGAGCTCACATTTTAGTCACGTGCTTCATAAGGCATTAGAAAACAACGTACACTTAGAGACTTCCTCTGCCTACGATATTGATATTGTCAGCGCATTGTGGCGTTCCGGTGCTCTTGATCAAAATCGCTACGTGTTGTGCAATGGTTTTAAACCCAAACAATACGTCGATAATATTACTGGACTCATAAAAGCAGGATTCTCCAATTGCATACCCATTTTAGACAATGCACGTGAACTGGAACAGTTAGGTGCCGAAATCCAGCAGGATTTTCATGTGGGGATTCGGATTGCTTCAGAGGAGGAACCCAAATTTGAGTTTTATACTTCAAGATTAGGGATTGGGTATAAAAATATTGTTCCTTTTTACGAGACTCACATTGCCAATCACCCACATGCACATTTGAAAATGTTGCACTTTTTTATCAATACAGGCATTCGAGATACTGCTTATTACTGGAACGAACTCCACAAATGCCTAAAAGTATATGTGCAACTCAAAAAAATATGTCCTAGTTTAGACAGTCTGAACATCGGAGGAGGTTTTCCCATTAAAAGTTCTTTGGCATTTGAGTATGACTATGCTTATATGGCCTCAGAAATCATCAACCAAATAAAATTAGCATGCCAAGAGGCGGGGGTTGAAGAACCACATGTGTTTACTGAATTTGGTAGCTACACAGTTGGTGAAAGCGGAGGGTCTTTGTTTCAGGTCTTAGATCAAAAACAACAGAACGACCGTGAAAAGTGGAATATGATAGACTCTTCGTTTATCACCACCATGCCAGACACTTGGGCCATAAACAAGCGTTTTATCATGTTGCCACTAAACCGTTGGCATGATGGCTATGAACGTGTGCTTTTAGGGGGACTTACGTGTGACAGTGATGATTATTACAATTCGGAGCAAAACGTCAACGCGATATTTCTGCCCAAATTCAAAGAAGAGGCTCCTTTATATATTGGTTTTTTTAATACGGGAGCCTATCAAGAAAGCGTGGGCGGATTTGCCGGTTTGCAACACTGCTTGATTCCCAATCCCACCCATATTGTTTTGGATCGCGATGCAACAGGAGCACTAACACACACCCTATTCAGCGAGCAACAAAACGCTGATCAATTTTTACAAATTTTGGGCTATAGCCCTTCCACTCAAAAACAAACAAAAGATGACATTTGCAGGAATCCCCAAGGAGTACAGCTCGTACGATAAGTCGCAAGTTGTATTGTTGCCAGTTCCCTACGACGCCACCAGTACATGGGGCAAGGGAGCAGACAAAGGCCCGGAAGCCTTTTTAGAGGCTGCTGAAAACATGGAGCTTTACGACATAGAAACCCAGTCTGAGGTCTATAAAAACGGTATTTATTTGTCTGAGCCACTCGATGGCTTTGACGCACCCGATGATATGGTGGAGAAGGTTCACCAAGCTGTAAAACAACATTTGTTGCGAAGCAAGTTTGTAACCCTCTTTGGAGGAGAACATTCCATCTCTATAGGTTCCATTCGGGCTTTTAATCAGGTTTATAAGGATCTTACCGTTTTGCAAATCGATGCTCATGCCGACTTGCGACCGTCCTACAATGGCACTCCTTATAACCATGCTTGTGCTATGTATGAAGCCAACGAATCTTCAAATCTTGTTCAGGTGGGTATTAGAAGTATGGATCGAAGTGAAACTTCGATTATGAATCCTTCAAAAGTTTTTTTCGCCCATGAAATGGCCCAAGATGATTATTGGATAGATGTGGTTTTAGAGTCTTTAACCGACACGGTATACATTACTTTTGATTTCGACGCACTTGACCCCGCCATTATGCCCGCTACGGGAACTCCGGAACCCGGTGGTTTGTTGTGGTATGAAACTTTGGAGTTGTTAAAACGCGTCTTTTTAGAAAAGAATGTGGTTGGTTTTGACTTGGTGGAGCTATGTCCCATAGCCAGTCTGCCTGCACCTAACTTTCTAGCAGCCAAACTGTATTATAAAATGTTGAGCTACAAATTCGAATTAAAAGATGAATAACAAAGGTCCTATAAGTCAATTTATTGAAAAACATTTTTTACACTTTAATGCAGCAGCACTTGTGGATGCTGCTAAAGGGTATGAGCAACAATTGGAAAATGGCGCCAATATGTTGGTGTCTCTTGCTGGAGCTATGAGTACCGCTGAGCTAGGCATCATTTTTTCCGATATTATTCGCGCCAATAAGGTTCACATTGTTTCATGTACGGGGGCCAATTTGGAGGAGGATGTAATGAATCTGGTGGCGCACTCCCATTACAAGCGCGTGCCCAACTACAGAGACCTTACTCCACAAGATGAGTGGGAGCTTTTAGAGCAAGGGCTCAATCGCGTTACTGATACTTGTATACCGGAGGAGGAAGCTTTTCGAAGATTACAGTCTCATATGTTTGACTTGTGGAAAAAAGCAGAGGAAGAAGGCAAACGCTACTTTCCACATGAGTTTATGTATCAATTATTGTTGTCAGGGGTGTTAGAGCCTTACTACGAAATAGACCCTAAAAATTCATGGATGTTGGCAGCAGCCGAAAAAAACTTACCCATGGTAGTTCCCGGTTGGGAAGACAGTACTATGGGCAATATTTTTGCTAGTTATGTAATGAAGGGAGAATTACAAGCCAGTACCGTTAAATCAGGGATAGAATATATGGCATATCTAGCCGAATGGTATCAAAAAAACAGTAAAAATGGTGTAGGATTTTTTCAAATCGGAGGTGGGATTGCTGGAGACTTCCCCATATGTGTGGTACCCATGTTGTATCAAGACATGGAAGAAACACAAACTCCTTTTTGGAGTTATTTCTGTCAAATTTCCGATTCTACCACAAGTTACGGCTCTTATTCAGGTGCCGTACCCAATGAAAAAATTACTTGGGGTAAACTCGATATACACACACCAAAATTTGTTATAGAGTCTGACGCAACCATAGTTGCACCCTTGTTGTTTTCTTATTTACTAAACCGTTAATTTTTAATTGATGAAAAGAGTCATAGTAGATTATAAAAAATTAAACCCTGAAATATTGTCTTTGCTAGCACAAACCTATCCGGATGGTTTTGATGACGAGGAGTTGATTCGATTTCAAAACAGCTCTGGAGAGGTTTATTATTGTGCAGAACTCCGAACAGCCGATGTGGTTTATTTGGTTAAGGTAAATAGCAAACTTGACCAAACTATAAAACAATATCTAGCAGATGATGAGGAAGAGGATGATGATGAGGATTACGAACGTGATATCGAGGATTTGGATGCTGTAGAGGAGTCATAAACCAATGAATTGGTTTGAATTTATTTTCGGAATAGGTAAAGCAAAATGCTCAGCAAAACACTGATCAAAATCGAAGTTCCCAAGGGAAAATAAATTCGGGTGTTTTTACCTTCCCACTTAAAATCCAATGGGTTTTTGTAGTCGATGCGCTCACCAAATACCATAAAGCATCCAACGACCACCAATACCACGCCCACAAAAATCAAAGTGCGTCCCATTAGTGCAAGACATCCATAAGGTTTTCTAATGCAAGGCTACGTGAGGCTTTGATGAGCACTTGGGGAGATCTCAAAGGGTTTTTCTTGAAAAAATCTACAGCTTGTTGGGTGGTTTCAAAATAAAATTCCTTGTCTACCCATGGCTGAAATGGACGGCCCACCCAATAACATTTGAGTTGGTTTTTAGCTGCCCAAGCTACAAGTTTTTGATGTTCTTCGGCTTCATAAGCCCCCAGTTCGTTCATTTGTCCCAATATGGCCACTTTCTCGCCTGGTTTTTGACAGAAAGCGGTCAATGCCGCCAACATACTACTCGGATTTGCATTGTATGCGTCTAAAGTGATGTGTAAATCACCTTTTTGTATCTGTTGGGATCGGTTGTTGGTAGGGGTGTAATTTTCAACCGCTTCTTGGATTTTCGAAAAGGGAATTTTTAAATATTGTCCAATGGCCAAAGCCGCTGCGGCATTATAGGCGTTGTAAGTGCCTGTGAGTTGGGTTTTGATGTGATTTTCGTTTACCGTTAGTGAGACGGGATCACTGTTACTGTTTATTTCAAAGTCAAAATCCGAACCCTCATGAGTCCCGTAAGTATAAGCGGGGTAGCCCGTGAGTTGCGCCATCATTTTTTCGTCATCTCTATTGGCAAAAATGACGCCACGATTGTTTTTTAGGAATTCATACAATTCACTTTTGGCTTTGACCACACCTTCGATGCTCCCAAAACCTTCTAAATGCGCTTTCCCAAAGTTGGTAATCAGTCCGTAGTTGGGTTGTGTGATTTCTGCCAACTGTGCAATTTCACCAGGGTGGTTGGCACCCATTTCAACCACTGCAAATTCGGTATCTGATTGTAGGCGCAATAGTGTTAGCGGGACGCCAATATGGTTGTTGAGGTTGCCTTCTGTAGCAATGACCTTGTAATGACTTTGCAAGACCGCATGGATCAATTCTTTGGTGGTAGTCTTGCCATTACTGCCCGTGAGTGCAACAATGGGCGTGCCTAACTGTTTTCTGTGATGATTGGCGAGTTGTTGCAGGCTTGTCAGAACATCATCAACCGTAACAATTCGTTGATCGGCTCCATCAACGGGCTCATCAATCACCACTGCCAGTGCCCCTTTTTTCAGGGCTTGATGGGCAAAACGGTTGCCGTTAAAGCTAGGCCCTTTTAAAGCAAAATAGATTTGCCCCGAAACAAGTGTTCGGGTATCTGTGGATACGCCTTTAGATTGAAGGAAAAGAGGGTAGAGGTTTTGCATCCTCAATCGTTCTTAACCACGTGGTCTCTTGCGGGTGTTGGGGTTGCTGCCCAAATAGGACATCGCGCATCGGAAACCAACAAAATCTGCTGCCATAAACTCTGGAAGGTATCGGCGTTGGGCCGGGTCTAGCCAGTAGGAACGGTCTTTCCAAGAGCCTCCTTTGATAACCCTTGTTTGATTGGAAACCAAAGTATTCAGTTGTTCATTTTGTTGTAGTAAGTCGCTGTCAACAGGAGATTTGTACATATTGTCAGTATTCTCACGTGCCGAAAAAGAATCTCCATCTTGATAGTTTCTGTTGTCCGATCGGTCAAAATTGGAACGCAACTTGGTGTCCAAACTGTCTACATCTTGTCTCAGCACAGAACCGGGAAGTTGGGAGAAAAACACCTTACCAGAAGGGGTGGTTCCGCCAATATTGTCATCTAGGGTGGCGGTGACTACTTTGCCATCTTCGCCGATAACAGGTTTTGAGAAGTAGTTGCCTCGGTAATAATTCATATCACTAACATCACTATTGGTAATAGGTCGATAGACGTCAGCAACCCATTCAGATACATTGCCGGCCATACCATAAAGCCCAAAATCATTGGGCGGAAATTGGCGTACATCTGCAGTAATTTCTGCATTGTCGTTAGACCAGCCTGCAATTCCGCTATAGTCTCCTCTTCCTTGCTTGAAGTTGGCCAATTGGTCTCCTTCGTTTCTACGCGATATAGATCGGGAAGACTCTCCCGACCATGGGTATTTTTTCTTTCCTTGATAGCTGTTGTATTCTCTAATACCAGAAAGCCCAAGGGCTGCATATTCCCACTCAACTTCAGTGGGAAGTCGATATTCAGGCAACAGCACACCATCTTCAACTCCCGCGCCGCTGACTGTGATAGAATCCGTTTCTCTGTCCCTTTGAATAGAGGCTTTTCCGACAAATTTAGGATCATCAGTATTGTCATTCACCAATGCACCTCCATAGACCTTGTCTGAGGCACGAAGGTAGGTTTCAACATCAAAATTCACCTCAGGACTCAAAGTGTCAGCAAGTCGAGCACCGCGTGCCAAGTACCCTTTCTCCTCCAATATTTTTTCGTTAACCCTATTCGAACGCCATTTGGCGAAATTGGCAGCTTGCTGCCAACTCACTCCTACTACAGGGTGGTTTCGAAAGGCTGGATGACGCAAGTAATTGTTGACCATATCCTCGTTAAAACCCAGTTGGTTTCTCCATACAAGCGTATCTGGAAGTGCTGCCGTATAGATGTCTTTGTATTGTGGGCCAGCATTGCCATAAACGCGTGCCAACCAATCCAAATATTCCAAATACATCATGTTGGTCACCTCTGTTTCGTCCATATAAAAAGAACGAACTTGCATACGTACCGGAAGGTTGTTCCAGTCTCTAAGCACATCATCCTGGACCCTCCCCTTGGTGAATGTACCTCCTTGTATGAATACCAAGCCGGGACCAGTTTGCTGGCCTTTGTAATTGGTTTTGTATTGGAACCCACCTCGTTCATTGATATTCCAGCCAGTGGCCTGTGACCTGTTTTTGCCTCGAGAACTTCTATTGGAACTACATGCCGAAATCATCAACACAATCATTCCAAGGGCAATCAATTTTTGATATCGAATACGCAACATGAATTTTTGTCTTCTTTAAGTTTGCAAGATACTAAATATGCCTAATTTAGCTTAGCATGATTTTTGCACGTCTAAATAACGAAATAATCTGTAAAATATTGCTGCAACAATTGGCATGAAAATACCAAATCTTGGCTTTGAACGTTTTGTACACATGATTCGATGGTGCTTTTTGTGTTTGCCTTTGCTTGTTTCTTCACAACAATGGGACATACCCATTGAATGGCGTGGAGTACAATCCATAGAGACCGAAAGGGGAATTGTTACAACGCCGAAAGCCGTGGGGCACTCTTTATTTTTTAATGAAACTTCAGAGCAATTCCTACTAGAAACAAGTAGAAAACTTACTGAATCAGAAGCTCAAAAAGAATTTTTCACTACCAACTTTGAACAAGAGGAGGTTATGGAAACTTCTCTACAAAACATAGATATTGACAAGCTTCCCTCTAAGCCATCTACTGAGCTTATTAAAACAAAAAGCCGAGAGGAGTATGAATTGCGGATTTCCTTTACTCCCTTCTTTGTGGAGGATTCAAAATTGTATAGAATCACTTCCCTCCAAATTTCTGCGGATGCTAAAAAAATATTTAATCAACCCCAAAGCCTTACTAGCGCGAATACAAACTTAGCCATCCCAGAGGAAGGACATCGATTTGAAGTTGAAAAAACAGGAATATACAAACTGACTGGGCGTTTTTTAAAGCGTATAGGAGTCTCTATTAAAGATGTAAATCCAACCACCCTTAAAATTTTTGGCATGGGTGGGCAAATGTTGCCCTTGGTTAATGGTGAAAGCTCCGATGTGGGCATGCGTGAAAACCCTTTGCTGTTGGTCGGCATGGAGGATGGTTCGATAGAAAATGATGATTACATTTTGTTTTATGCACACGGACCCGACAATTGGAATGTTGAGAGTAGTACTTTCAATAACCTTTACCATGATGCAGCTCATTATGTATTGAGCTATGGAGGGGCTCCCGGCAAAAGAGTACAAATATTCAGCTCTGAATCACAACCTTCAGACCCAATCACCACTGTCGAGGTTACTTTGCATCATGAGCAAGATCTTGTCAATATCGCTAGTATGGGTCGTCGATGGTTTGGAGAATCTTTCTATGGAAGTTCCGAGCGAGATTTCACATTTACCTTGGACAATAAAGTAAGCGCAACAGTCGTAGATGTGGTAGTTAGTGGTGCCGGTGTTTCAGACAACCTTTCAAAAATGAAAGTGACAATCGGAGACGTTTCGGAATCAGTTTCATTTTCACCCAAACAAAATTTGACTCGAGCCACTTTGGGTAGTAAAACCCTCTCGTTGACACCCAACAATGATGAATTAAAACTGTCGATCACTTACGATTCTCCAAGCGACAATGCAGCCATTGCTTATTTGGATTACTTAAAAGTGACCTATAGACGAAAACTTTCTGGTAGTTTAGGTCAGTTTGGTTTTCAGCCACACCCTACAGCAGCTCATTTGGTAGAGAATGCCGATGCTGTATGGGAAAAAAGTTCAGAAGGAAATGCCAATGTGTATGTGGCAGGAGAACAAGGTGTAATTTTTACTCCCGAGAATTCCGAAAACGACTTTCGCCTTTACACTTTGTCAGATGCCTACACCCCTTCTAGAAGTAGGCATGGTGACGATTACCAATCACACAATCTAAGGACGATGTTAGAAGATGATCTTGAATATATCATCATTACAGCAGCTGAATTTGCAGAGGAGGCCGAACGTTTGGCCAATCACCACAGAAACTTTTCTGGTTTGAAGACCCTTGTGTTGACACTCGATCAAATCTATGATGATTTCAGTGCAGGCAATCCCGATATTGCTGCTGTGCGAAATGCCATTCGGTATGCGTACAAAGCCAACCCTTCCAAACTCAAATATGTATGTCTGTTTGGTGATACCAGTTTTGACTATAAAGACAGGATTGCCAATAACAACAACATTGTACCCACTTTTCATGCTTTGAATAGTTTTCATGTTGCCAACAGTTATATGTCCGACGACTTTTATGCCATGATGGACGAAGGAGAAGGCAGTTTGGGTAGTGGAGATGTGATGGATTTGGCGGTGGGTCGTATGTTGTTCGACAACCCTTTGGGTGCCCGTACAGCGGTCAACAAAGCCATAGAATATTGTTTGTCTTATGGAGATTGGCAAAATAGTTTTACGCTCCTCTCTGACGACCCAGACAAAGACTGGGAGGTCAGTATTCAGCAAGAACTTGACGGCTTGGGAGATGTGCTAGCCGTCAACAAACCCTTCATCAATGTTACCAAAATTCATTCGGATGCCTATGAACAGGTAGTTACCGCTGCCGGAGACCGCTACCCCAGTGTAACAGAGGCTCTTGAAAACCAGATAAACCTTGGAACTTTGGTGGTCAACTATTTTGGACATGGGGGAGAGGAAGGTTTGGCGCATGAGTTTATTTATGATAAAAACTTAGCGCAACGCTTATATCACCCAGGGCGCTATCCGCTTTTTGTGACCTCTACTTGTGAATTTAGTCGGTTTGACAATCCCAATTTGTTGACTGCGGGTGAAATGACATATGCCAATCCCTCGGGCGGCGCCATTAGTCTGATTTCGACTACACGTCAAATTTTTGTGACCAACGGGATCAATTACAACAACATCTTGTCCAAGCATTTATTTGCTTATGGTTCGGACGAATATCCCAGCATGGCAGAGGCCCTTCGGTTGGCGAAAAGAGAATTTTCAGGTACTGCACAAAAAAGAATTGTATTTTACATAGGAGATCCTGCTTTGCGCCTGTCTGTTCCGGGCAGTTCTGTGGCGCTTACAAAACTCAATGACACCAGTTTGGCAACCTTGACAGACGAGCAAAAACAACTTCGTGCGCTTGACAAAGTGCGCTTGTCCGGAGAGGTCTTAGGGGCATTAGGGGTGGTTTCGTCTGACTTTAACGGGGAGGCTGTGGTGACGGTGTTTGACAAAGCCATCGAAAAAACCACCCTTAACAACAATGGCCACGGAACCATGGATTTCACCGCTTTGGGTAATGTCATTTTTAAAGGAAATACTTTGGTGCGTAATGGCAACTTTGATATCGAATTTGTGGTTCCCAAAGACATCTCTTTGCCTGTAGGGGCGGCCCGAATCAGTTTGTATGCCTACGATCCTGACTCGCTCAGCTCTGTAACGGGTCATAATGTGGACATCAATATAGGCGGTCTCAATCCAAACCCCTCTGTTGACAACACAGGTCCCGACATAGCTATGTATTTAAACGACAGAAACTTTAGTAGTGGAGACCAAACCGGCCCTTCTTCCACTCTTTTGGTAGACTTGTTCGACGAAAACGGCATCAACACTTCGGGTGGTTTGGGGCATGAACTCCTAGCGGTTTTAGATGGGCTCACACAAAACCCCATCATTCTTAACAATTACTACAAAACCGATTTGGGCGATTTTAGGTCTGGCTCCGTTTCATATTTACTCAACAACCTGAGTCCAGGCCCGCATACCCTCACTTTGACTGCTTGGGACACCCATAACAACCCCTCAAGCAAGCAGATTGATTTTATAGTTTCTGACAGCAACCAAATCAATATCGAGAAATTATATACCGTCCCTAATCCCTTTCGAAACCAAACGCGCTTTTGGATTGAGCACAACAAACCACGTGAATTGCTGGAGGCTACCCTAACCATACATGACATCATGGGTAAAAAAGTTTGGGAGCAACAACAAAATTTGTTTTCTGGAGACAACACCAACAGTGAAATCATATGGGATGGGCGCGCCTCGGATGGTAGTATTTTGAATAAAGGAGTATATTTAGGCACGATTTTACTAAAATCAACGTTATCGAATACGAGTCAATCTAAAAGCCACCGTATAATTTTAGAATAAACACCGAATGAAAAATACCATTTCCCTCATGAGTTTGATATTGGTTGTTTTTGCCACGCAAGCTCAAAACCGAGTCGTGACCACAGGCGTGCCCTTTTTGTTGATAACCTCTGATGCCCGTTCTGCAGGGATGGGAGAGCAAGGGGTTGCTACGGCTCCTGATGCGCATGCTCAAAATTGGAACCCCGCCAAATATGCCTTTGCTCCATACGACACAGGTTTGGGAATAAGCTATACACCTTATTTGAGCCAATTGGTCAACGATATTTTCTTGGGAAACATCACCTTTTACAATACCATCTCTGATCGCTCTGCTTGGTCGGCCAGTCTTAAATATTTTAGTTTGGGGGAAATTGAAATAGGGCAAACACCACAAGACTTTATCAACCCCTTGATTGAGCGACCCAATGAGTTTGTTTTGGATGTGGCCTATGCCCTAAAGCTCAGCGATTATTTTTCCATGGCAGTTACGGGTGCGTTTGTCAACTCAGATCTCAAGTTAGACTCTTTCAACAATGACGATGCTTCTGCCGCCAGTACGGTTGCTTTTGGGGTGTCTGGCTACTATCAGTCAGAAGAAATTCCTTACAGTGCCTATGCAGGACGTTGGCGTGCTGGCTTCAACCTGAGCAATATGGGCCCCAAACTATCTTATGATGAGGATAGTCAATCCGACTACCTCCCGACCAACTTAAAAATCGGTGGAGGTTTTGACTTTATTTTTGATTCCTACAACAAATTGGCTGTCTCACTGGAAATCAACAAGCTTTTGGTGCCTACACCCAGTGAGCTTCAAGATGACGGAACATATACCCAACCTGACGTAAGCTTTATCAACGGCATGTTTCGCTCTTTTGGGGACGCCCCCGATGGTTTTAGTGAAGAGCTAAAGGAATTTACATGGGCTTTGGGAGCAGAATTTAGTTATGATGATTCTTTTGCACTTCGTGCAGGCTACTTCAACGAAAGTGAAGACAAAGGTGCGCGCAAGTTTTTAACCCTTGGCGCCGGTTTTAAATACAATGTCGTAGATATTGATTTGTCTTATCTAATCTCAGCCACCAAAAACATCAACCCATTAGAGAATACCCTGCGATTTTCTTTGACCTTTAACTTGGGCGACGAGCGGTACTATTACTAGCTTTTTAAGTCATACAGAATAATACCACGGAAGTTTTTTCACAAACTGTGAATGCCTTACCTTTGTGCTTGTTTTTAACAAGTAGAATTTTTCTATATCTACCCACGAATGAAAGAAGTCACTAAAGAAACTTATATAGCTTGGTACGAAGACATGCTGTTTTGGCGCAAGTTTGAAGACAAGCTCGCAGCTGTCTATATCCAACAAAAAGTAAGAGGTTTTTTACACCTTTACAACGGTCAAGAGGCCGTTTTGGCAGGTTCCCTGCATGCTATGGATCTGACCAAAGACCGCATGATAACCGCCTACAGAAACCATGTCCAGCCCATCGGTATGGGTGTAGATCCCAAAAAAGTGATGGCTGAGCTTTTCGGTAAGGCCACAGGAACCTCAAAGGGATTGGGAGGTTCTATGCACATTTTTTCTAAAGAACACCGCTTTCATGGCGGCCATGGCATCGTAGGTGGACAAATTCCCCTAGGTGCCGGTATGGCTTTTGGTGATAAATACCATGGCAGTGATGCAGTTACCCTGTGTTTTATGGGTGATGGGGCTGTTCGTCAAGGTTCCCTTCACGAAACCCTCAACCTGGCCATGTTGTGGAAGCTACCCGTGGTGTTTATTGTAGAAAACAATGGATATGCGATGGGTACTTCTGTAGAACGTACCGCAAACCACACCGATATTTGGAAGTTGGGTCTGGGTTATGAAATGCCTTGTGGCCCCATAGATGGTATGGATCCTGTCAAAGTTGCTGAGGGAATTTCGGAGGCAATAGCCCGCGCTCGCAAAGGAGATGGCCCTACATTTTTAGAGGCTAAGACCTACAGATACAGAGGTCATTCCATGTCAGATGCACAACACTACCGTACAAAAGAAGAGGTTGAAGAATACCGAAAAATTGACCCCATTACACAGGTAAAAGACGTGATTCTGGCCAATCAATACGCATCCGAGGATGACCTCAAAGAGATTGATGCTCGTGTAAAAGAAAAGGTAAAAGCGTGTGAGGCCTTTGCAGAATCATCACCCTTCCCCGAAAAATCGGTGATGTATGATGCTGTATACGAAGAAAAAGATTATCCATTTTTAGCGCATAAGTTATAAGTATGGCGATTGTAGTAAACATGCCGCGTTTGAGCGACACCATGGAAGAAGGAACGGTGGCTTCGTGGCTTAAGAAAGTGGGAGATAAAGTAGAAGAAGGCGATATATTGGCCGAAAT
>CAXRDP010000086.1:0-6143 GCA_964229545.1 Flavobacteriaceae bacterium | reverse complement strand
GATGTTCAAGACGTTGACTTCGAAGAGGTAAAGTAAAAATGATGTATTAATATTTTCAAAACGCACTACTTAAGTAGTGCGTTTTGAAAATATTAATACATCATTTTTACTTTACCTCTTCGAAGTCAACGTCTTGAACATCCTCGTCGCTATTAGACTCAGGTTGAGGTTCTGCACCTTCAGGAGCAGGTCCTTGTTGATCTGCTTGTGCTTTGTACATCTCTTCTGATGCGTTTTTCCAAGCTTCGTTGATTTTGTCTAAAGCAGGGGTGATGGCTTCAACATCTTTGGTTTCATAAGCGGTTTTAAGCGCTGCCAAAGCATCTTCGATGGGTTTCTTCTTGTCATCAGACAGTTTTTCTCCAAACTCAGACAATTGTTTTTCCGTTTGGAAAATCATAGCATCTGCATTGTTGAGAATATCGACTTGCTCTTTGGCTTTTTTATCCGCTTCAGCATTGGCCTCTGCTTCTTTCTTCATGCGCTCGATCTCTTCTTCTGTCAATCCTGAAGAAGCCTCAATGCGAATGTCTTGTGACTTGTTGGTCGCCTTGTCCAAGGCAGTTACATGAATCAAACCGTTTGCGTCGATATCGAAGGTTACCTCGATTTGAGGAGTCCCTCTGGGTGCCGGTGGAATCCCATCCAAATGGAACCTACCGATTGTTTTGTTATCCCCAGCCATGGGGCGCTCCCCTTGAAGTACGTGTATTTCTACAGAAGGTTGGTTGTCAGCCGCCGTAGAAAATACTTGTGACTTTTTGGTTGGAATGGTGGTGTTTGACTCAATGAGTTTGGTCATGACTCCGCCCATGGTCTCGATTCCCAACGAAAGCGGGGTAACATCGAGGAGCAACACGTCTTTTACGTCTCCTGTGAGAACCCCACCCTGAATGGCAGCACCAACGGCCACCACCTCGTCTGGGTTTACTCCCTTAGAAGGTTTCTTTCCGAAAAACTTCTCTACTTCTTCTTGAATGACAGGAATACGTGTAGATCCACCTACCAAAATAACCTCATCTATGTCACCGGTTGAAAGTCCGGCATCTGAAAGTGCATTTTTTACGGGTGTCATAGAGCGCTTGACCAAGTCGGCAGAAAGCTGCTCAAACTTGGCACGTGTCAGCGTTTCCACCAAGTGCTTTGGGCCCGAAGCTGTTGCGGTAATATATGGAAGATTGATTTCTGTTTGGGTGGAAGAGGAAAGCTCGATTTTGGCTTTTTCAGCCGCCTCTTTAAGGCGTTGTAAGGCCATCGGGTCTTTACGCAAATCCACATCCTCAGCAGATTTAAATCCATCTGCTAACCAACTGATAATCACTTCATCAAAATCATCTCCTCCCAAATGGGTATCACCATTGGTAGAAAGTACTTCAAAAACACCGTCACCCAATTCGAGTACAGAAATATCAAAAGTACCTCCGCCTAGGTCATATACGGCAATCTTCTTGTCTGCACCTCCCTTGTCAAGACCATAAGCCAAAGCCGCTGCCGTTGGCTCATTGATAATACGGTGTACTTTAAGACCTGAGATTTCCCCAGCTTCTTTGGTGGCTTGACGTTGGGCGTCGTTAAAGTAAGCGGGTACGGTAATGACAGCATCGGTTACAGATTGTCCCAAATAATCTTCTGCAGTTTTTTTCATTTTTTGAAGTACCATGGCAGATAGCTCTTGAGGCGTATACAGACGACCGTCAATATCTACTCTAGGGGTGTCATTGTCACCTTTCACCACTTTGTAAGGCACTCGGTTTACTTCGTTTGAAGACTCAGAAAACTTATTTCCCATAAATCTTTTTATAGAAGAAATGGTTTTGGTTGGGTTGGTTACCGCTTGTCGTTTAGCAGGGTCACCTACTTTGATCTCACCACCTTCTACAAAAGCGATCACAGAGGGAGTTGTACGTTTGCCCTCTGCATTTGGAATTACAACAGGTTCGTTTCCTTCCATCACGGAAACGCATGAGTTGGTAGTTCCTAAGTCTATTCCAATAATCTTGCTCATTTTTTTAAAAATATTTACAACCCAAAAGTCAATGACCGTGCCATACCCATATACCTGACATGCTGTCAGTAGGTAGACAGTTTGGTCATTTAATGTATTTTTACTCAAAATTTGTGTTTATGTCCGCAAAACTAAAAGCCTACAAACGCATTACGACGAACAGCTTGATAGAAATGAAGCAACAAGGCGAAAAGATTTCTATGCTTACCGCCTATGACTATTCCATGGCGAAAGCTGTTGATGCTGCGAACGTGGATGTGGTTTTGGTGGGTGACTCTGCTTCAAACGTTATGTCTGGTCACGAGACTACAGTCCCAATCACTTTAGATCAGATGATTTATCATGCCGCAGCAGTAGTCAGGGCAGTTCAACGTGCACTTGTGGTGGTCGATCTTCCTTTTGGCACTTATCAATCTGACCCCAAAGAAGCGCTTCGATCTTCGATTCGCATTATGAAAGAATCTGGAGGCCACGCCGTAAAATTAGAAGGGGGTGCAGAGGTAAAAGATTCCATATATAGAATTTTGCGTGCTGGAATTCCAGTGATGGGGCATTTGGGACTAACCCCTCAGTCTATCTATAAGTTTGGAACGTATTCGGTCCGTGCCAAAGAAGAAAAAGAAGCCCAAAAACTCATCGAAGACGCCAAGTTGTTAGAAGAATTGGGTTGTTTTGCTATTGTATTAGAGAAAATTCCAGCCCAGCTGGCTCAAAAAGTTGCCTCGCAACTCGATATTCCCGTCATTGGCATTGGTGCAGGCCCCGATGTTGATGGGCAAGTACTCGTACTACACGATGTGATTGGACTGACCACCGAATTTAACCCGCGTTTTCTAAGACGCTATATGAACCTATATGACGACATGACCGCTGCTATAAAAGACTATGTCAAAGACGTAAAAGAGGTGCGTTTTCCAAACCAAAACGAGCAGTATTAATTGTTTGATTTGAATGTTATTTACGAAGACAACCACCTATTGGTTGTCAACAAGCCTGCCGGGTTGCTTGTTCAAGGCGATCAAACGGGGGATACTACCCTACTCGATTATGCCAAATCGTATATCAAAGTCAATTACAACAAACCGGGAGATGTTTTTTTGGGGTTGGTACACAGGCTAGACCGTCCCACCTCGGGAATTGTGGTTTTAGCCAGAACCTCAAAAGCCTTAACAAGACTCAACCAACAGTTTAAAGATAGAAGTCCCAAAAAAACCTATTGGGCTTTGGTGGAAGGAAATCCTAAAAATGAAGACAAGCTGCAGCACTTTTTGAAACGAAATGCGAAATCCAATAAGTCTTTTGCAAGTCTAAAGGAGGTTCCTGATTCAAAAAAGGCCATCCTTTCTTACAAATGCATCAAAAAACTACAACACTACAGCTTGTTAGAGATCAACTTACTCACAGGAAGACACCATCAAATTCGTGCCCAATTGGCTGCAGAAAAGCTTTATATCAAAGGAGATTTAAAATATGGCGCCAAACGTCCCAACGCAGATGGAAGCATCCACCTGTTGGCACGTTCATTAGAGATTATTCATCCGGTGCGCAAGGAACTTATTTGTTTTACTGCCGCCCCTCCCATTGAGGACAATTTGTGGTCTGCATGCCTAACGGATTAATACAGCAGCTTTTTCCTTGATAACGGAAGCAATGGGACGGTTATCGATTTTGCTCTCTAACCATGATATAATATCCAAATACAAGAAAGCACGCTTTTCGTAGGGATCGTTTTCATAAGCCTTTAGTTTTTCGTGTAAACGCTGGAAAGCAGCCTTGAGTTCTCCTGGGTATAAGTCAGTAAGACTTCTCAAAAATTGCAACATGGCTTTTTGAACAGCTTGCAACTCATTCATTTTAAGTAAAAACTTATAAGTGTGTTTGAGTTGAGTTTCCAACTGATAATCGAATCCGGCTTCGTAATGAGCCACCACATACAACACACGTGAAAAACACATCAGATCATCATGAATGACAAGGTTTTTGTTGTGGATTATTTTTTCGAGATAGGCAATGCAATTCTTATAGTCCCCCACACCAAAATAAATACAGGCAATTTTATAATACAAAACCATCACATGATGTCGATCTATACTGTCATGATGTATCTCAATGCCATGTAAAACATCTGGAATTAGTTTTTGAGCATCATCAAAAGACCCTTCTAAAAAATGAAAGTTGATTTTGTTGTGGTAGCGACCCAAAAAAATCAAGGGGGCAATGTGCCTATTGTCTGGAAAATTGATTTGGGTTAACATTTGCTCAAATTTTATCAGGGCCTCTTCAAATTTTGATCGGTATTTTAGAAGATACAAGGCTTCAAAAAGAAATTGATGGCCTCTGACAAAGAAAACGGGGTGTAAAGGGATCAAATCTGGAAAAGCAAAAAACAACCCCACCCATTTGTTGGCAAACTTGTAGGCAGAGAGAAAATCTTGTACCAAAAAACCATACCACATATGCGATTGATAATACCATAATTTCTCTCTAAAACCCAAAGATGAGAGATTAATTTCGGGAAGACGCCCATTAAAAAAATGGGTGACTTTATGGTACTCTTTGTCGTTCTTGACATAGCCCGATCTTAAAATCATGGCGTAAAGTTCAATCGATAAGTTTGAAAGACTACTAGAAATTTGGTTCGCTTTCGACAAAGTCTCAGATTCCTTTGCTAATACAGGTGCTTTTTGTTCAATGTCACCAACAATATGTTGTGACTCAATGATTTTTTCAAGCTCCACAACTTGAAGTGCTAAGCTGGTTTCTTCAATTGCAAGTGCCTGTGATTTGATGCGGTCTAAAATCTTAAGACTTTGTTTATACAGGCCTTTGTTATACAAAATGTTTGCAAAGTCCAATTGTTCTCTCAGTTTCATGGATTTGGTTTGGGATGAAACACCCAAACGAAGACTTACTAAAATCTGTTTGTACAAATGAGCCTTTAGATTGGATAGCTGTTGTCGTTTTACAAAATCAGCGTTAAGCAATTGATTCTCATCATAAAACTTCATCCGATCAAGTAGCTCAAAAAGCAATAAAAATTTGGCGTCCGCATTTCCATCAAGGCGGTTTGCGTACAGCTTAAATTGTCTTTTTTCGGACTTGGTCATTGACTTAACCAAATTGTAAAGGGGATCTGCCTGGACTTTGCGATGGTTCATTACTTCAAACCTACTAAAAAAGTGGGAGCTAACACGAATGTATATCCTTGCAAACAAATGGAATGTTGGTAAACATTTTTTTGAGCAATAAAATTGAGTTAAATTTGTCTTTCCATTTTGTAAATTTGGCGCCGCATGGCAAATGAAAAAGTTCATATTTTCGACACAACACTTAGAGACGGGGAACAAGTACCGGGTTGTAAACTAAACACTGAACAGAAATTGCGCATCGCAACACGCCTCGATCAAATGGGCGTTGATGTCATAGAGGCGGGTTTTCCAATATCTAGCCCCGGGGATTTCAACTCCGTCCAAGAAATCACTAAAATTGTCAAGAATGCTACGGTCTGTGGACTCACCCGAGCGGTTCAAAAAGATATCGATGTGGCCGCTGAAGCCTTGTCATTAGCTAAGCGACCTAGAATTCACACGGGCATTGGTACTTCTGATTCACACATCAAACACAAGTTTAATGCCACACAAGAACAGATTATAGAACGTGCTGTGGCTGCCGTGACTCATGCCAAAAAATATGTGGAAGACGTAGAATTCTATGCAGAAGATGCTGGTCGAACTGACAATGAGTTTTTGGCGAAAGTCTGCGAAGCCGTAATTAAAGCCGGAGCTACGGTACTGAACATTCCTGATACCACAGGATATTGTCTTCCTGAAGAATATGGTGCAAAAATCAAATATCTTGTTGATAACGTTCGTGGGATAGAAAAAGCCACCTTATCTTGCCATTGTCATAATGACTTAGGACTAGCCACTGCAAACTCCATTGCAGGTGCCGTCAATGGTGCACGCCAGATTGAATGTACTATCAATGGTATCGGAGAAAGGGCTGGAAACACCTCCTTAGAGGAAGTAGTTATGATTATGCGTCAACACCCCGATTTAAACTTGACGACCGATATCAATACAAAATTGCTGTACGACACCTCCCAAATGGTCTCTGAGGCCATGGGAATGTATGTGCA
>CAXRDP010000085.1:0-14832 GCA_964229545.1 Flavobacteriaceae bacterium | reverse complement strand
CAGTCGAAGTAGAAAGCTGGCCAAATTCTGGCGCCTTGCGGTGGATGGGCAATCCATCCTCACCCGACTTCGGGAGATCTCCAAGACCCTCGAACGCATCACCGATTACATTAAACAATCGGTGATGCGATCGATGGTATTGGAGATCTCCCTAAGTCGGGTGAGGATGGATTGCCCATCCACCGCAAGGCGCCAGAATTTGACCAGCTTTCTACTTCGACTGAAGTCCTGTTTACAGGAATCAAAGTTATTGACCTTATTGAGCCCTATGCCAAAGGAGGTAAGATTGGACTCTTTGGTGGTGCTGGTGTAGGTAAAACCGTATTGATTCAGGAACTTATTAACAACCTTGCTAAAGGACACCGAGGACTTTCTGTATTTGCCGGCGTAGGTGAGCGTACACGTGAAGGAAACGACCTTCTAAGAGAAATGCTCGAGTCTGGAATTATCAAATACGGAGATGAATTTATGGAGTCCATGGAAAAAGGTGGATGGGATTTGAGCAAAATCGACAAGGATGCGCTTAAAGAATCCAAAGCCACTTTTGTATTTGGCCAGATGAATGAGCCTCCAGGGGCACGTGCCCGCGTGGCACTTTCTGGTTTGACGGTAGCGGAATATTTCCGTGACGGCGCCGGTGATGGACAAGGAAAAGACGTACTATTCTTTGTTGACAACATCTTCCGATTTACCCAAGCAGGTTCTGAGGTATCAGCCCTTTTGGGCCGTATGCCTTCTGCGGTAGGCTATCAGCCTACATTGGCGACTGAAATGGGCGCCATGCAAGAACGCATTACTTCCACCAAAAAAGGGTCTATTACTTCTGTACAGGCGGTATATGTGCCTGCGGATGACCTTACCGATCCTGCACCTGCAACTACCTTTGCCCACTTGGACGCCACAACGGTATTGTCTCGTAAAATTGCTGAGCTCGGTATCTATCCGGCTGTAGACCCGCTAGATTCTACCTCTCGTATCTTAACCCCTGAAATTTTAGGGGATGAGCACTACAATTGTGCCCAACGTGTAAAGGAATTGCTACAACGCTATAAAGAACTCCAAGATATTATTGCCATATTGGGTATGGAGGAACTTTCTGAAGATGATAAATTGGCAGTAGCCCGTGCACGTCGTGTACAGCGTTTCTTGTCGCAGCCTTTCCACGTAGCGGAGCAGTTTACAGGAATCCCTGGTGTTTTGGTCGATATTAAAGACACCATCAAAGGATTTAATATGATCATGGACGGTGAATTAGATCACTTGCCTGAGGCTGCCTTTAACCTAAAGGGTACGATTGAGGAAGCTATTGAAGCTGGTGAGAAAATGTTAGCAGAAGCCAACGCATAAACCTAAGCACGATGCATTTAGAAATCGTAAGCCCCGAGGCGACCTTGTTTAGTGGAGAAGTAACTTCTGTGGCGGTTCCCGGTGCCAATGGTTCTTTCCAGATGTTGGATAACCATGCGGCCATTGTTTCTACCCTAACAACCGGTACGGTAAAAATTTATGGAGACATACAGCTTCCTGATGCATTTGCTGGACGGTTTACCAAAGTCAACGATGCTACATTGCTGGAATTGCCCAACGGTGGTACCGTTGAGATGCAAAACAACAAGGTCATTTTATTGGCCGATTAATGTTTTAACCCCAAAATCTTTATAATATGCTTAGAGTCCTTTTTTTGGCATGTATGATGCCTTTTGTGCTTGTTGCGCAACAAACTCAACTCGATGAAGTGGTCGTGGCCTCTCCAAGAATTGAACTTCCTTTTAAAGAAAACTCTCGGAGCCTTACGATTATTACAGCTCAGGACATTGTTGAGAGTGCTGCCACAACCCTAGTTGATGTGCTCAGATTTCAGGCAGGTATTGATTTGCGCAGTCGTGGCATGCAAGACACCCAATCCGATATTTATATACGTGGCGGTGGTTTTGACCAAGTGCTATTGCTCATCGACGGAATCAAGGTAGATGACCCACAGACCGGACACCATACGCTAAACACCATAATTCCTTTGGCTATGGTAGAACGAATCGAAATTGTCAAGGGAGCCGCTGCGCGTATTTTTGGGCAAAATGCATTCACGGGTGCGATTAATATCATCACCAAAAAGAAGGCCGATAAAAACCTAGAAACCACAATTTCCAGAGGTGCATTTGACTATCGAAAGGCCGCCGTTCAGCTGACTACAGACGGAGAAAAATCTCACCACGCACTCTATGCTGAAACCGTTGAATCTGATGGGTACCGACACAACACGGATTTTTACAACCAAAACTATGTGTGGCACGCCACGTGGAACAAAGCCAGCCTTCCCGTCAATATGATAGCCACTTTCGCCAATCGCCATTTTGGGGCCAATGGCTTTTATGCTTCTCCAAGTTTTACTGAGCAGTACGAAGCAACCCAAAGCAGTCTTTTAGGGTTTTCAACACGTTTGGTAACCGATAGTTGGGTTGTCAAGCCAAGATTCTATTGGAAACGCGGTCAAGATGAATTTATATTGTTCAAAAACGATCCTAGTATTTACAGAAACCTACATATTACCAATAAAATAGGGTCTGAAATCAACGTTATTAACACCAATAGATGGGGAACTACCGGTTTTGGTGTGGAAGCAGCTTCTGTGTCCATTCAAAGCAACAATCTTGGTGAGCACAAGCGCACCATCCTACATGGCTATTTAGAACATAGATTTGTTTCGGGTAATTTGGATATTACGCCTGGATTTGCCTTGAGTCATTATACAGATCAAGACACTTTTTTCTATCCCGGGATTGATTTGGGTTGGCAGCTAAGTTCCAGTCTGCGACTGTATGCCAATAGCGGATATACTTTCCGCATACCTACCTATACGGATCTTTATTACAGTGACCCAACCACTTTGGGGAATGCGAATTTAGATCCTGAAAAGGCGCTGACAACGGAATTGGGACTTCGCTTTTCAGGACAAGTTTTTCAACTTCAAGCAACACTATTTCATCGTGACGCTCAAGACTACATAGACTATGTCAAGTTTGATGGTGATGACCGCTGGCAAGCTACCAACATTAAGGGTATTGCATCTGTTGGTGGTGAGTTGGATATGGAGTTGTCTTATGGTCAAAATCATAAAGTTCAGTTGAGCTATGCGTATTTGGAAGATGATGCCGATGGTGTCAGTGCTTCTATTTCTCGCTATGCCATCAACTCATTAAAGCATCATGTCAACTTAGGGCTGACACACCAATGGTCTAAAGCCTTGCGTTCTGCGATTTCCTATCGCTATGCAGAGCGCGAAACGGGCAGTCATTACACTCTTGTCAATGCCAGCTTGAGTTATGAGTTTGATCAATACTCTTTCCGATTGATTGGGAACAATATTTTTAACGAAGTGTACGCTGAACAAAATCTTGTGCCCATGCCCAAAGGACATGCCCTTTTGGAGTTTACTTATCGTTTTTACTAGACACAGAAGCTAAGACACGTAGTTTGTCATAGATCAGCTCGTTTTCCCAGCCCCTATATTGAAAATAACGTACCCATTTTCTTTGTATTTCTTCTATGTCGGAAGAAGTTTGAGATAGATGCTCCCATTTTTGTTGCCCCCATTGGTAAAAGGCTTCCTTATAGTTTATAGGATCGAACTGGCTGAGGGCTTTTTGGATGTTGTAGTCAGAGACTTGACGTTTTTTCAGCTCTATTTTCATTCGGATACGCCCCCACTTTTTGATCCGAAATTTCCCTCGGGCAAACTGCAAGGCAAAACGTGTTTCGTTGAGAAAGTCGTTTTGTATGAGCTTTGCGATGATTTCGTCGGCAGTATGCCCATATACACCCAAGGCAACGAGTTTGTTTTTTACCTCCATATGGCAACGTTCTTGATAGGCACAATACCGCTCGATTTTGTGGGTGGCTTCTTCGGCAGACAATCTTCTTCGCATGTTCGAAAATAAAAAAAGCGACCCAACTAACAGTCAGGTCGCTTGTTATTAAATGTGTATTACCTTGCCATTTCTGTCAAAAAAACGGTAGTGTAAATAAGTGTAAGCATCTCGTGGAATAATCTTGATCCACTTTTTATAATTCAAATACCACTTAAATCTTTCAGATTTAAAGCCTTGCAACAAATATGCAGCCACAAAAGGGTGTGTATGCAGATTGATTTTTTTGTTGCGGTGCTTAGGGTGGTTGAGAATTTTCTCCAAATCAGCCACAATTCGATCTAGAAGAACGATGGGCGCCTCGACCTCGCCATTTTGGTTTGGATTGGGTTCTTTGGTTTTGATATCCATTTCTGGACGCACCCGTTGGCGCGTCATCTGAACCAGTCCAATCTTACTAGGTGGCAAGACCTTGTGTTTGGCACGATCGTTTTCCATTTCCTTTCTAAAATGATCGAACAATTTGCGACGATTTTCAGACTTAATCATGTCAATAAAGTCAACGACGATGATACCGCCCATGTCTCGGAGTCTGAGCTGACGTGCTATTTCGCTAGCAGCAATCAGGTTGACCTCCAAGGCAGTGTCTTCTTGATTTTTGGCTTTATTGGATCGGTTTCCACTGTTGACATCGATCACGTGCAAGGCCTCAGTGTGTTCTACGATGAGGTAAGCCCCCTTGCTCATAGAGACCGTACGGCCAAATGAGCTTTTGATCTGACGCTCAACACCAAAACGCTCAAAAATAGGCGTATCGGATGAAAACAATTTGGCAATTGATTTTTTGTCAGGTGCAATCTGATCTAAATAATCCTTCACTTCGGAAAGCAAACGCGCATCGTCTACATGTATGCCTGTAAATGAATCGTCAAACACATCACGTAGAATGGCAGAAGCTCGATTGAGTTCACTGAGTACCCTAGATGGATAGTCAGCTTTAGGGATTTGCTTGCACATATTGATCCAGCGTTCATACAACTGTTGCATATCTCTGTCGAGTTCGGCAACATTTTTGTCTTGGGCTACAGTGCGTACAATCACACCAAACCCTTTGGGCTTGATGCTGTTTACCAACTTTTTGAGTCGGCTTTTTTCTTCCCTTGAAGGAATCTTTTGAGAAATAGAAATACGATTTGAAAACGGAACCAATACCAAATACCTACCAGCCAGTGATAATTCTGAACTGATTCTTGGGCCTTTGGTGGAGATGGGCTCTTTGATGATCTGAACCAACACAGACTGATTGGACTGTACGGCTTCGTGAATGGCACCATCTTTATGGATTTCGTCTTCTAATGGAAATTTCTTGAGAGAAAAATCTTTTACTTTACCTGTGCTTACACCTTTGATGAACTTGAGAAAGGTACGCACTTTTGGTCCTAGATCGTGGTAGTGCAAAAAAGCATCTTTTTCATAACCAACATCTACAAAAGCGGCGTTAAGACCAGGAAGTGTTTTTTTGATTTTGGCCAAAAATATATCTCCAACATGAAACTTGTTAGAACCTACTTCCTTTTGAAATTCGATCAATTTCCCATCCTTAAGCAAGGCAAAATCTACTGATGAGGCTCTTGAACGAATGATTAGTTCTTTACTCATAATGATGATTTTTTTTCCCAACAACACATGTTGAGGGAGGGATTAAACAATAAAGTACACAGGATTTATGTACGTCGGCGAAATAACACTGGGCAAAAACTGAGGCCGGAGTTATTTCATTTCAAAGATCGTGTTGGGTTGGTCGTTTTAAGGTGCCTAAGCCTTTTTCTTATGGCGGTTCGCACGGCTTCTTTTCTTGCGCTTGTGCGTGGCTACCTTATGTCTTTTTCTTTTTTTACCGCTTGGCATACTGTATAATTAAAATTTATAATGAATGACTATTTTACATCAACTTTGCTTTTGACACCTTCTACAAAAACTTTGGCAGGTTTAAAAGCAGGGATATTGTGAGCAGGGATGTCAATTGTGACGTTTTTGGAAATGTTTCTTCCTTTTTTCTCTGCACGTGTTTTAACAATAAAGCTGCCAAAACCGCGTAGATATACGGCTTCTCCAGATTCCAATGCGTTTTTTACTTCTTGCATAAACTGCTCAACAACGGCTTGCGTTTCGGGTTTGTCAAGTCCTAGACGGTCCGAAATTTTAGTGACAATGTCTGCTTTAGTCATTTTAATTCTTTTGGTTTTCTTGTTTTTTTCGGTGAGCAAATATAGACATTATAATTGATTCAAGTTCTTGTAAATCAGGTATAAAATTGGATATCTTGCGCTTTTTATGAATCAAGGGCAATCCTTTACAACTAAAATTTTGGACTGGTACAGCACAAACCAACGTCCGCTACCTTGGCGTAACACCCTAGATCCCTACAAAATTTGGCTGTCAGAAGTCATTTTACAACAGACGCGTGTCGCTCAAGGCACTGCATATTATCACGCCTTTGTAAATTCCTTTCCGTCTGTATTTGATTTGGCCAAAGCCTCCGAAGAGAAAGTCTTAAAACATTGGCAGGGTCTTGGTTACTACAGTAGGGCTCGCAACCTGCTCAAGGCAGCACGGATGGTGGTCGAAAAACACCATGGAAAATTTCCTAATAATTACAATGATTTGTTAACGCTTCCCGGAATCGGACCGTACACCGCTTCTGCCATTTCTTCCATATGTTTCGATCAGGTAAAAGCTGTGGTAGATGGCAATGTGTTTAGAGTTTTGAGCAGGTATTTCGGGATCGATAAGCCAATCAACAGCACAGAGGGTCAAAAACATTTCACATCATTGGCACAAGAACTAATTCTTGGTACACCTCCAGGAACCTATAACCAAGCTTTGATGGAGTTTGGCGCGCTTCAATGCAAACCTCATTCTCCAGTTTGTGGTTCATGTCCTTTATCTGATAGCTGTTGGGCTTTGCAACACCAACAAACAAGCCTACTTCCTGTCAAACGGCCTAAAAAAACAGCTAAAAACCGTTATTTTAATTACATCGTACCTATAGGAGATTCCCGTCAAACTGTATTGGTGAAACGCACCCAAAAAGACATCTGGCACAAGTTGTATGAGTTTCCATTAATAGAAACACAAACGGCAGTTGAAGTAAGTGAATTTCTAAAACGACCCGATTTACCAGAGTGGGTAGACAGATCACAATTGTATTTGTACAATGACAAACCTTGGCTCCACAAACTCACGCACCAACATATTCACGCTTTTTTTTGGATTGCGCCAAACACACAACCACCTAAAAACATACGTAATCCGATAGCATCGCTTCATAAATTTCCTGTTCACAGACTTATCGAACGTTTCTTGCACAAGTTTTTTGATTAGCGTACTTTTGATATAAACACATTTATGAGCGGAACATTAAACAAAGTCATGCTAATCGGTCATCTTGGAGACGATGTCAAACTGCGTTATTTCGAGGATGGCGGTTGTATTGGACGGTTTCCTTTGGCCACCAACGAAACCTATACCAACAGGCAAAGTGGTGAACGTGTGAGTCAAACCGAATGGCACAATATTTTGGTGCGCAACAAGGCCGCTGAGACTTGTGAAAAATACCTACAAAAGGGAGACAAACTCTTTGTTGAGGGACGCATCAAAACACGCAAATGGCAAGGCGAGGATGGCAACCCCCGATACAGTACCGAGATTCATGTGGATGCGTTTACTTTTTTGAGCACCAAATCTCAAGATATGCAGTCCTCTCCACAAGCCCAACCGACTTCAGATCATGATGATTTACCCTTCTAATTGAAAGCACTTTTTTTTAGCGCATTGGTATTTGGTTATTTGGATGTCACGGGAGGTGTAGACGTGGAAATCATCATACGCTTTTCTCTTTTACTGGCATTGTTGTTGGCTTCCGCTTTGGTTTCGGGTGCAGAGGTTGCTTTTTTCTCTTTACCCAACGCCACACTCAAAGCCGCCATGCAGGATCCCGACCGTATCAAGCGCCTAATGGCCAAGCTTAGAAACGATCCCAAAAGACTACTTGCGACCATTTTGGTAGTCAACAACCTAATTAACATCTCCATTGTCCTTTTGTTTGCCTCGATGGATTCTGTACTTTTTCAGTCAATTCCTTATGAATGGCTACAAACGCTTATTGAGATAGCGGTGATTTCTGCATTTATTTTGACTTTTGGTGAAATCATCCCCAAAATATACGCCAATCGAAACTCAGAATCATTTTCCTTAAAGATGACCCTTCCTTTGTATGTTGTCGACAGATACCTGTTGTTTCTACTTTCCGTCCCGCTAAGCAAACTCACTTTTTTCATTCAAAAGAAACTCAACAAAACCACCACCGACCTTTCTGTCGATCAATTGTCCCAAGCTCTTGAAATGACCGATGACTCTGAAACCACTCAAGAAGAACAAAAACTCCTTCAGGGAATTGTGAGCTTTGGTGCTTTGGACACCAAACAGGTGATGCGCCCGCGTATTGATGTTTTTGCGCTTAAAGAACAGGCAACCTTTGTAGAAGTGTTGTCCCAAGTTATGGATATGGGGTATTCTCGTGTTCCTGTTTATGAGGAGCATATCGACCAGGTGACTGGGGTGTTATATGTCAAGGATTTGTTGCCCCATATCCATAAGGATGATTTCGACTGGCTCACACTGGTAAGGCCCCCTTATTTTGTGCCTGAGAACAAAAAATTGGACGACTTACTCAAGGAGTTTCAGGCGAAACGCATTCACCTTGCCGTGGTTGTTGACGAATATGGAGGTACCTCAGGAATTATATCCTTAGAAGATATCATTGAAGAAATTGTCGGCGAAATCAGCGATGAGTTTGATGACGATGACCTGATGTATTCTAAAATAGACGAATCAAGCTTTGTCTTGGAAGGTAAAACCTATTTGAAGGACTTCTACAGAATTTTAAACATTGAACAAGCAGAAGCGTTTGAGGAGGCCAAGGGGGAATCAGAAACTTTGGCTGGATTTGTTCTCGAGCAACTGGGATATTTTCCTCGTGTGGGGGCTAAATTCATTTTTAACAACCATAGATTTGTTGTAGAGGCCATAGATCGAAAACGCATCAAACAGCTTAAGGTTACAAAAACAAAACAGTGAGAATGCTACTTTTTTTACTGTTTTTGGTTTCCTGCCAAAGTCCTTTGCCCAAGCCAAAAGGCATGTTGGCCTTAACCTATCCCGAACCAAGCTATACCACTTGGTCATCATCTTGTCCGTTTGAGTTTCCGCGCAATGTTCAAACCAATATAGATTCGCAAGAGAATTGTTTTTTCAATGTCGATTATCCCCAAATGAACGCACGGGTCTATATGAGCTACTTTGATTTGGAGCAACACAATTATTCAGATTTGTGGACTGATGTCCAAACCCGTTTGATGGAACACAGCAAAAGCGATGTGCGTATAAACGAGAGCAGTTATCAAAATACGGGCAGTAAGGTTTACGGACGCTTTTTTGAACTTCAAGGAGATGCGCCTTCCAACCTGCACTTTGTAGCTACAGATCAAGACAAGCACTTTCTAACAGGGGTGTTGTTTTTTAAAAGCGAACCCAACTACGACTCGCTCTATCCGGCCATTCAATATGTGAAAAAAGATTTGAGAAAACTAACCGAGGGCTTGCGCTGGCGTTAGGCTTTTTTCATGCACTTTTCACCCATATCTTTTTGGCAGCAAGCTTTTTTGTCTTTCATGCAACAGGCTTTTTTTTCATCAGAACTGCATGATTTCTTACCTTCTTTACAACAGGCTTTTTTCTCATTGTCGGCCATAGTAAAACCCGACACTTTATAAGAAGAACCAGTCTGTGCTACGGCTTCTGTAAGACCTTCTTCTCCAACGATATTGGGGTCATAATGAACCATTGCCATTTCTGTTTCGAAGTCAACTTCTGCCTTTTGGACGCCGTCCAGTTTGTTTAGGTTTTTTTCGATGGTGGCTGCACAACCCATTTTACAGGTCATTCCGGATATGGAAAACGAAGCTACTGCCAGGTTTTCAGAAACCATACTTACCTCGTTTTTGGCTTCAACCACTTTGATTTCAGGCTTGGGCTGTTGGGTACATGCGAATGTAAACAATGAAAGAACAAGTACAAGAATTGAAGATTTCATATGATTATATTTTAGTTCAAATTTAGGGATAATTGCTGTGAGTTGGCTGAAAATAGCCACCTTTGTCAAAATTTTATGATTTGCACCTACCGCAAAACAAATGGTTGTATTTGTTCATACTTTCTTTGGTATGGGGAAGTTCTTATATCCTAATCAAAAGAGGGTTGGAAGGTTTGACTCCTTTACAGCTCGGTAGTTTGCGATTGTTGATTTCTACGCTTTGTTTGCTGCCTTTTGGTTACAAGTCTCTCTACAATCTGTCAAGACACCAATGGAAATGGCTTGCCATCACAGCCTATGTGGGGACATTTTTCCCTGCTTTCTTTTTTGCTTTTGCACAACAGCATATCGACTCAGCCATCGCGGCTATTTTAAATGCCTTAACCCCCTTGTTGACGCTGCTTATGGGGGTGCTCTTTTTTGGCGTAGCCGTATTGAGGAAACAATATTGGGGCGTGGCTTTGGGTCTAATAGGTTCTGTGGGGTTGATTTTTGGGGGCATACAACTAAATCCCGAATTTCCTTTGGGCTATGCACTGCTGATTTTATGTGCATCCTCATGCTATGCGACCAACATACATTTTATCAAAATTCACCTTAAACTGGTAGATGTGATGGCCATCACGCTCGGAAACTTTGTAATGATGGCACCCATGGCACTGTTGATATTGCTGCCTTCAGGCTTTTTCAAAACAGAAGTACTTACAGACCCCAAAGTACACATTTCTATTGGCTATGTAGCTATTTTGGCCATTTTTGGCAGTGCAATTGCCAAATATTTGTTCAATCAGTTTGTTAAGTTTTCTTCGGCAGTATTTGCCTCAGCGGTCACATATACATTGCCTATAGTAGCGCTGTTTTGGGGACTGGCCGATGACGAAAGCATTTCATCGCTACAAATCCTCGCCACTGTTGTGATACTCACCGGGGTATACTTGTCCCATAAAAAAAGAGCGGCCTAAACCGCTCTTCTGATTTTATAGCAATTAATATTTACTCTGCTGGAACAACTTTTCCATTGATTTCAACAGACTCTAAGGATACATCTATTGTTTGAGGACCCATAGGCATCGAAGATGTTGTGGGAAGTTGTAAGCCTCCAAAGCTTTTGTAGCTACCAAAAGCTTGTTCCTGAGTTTGGGTTTGCCCCATCATCTCAGAAGTAGATACTTTTTTAAGTTTTAAGCCAGTTTCTACGCTATAATAGGAGGTTGAGCTAGACGAAGCCCCTTTATGGGTGACCGCATAGGCCTTTTCTCCATCAACATCCTCCATGCCTGTAACTTCTATGGCTTCACTATCTTTTAGAGTAATTTCAGAAACGATATCAAAACCATTTCGCATGTCTGCTGCCATTTCTTCGGGCATATCCATTTTATTACCCATCTGTTCGATGTAGGCTTCATCATCACTCACAAAAACCGTGGCCATCACATTGCCGCCCATTGAAATTACTTGAGTTTCATCTGCACGTGTAGAAACGGTTTTGATCTCAATGGCATTTCCCATAATATTTCCCGAGTAAGCAACAGAAAGACTGTTGATACTTTCGATGAGAGACTGTCCTCCGATCGCGTCAATGTAGTTTTGTAAAATGGAGTTTGCACTCACCCCTTCAGGGAGTTCAAAGGCTTTGGGCCTTGCAGTGCTGTTGCCATACTTGTCGTAGTAATTGACAGGCAATGTTTGCCCTTTAAAACTCACTTTTTCCAAGTTTTCCAACACTTCGGTTGCCTTTCCGGTGACCACCACACGTGCCTGATCGACCAAAAAGTATTTTTGGGCGACACGCTGGATATCCTCCTGCGTTACTGCGTTGATGCTAGAGAGAAAATTGGTATAAAAATCTTTAGGCAAGTCTTCGGTCTCGATCTCCAAAGCATAGCCCGCAATGGTTCCGGGCTGCTCTACGGCACGCACAAAATTACCAACGTATTTTGCCTTCGCACGGTTCAGTTCTTCCTCACTGACCAGTTCGGTTCGAATCCGATCTACTTCCTTGAGAATTTCTACTACCGAGCTGTCTGCCACGGCATTGCGTACGCTGGCAGTTGCTCTAAAACGAGTGTCAGTGTATTTGTCGTTACCCATACGAGAATAAGAACCATAGGTATATCCTTTGTCCTCGCGTAGGTTGAGGAACAAACGCGCCTCACCACCGCCACCCAATATGGCGTTGGCCAACAACAAAGGGAAATAGTCAGGGTCTTTTTTCTTAAGTGTTACAGTGTTTTGGACGGTTACCTCGGTCTGTACGGCATTGGGCATCTCGACAAATTCAATTTGCGTGCCAGAGGCATTCTCAACCATGGGCGTATTGGCAGCCACATCAGCGCCGGATTTCCAGTTTCCAAATAGCTTTTTTACTTGTTTTTTGACAGCCTTAGGATTGACATCGCCTACAATAACCAAGTAGGCATTGTTGGGGTGGAAGTAGGTATCGTAGAATTGCTTTACGTCAGCTAAGGTGACACGTTCTACACTTTCTTTAGACACATATTCACCGTAGGGATGATTTACGCCATATGCCAATACGTTTTCTACCCGTCTGGCAGCGGCGGTAACACTTTTTTCACTTGATTTGATCCCGTCTAACAGTATGTCACGTTCTTTGACAAACTCTTCTTCTGTAAAATTTGGATGAAGCGCTGCATCGGCCATCATTTCCAACACGCGCCCAAAATAGCGGCTTAAACTACTGGCATTGGCACTTTGTGAGCCAAAACCTATACTTGCCCCCATAAAATCCACTTCTTCATTAAAGCTGTCTTTGTCTTGGTTTGTGGAGCCTTTGCCTAAAAGTGCCCCCGTCAGCTGAGACACGCCGGCTTTTTCGCCTTCAAAAATAGGAGGGTTGTCGATGTTTAAACTTGCCGACACGCGTGGTAGCTTGTGATTTTCGACAATCATAACGGTCAGCCCGTTTTTGAGGGTAAATTTTTCAGGCTCCCCTAATTGTATAACAGGCGCAGGGCCCGGTTTGGGTTGTTGGCTCCTGTCGATTTGTGCGGTTGTTGATAGCCCGATAAATAAGGCTATTATAGAAATATAAAAAGTTCTCATTTGCTAGTTTTCTTTGGATTCAGGTAAATATTCGAGTACCAATCGCTGATTCGGATTGAGGTATTTATTGGCCACATCTCGAATCTCTTCTCGTGTGATAGATCGGTAGATATCGATTTCGTTGTTAATCAGGCTGGTGTCACCATAGAGCATATGATAGCGCGCCAACGAATTGGCAATTCCCTCCACAGAGGCATTGGAATTGACAAAGCCATTTTCAAACTTGTTCAATAGTTTTTGGTAATCTCGGTCAGAGATAAGTTCGTTTTGGATTTTGACAATTTCCTCATCCATCTCGCTGACCAAGTCACCGAGTTTGTTGTCGCCTTGAGGCAGTCCAAAGACCACATACATGCTGTAGTCTTCTTGTGCGATGTTAAAGGCACCGGTTTGTAGCGCCATCTTTTTGTCATCTACCAGTTTTTTGTAAAGTTTAGAACTAGGCCCATCGCTCAAATAGGTAGAAATCATATCGAGCACACGCGAATCTCTGGATTTGAATGAAGGGGTTCTGTAGGCGGTGACAACTGCAGGAATTTGAATATTTGGGTCATAGGCTTTGGCGGCAATTGCCGTAGTGATTGGGTCTTCTTTTGCCAAGTTACGATCGATATCGGCCCCACGTGGAATGGGTCCAAAATAGTCTTCAATCATCTTTTTGGTAGCAGGAATATCGATGTCGCCAGCAACCACCAAAACAGCGTTGTTGGGGACATAGAATTTTTTATTAAAAGCCAAAAACTCATCTAAGGTAGCGGCATCCAAATGCTCCATTTCGCCTATGGTAGTCCAGCGGTAAGGGTGTTTGGTAAACAAATGTTTTTTGACATTTTCCAAAAACTTTCCATAGGGTTGATTGTCCACGCGCAGTCTTTTTTCTTCTTTGACCACTTCGTTTTGGGTATCTACTCCATCTTGGTTGATCACAGGGTGTAGCATACGCTCCGACTCCATCCAAAGCCCTAATTCCAAACTGTTGGAAGGAAATACCTCGTAATAGTAGGTACGATCATCAGTGGTGTTGGCGTTATTGGTGCCTCCATTTTCGGTTACGATGGAGAACCATGCGCCTTTTTCGATGTTTTCTGTGCCTTCAAATAGCAAATGCTCAAAAAAGTGGGCAAACCCAGTTCGGTCGGGTTGTTCGTCTTTGGCACCCACATGGTACATCACCGAAGTGGTGACCACCGGGGCGGTATTATCTTGATGCAAAATCACGTGAAGGCCGTTCGACAGCTCGTATTCTTCATACGAAACGGACTGCGCAAACAACATAGGGCCAGCCAGCATCAGTAGGCCTAAAATAAAATGTTTCATGGGTTTAAAATTTTAAAAAAATGAACGCAAAAGTTACAAAATTGTTTCGATATAAGTAACGAAGCAAAGAGACAATTGTTACACCCTATAAAAAACCTTGTTTGTTATGGTTCAATAATTGTATATTTGCACCCGCTTTACGCTAAATATTATAACAATGTATGCAATCGTAGAAATAGCCGGGCAGCAATTTAAAGTTGCAAAAGACCAAAAGGTATACGTGCATCGCCTCGACGCCAAGGCAGGGTCAAAAGTTTCTTTTGACAATGTGTTGTTGATGGATGATGGCAAAAACGTAACTGTAGGCGCCCCCGCTATCGCCAATGCTTCTGTAGAAGCCAAAGTGGTCCAACACCTCAAAGACGACAAAGTAATCGTCTTTAAGAAAAAACGCCGCAAGGGATACCGTGTCAAAAACGGTCATCGCCAAGCGCT
>CAXRDP010000084.1:0-11137 GCA_964229545.1 Flavobacteriaceae bacterium | reverse complement strand
CTTTCGGGGTCAAATGCCAAAAAGTGATCCAACAAGGCATCACTAATTTGATCGGCAACTTTGTCGGGATGCCCTTCAGAAACAGATTCTGATGTAAAAAAATAAGCCATAATCGGTTGCTTTTGTGGGGATTTGACTTGTTTACGGTCTTTGTAAAGCAACCACTGCTTTAGCATTTTTTTTGAGAGGTTGCAATCAGTCAAATCCGTCCTCTTTTGCGTTGCAAATATACAACGCAAGCAGAAACATCAAAATGTTTTTGTGTTATTTAACGAAAATTAAATGAAATCCCTGCTGTCAAGGTGTTGTACTCTTGCAAGGTGTAATTGGCAAAAATCTTTAAGAACAATAAGTTCATACGAAGCCCTACAACCCCCATCATACCGCTAGCGTCGTAAGATAGGTTTAATGGTTCTAGAGGACGCGTATAATCTACATCTTCTACAGTGTATTTTAAATCAAAATCTCCAGTTGTTTTTAGGTTAGAAGTTCCTGAACTGTAACCCACTCCTCCAAAAACACTGATTATAGGGAGGTCAACAGATGCCAAGGCTTGAATTGTGTATGCATTTACATCAAAAGCAATCTGCTGGTTGGGTTGTTGAGGAATGTCATAAGTCAATTCAGTCTGTGTAAAAGCAGCCAATAGGGCCACGTTTAGTGGTAGCTTGTCTAACGGGCCAAAATATTGCATTAAGTTGTGCTTGAGACCCAGGCCAAACAAGTTAAAGTTTGTTCCTTCGTTTTCAAACTGCGGTACGTAGCGCACAATCAAATCGGTATCAAAAAACAAACCCACACCGGCTTGAATAAATGGAGCTGGGAGGGTGTTGGCGGGCAATTCATCTTTGTATCCCCCAGGAAAATCTAGAGTCCCTGAATACTCTGGAAATCCATCAACTGCTGGCAAATTAACAGTTAGCAATGTAGGTTCCGATTCCCCAAAGATTGTTGGCAGGTTATCCGATGGTGTTTGTATGGAAGTTAATCCTTCCGGCACAAAAGACTCGTCTGCTTGTGGAACAAAAGGTGCCGCAGCTCCAATAGTAAGGTCAAAGCCTAATTTTTTATGGGTTTTGGCACTGCTGGCCCATCCGGCATTAAGACCATAAATGAGCGCTTTACCTAGGGGTTGTGTATAATCTTCCGCAAGAATAGCTGCATCTTCTTCTGAAGCACGAAGCAAGTTTTCGATATCTCCAAACAATTGAGCATTTGCAGATCCGAATAGCAAAACAAAAATAAATAAGGATAGTGTTTGTTTCATGATTGTAGGTTTTTGTCAAAGATAGGGATTAATCCTATGGAGTAGAAAAATAGATGGGCTTTATCCTATAACAATATTCAAACATTTGACTCCGTCAATAATGCGATGAATTTTATATTTTTAGACCTCAATTCAAAAAGCATCTTTTATGCACATTGCAGTAGCCGGTAATATTGGAGCCGGAAAAACAACACTCACAGAGCTCTTGGCCAAACACTATCAATGGGAACCCCACTACGAAGACGTGGTGCAAAACCCGTATCTGGATGATTTTTATGCTGAGATGGAACGCTGGTCCTTCAACCTGCAAGTGTATTTTCTCAATAGTAGGTTTAGACAAATTCTAGATATACATCAAAATAAAAACACAGTCATTCAGGATCGTACGATTTATGAAGATGCACACATATTTGCGCCCAATTTGCATGCTATGGGCCTGATGACGCATAGAGACTTTGAAAATTACAGCTCTCTTTTTGAATTGATGGAGTCTTTGGTTAAAGGACCGGATTTGTTGATCTATCTACGCAGTTCAATTCCCAATTTGGTAGACCAGATTCACAAAAGAGGACGCGCTTATGAAAACTCTATCAGTATCGAATATTTGAGTCGGCTGAATGAACGCTACGAGGCGTGGATTCATGGCTACGATAAAGGCAAACTCATCACTTTTGATGTGGATGACCTCAACTTTGTGGACAAACCCGAAGATTTAGGCCATGTGATCGAACAGATAGACGGCCAGCTACACGGCTTGTTTAAAAAATAAAAAAAGGCGCCAAATGGCGCCTTTCAATTTACATCTAATATCGTGTTAGGATTGAGAAGCCAGTTTGTCAATTTTGGCTTTTACTTCAGCTTCTCCCCCTTCAATAACCTCAATGGTCTCAGTGGTTTCTCCGTCTTTCGTTTCGACAGTAGTAACGGTTGCGATGGTTTCTCCTTCTGCCGAAGTTGACAGTTCAACCTGAATGCGTTTTTCATGTTGGTGAGCTACAGCCTCGGCCCCATGCCCATCTCCCAAAATAGGAGCAATCACAAGACCTACCAAACATGTGAGTTTGATCAAAATATTCATGGAGGGGCCAGAAGTATCCTTAAATGGATCCCCTACTGTGTCTCCGGTGACCGCTGCTTTGTGCGCGTCTGATCCTTTCTTTTCGATCTTGCCGTTGATTTCAACACCCGCCTCAAAAGATTTTTTCGCATTGTCCCATGCGCCACCAGCATTGTTTTGGAAGATGGCCCACAACACACCTGAAACAGCCACACCGGCCATATAGCTACCCAAAGCTTCTGGTCCCATCACCAAACCAATAACAATCGGTGTAACGATAGTAATTAAGCCGGGCAACAACATTTCTTTCAGGGCTGCATTGGTGGAAATGGCCACACATTTGGCATAGTCAGGCGTTCCTTTCCCCTCAAGAATACCGGGGATTTCTTTGAATTGTCGGCGTACCTCTTGCACCATTTCCATGGCAGCTTTCCCGACGGACTTCATGGCCAAAGCAGAGAAAACCACAGGGATCATACCTCCAATAAACAAAGCAGCTAGTACGTCAGCTTTAAAAATATTGATACCGTCAATTCCGGTAAAGGTTACATAGGCAGCGAAAAGCGCCAAAGCGGTCAAGGCAGCAGAGGCAATTGCAAATCCTTTGCCAATCGCGGCTGTGGTGTTACCGACAGAATCCAAAATATCGGTACGTTCACGTACTTCCTTGGGCAACTCGCTCATTTCGGCAACCCCACCGGCATTGTCAGCGATGGGTCCAAAAGCATCGATGGCCAATTGCATGGCGGTAGTGGCCATCATGGCAGAGGCCGCAATGGCCACCCCGTAGAAACCTGCAAGGGCATAAGAACCCCAAATGGCAGCTGCGAACAACAATACAGAAGATGCTGTGGAAATCATACCTACAGACAAACCAGCGATGATGTTGGTAGCCGCCCCAGTTGAAGAGTTTTGGACAATATCCAAAACAGGTTTTTTACCCAAAGCGGTATAATATTCTGTAAAAAGTGAAATAAGATATCCTACCCCCAAACCAACGATGGTCGCATAGAACACATTGGTAGCAGGAATATCCTTGGCACCCTCACCAAAGAACTGCATACCGTTGATGGTTTCAGGCAATAAATAATCTATCAAAAACCAAGAAGCAACCAAGGTGATAAGTATCGCGAAAATATTTCCTGTGTTTAGTGCTTTTTGGACTTGTGCTTCTTTGGCATTGTTGTCCTTAATTCTGATAAATAAGGTACCGAGGATAGAGGCAACAATACCTACACCCGCCAATACCAAGGGCAATAAGATAGGACCCATTCCGTTGAAAGCATCCGAAAACTGACTGCCTTGAGCAAGGCTCATGTCTCTAATAATGTAATTACCCAAAACCATAGAGGCCAAAACGGTGGCTACGTAGCTACCGAACAAATCGGCACCCATACCGGCCACATCTCCTACATTATCACCCACATTGTCTGCAATGGTAGCAGGGTTTCTGGGGTCGTCCTCAGGAATACCCGCTTCTACTTTTCCTACCAAATCGGCACCTACGTCAGCGGCTTTGGTGTAGATTCCACCCCCCACACGGGCAAATAGTGCAATAGACTCCGCACCCAGTGAAAAACCGGCAAGAGACTCCAACACAACTGTCATGTTTATATAGAAGTTGTTGGCACCATCCATAAACTGACCCAATAGTAGGATGAATATCAAACTCAATCCAAACACAGCCAACCCAGCCACACCAAGTCCCATAACCGTACCACCACCAAAGGATATTTTTAGGGCTTGTGGCAAACTCGTTTTGGCAGCCTCGGCAGTGCGTGCATTGGCTTCGGTAGCGATGCGCATACCGATATTGCCAGCAAGAGCTGAAAAGAAAGCCCCAATGATAAATGCCGGAACTATAAGCCAACTCGTTGTGTCCACCATGGTTGAAATTCCGAAAAGAGCCGCAGAGGCCACAAGTACAAAAATGAACAACAATCTGTATTCAGCACTCAAAAATGCCAAAGCACCTTGCTTGATGCTTTCAGAAATACTTTTCATTTTGTCATCACCAGCAGATTGCTTACGTACCCAAACAGATTGGGTGTACATCACAATCAGGCCAACAACGGCTAGTAATATAGGAAGGTATAAGACTGTATTTTGCATGTCTATAATGTTGATTTAAATCTTAGAGTAAAACTTTTTTAACGGCTTTGACCACATCATCACGGTTGGGCAGCCACTCATCCAAAAGAACAGGTGAATAAGGCGCCGGGGTATCTGCGGTATTAATTTTAATTATAGGGGCATCTAAATAATCAAAAGCTTGGTTTTGCACCTGATAAGTAATTTCGGTTGAAACGTTGCCAAAAGGCCATGCTTCTTCCAAAATAACCAAACGATTGGTCTTCTTTACAGATTCAATGATGGTATTGATATCCAAAGGTCTGACAGTGCGCAAATCTATCAGTTCGCAAGAAATATTTTCTTTGGCAAGCATGTCTGCAGCTGCAGTGGCTTCTTTAAATATTTTTCCAAAGGAAACAACTGTCACATCAGTTCCTTGTCGCTTGACATCTGCCACCCCAATGGGCAACACATACTCACCTTCGGGAACTTCGCCCTTGTCTCCATACATTTGCTCTGACTCCATAAAAATAACAGGGTCATCATCACGGATCGCAGCTTTTAGCAAACCTTTGGCATCGTAGGGATTAGAAGGCACAATCACTTTGAGCCCGGGACAATTGGCATACCAGCTTTCAAAAGCTTGTGAATGCGTCGCCGCCAACTGACCTGCGGAAGCTGTGGGGCCTCTAAAAACGATGGGGCAAGGGAATTGACCACCAGACATTTGGCGAATCTTGGCAGCATTGTTGATGATTTGATCAATCCCTACCAAAGCAAAGTTGAAGGTCATAAATTCAATGATAGGTCGGTTTCCTGTCATGGTAGAACCTACACCAATACCCGCAAATCCCAATTCAGAAATGGGTGTATCAATGACACGTTTTGCGCCAAACTCATCCAACATACCTTTAGAGGCTTTGTAGGCACCATTGTATTCGGCAACTTCCTCACCCATCAGATAAATGCTTTCATCTCTGCGCATTTCCTCCGACATCGCCTCGCATATGGCTTCTCTAAACTGGATGGTTCTCATGCTTTTTTTTTGACTGCGCAAAAATAGCAATAATAAAACCATTTTGGCAATTTTTTACAGCTCAATAAAAATACTATGCGTGCATAGTATTTAGTGTCTTTTTTGTATATTTACCAACCAATAATTTTTCAATGAAAATACTTGTTTGCATAAGCAACGTTCCCGATACCACATCCAAGATCAATTTTACTGAAAACGACACTTTGTTTGACAAACAAGGCGTACAATTTGTCATTAACCCCAACGATGAGTTTGGGCTCACCCGTGCTATATGGTTTAAGGAACAACAAGGTGCCACGGTAGACGTGTTGCATGTGGGAAAGGCCGATGCTGACCCCACCCTGCGTAAGGCATTGGCCATAGGGGCAGATAAAGCCGTCCGTATTGACACTGAACCTGCCGATGGTTTTTTAGTAGCCAATCAGATAGCTGCTTATGTGCAAGAAAATCCTTATGATTTAATCATCGCCGGAAGAGAGTCTATTGATTACAATGGAGGCATGGTTCCTGGAATGTTGGCCTCTATGTTGGGTTATTCATTTGTAAACACTTGTGTAGGTTTGAATATCAATGGCCAAGAGGCAGTCGCCATACGTGAAATGGATGGTGGTTCTGAAACTTTATCGACCAAACTGCCTTTAGTAATAGGTGCCCAAAAGGGTTTGGTTGAGGAAACAGACCTGAAAATTCCCAACATGCGGGGTATTATGCAGGCTCGTCAAAAACCCTTTGAAGTAGTAGCTCCGCAGCCATTATCTACCAAAACATCGGTAACTAAGTTTGAAAAACCGGCTCCAAAAGCTGAGGTAAAACTGATACCTGCCGATGATCTTGATCAACTCATCAATCTATTGCAAAACGAAGCCAAAGTTCTTTAAACACACTTATTATGTCCATACTTGTAGTTGCCGAATCCGAAAACGGGAAGTTAAAAAAAAATGCTGCCGAGGTGGTTTCCTATGCCAAGGCCATAGCTGACCAACAAAACGCTAGCCTCTCAGCAGTGGCCATCAATTGCAATGCGCCTCAAGAATTGGGGTATCATGGAGCCGAAAAAATCCTGACTACAAAATTGTCCTTTGATTTTTTTGATGCAGCCATACATGCAGAGATTGTGGCGCAAGCCGCCAAACAAGAAGAGGCGAAAATCATTGTATTAAGCAGCAGTGCCAACGCCAAATACATGGCAGGGATGCTTGCCGCCAAACTCGATGCAGCTTATGTATCTAATGTGGTGGCACTGCCGAAATTTGAAAATGAACTTTCTGTCAAACGCACTGCATTCAGCAACAAGGCTTTTTCATATACTTCCCTACATTCAGACGTTAGTATTTTGGGATTGTCTACCAACGCATTTGGGGCCGTTGAAAACCAAGTCAGCTCGGAGGTTGTGGAGTTTCAACCCGACCTACCCGAACAAACTACAACCCAAACCGAAGTATCTCAAACCACTGGCAAGGCTTCTATCGCAGATGCAGATGTGGTGGTTTCAGGGGGCCGTGGACTCAAAGGCCCTGAAAATTGGGGTATGATTGAGGAGTTGGCCGATGTTTTAGGTGCTGCTACCGCATGCTCAAAACCTGTGTCTGATATGGGTTGGCGACCGCATAGTGAACATGTGGGTCAAACCGGAAAACCAGTGGCTACCAATCTTTATTTTGCCATCGGCATTTCGGGTGCTATCCAGCATTTGGCAGGAATTAACGCTTCCAAAATCAAGGTGGTCATCAACACCGATCCTGAGGCGCCCTTTTTTAAAGCGGCAGACTATGGCATCGTTGGTGATGCCTTTGATGTGGTGCCTCGACTCACAGAAAAATTAAAAGCTTTACAAGCAGGCGCTGTTTAATCAGCTATTTTCCATATTTTAGATGACAACTTGTTAGTTGTTTACTTTTTTTATGAGCCTGATCCAATTGCGTGTTAACCGAATTTCGTATAGCCAAAACCAAAGTGGGGCTTATGCGCTTATTTTGGATGAAGTGGATGGCGAACGTAAACTGCCTGTTGTCATAGGTGAATTTGAAGCTCAATCCATAGCTGTTGCCCTAGACAAAGACATTCAACTGCAACGCCCCTTTACACATGATTTGTTTCGAAATTTTTCCATGCGTTTTGACATTAATATCAAGCGAGTGATTATCCAAAAACTGGTCGATGGGGTCTTTTACTCCAGTTTGATTTGCGAACGCGACAAAATCGAAGAGATCATAGACTCACGAACTTCCGATGCAATATCTCTTGCACTTCGTTTTCAAGCACCCATATTTGCCCACAATCTTGTGCTTGAAAAAGCAGGTATTACCATGGAGGATTCCGATCAGGAAACAACTCCAAAAAAAGAACCTCCCCAGAACAAACCCCAAGATCTTAGCCGTTTGAGTGTCGAAGAGCTACAGACAGCCATTAAGAAAGCAGTCAAAAAAGAAGACTACGAAATGGCCGTACGCTTGCGAGACGAAATTTCTAAACGAACTGAGAATAAATAGAATCGATGGGAATCATAGGAATGCTAGGCCAAGATATTTTGGTGCCAAGTAGCGGAATCACCACAGAGGGAATACTTCGCGGTGTGTTGGGACTTTTTGTAGTGATAATTATTGCATTGGCCTGCAGTGCCAATAGAAAGAAAATCGCCTGGAAGACTGTGGGTTTAGGGCTTGCTCTTCAACTTATTCTAGCCATTGGCATCCTTAAGGTGTCTTGGGTGCAAGGGGCTTTTGAAGCCATGGGGAAAGTGTTTGTCAGTATTCTGGATTTTACCAATGCGGGCAGTGCTTTTCTATTTGGAGATTTGATGAACACAGACACCTATGGGTATATTTTTGTCTTTCAGATCCTCCCTACTATTGTCTTTTTTGCGGCACTAACTTCACTTTTGTTCTACTTAGGGATCATACAATTTGTGGTGCGAATGTTGGCACTTGCCATTACAAAATTCCTTAAAATATCAGGAGCAGAAAGCTTATCGGTTATCGGTAACATTTTTTTAGGACAAACTGAAGCCCCTTTGATGATCAAAGCCTACCTTGAAAAAATGACCAAATCAGAAATTCTGCTGGTCATGATTGGAGGGATGGCCACCGTGGCAGGAGGTGTGTTGGCTGCTTACATCGGTTTTTTGGGAGGTGATGACCCACAGATGCGGCTCGAGTTTGCCAAACATCTGCTGGCTGCCTCGGTTATGGCTGCTCCGGGAGCAATCGTGGTTTCAAAAATCCTATACCCCCAAACCGAAACCATTGACAACGAAGTCAATGTGTCCATGGATAAAATTGGCACTAATGCGCTAGATGCCATTTCAAACGGAACTGTAGAAGGATTGCGTTTGGCCGCCACCATAGGGGGGATGTTGTTGGTGTTTGTGGCCCTGATTGCCATGACAAACGGTATTTTGGGCTGGATAGGCGATTGGACCCACCTCAACGATTGGTTTGCCGCAAACACTTTATATGACAGTTTTTCTTTGGAGGCAATATTGGGAAGTATTTTTGCACCCCTAATGTGGATTATGGGTGTACCCACTCCCGACATCATGCCCATGGGGCAGTTGCTGGGAATCAAACTGGCGGCAAGCGAATTTGTGGGCTATATCCAACTTGCCGAACTTAAAAATCCTATGAATTTAATCCACCTTCAATACGAGAAATCAGTCATCATGGCTACCTATATGTTGTGTGGGTTTGCCAACTTTGCCTCAATCGGAATCCAAATAGGAGGTATCGGTTCCTTGGCACCCGGTCAAAGAAAGGTGCTCTCTAAGTTTGGTGTTCGTGCGCTTATCGGTGGCACCTTGGCATCGATACTATCTGCTATCATTGCCGGTGCCATTATCGGATAATATGGTGGAAAAGGCTTTGAAAAGTTTTTTATGGTAACACATTATACATTGTGTTTGGATTGTATTTTTAGAAAAAATTCTGAATGAAGCAGTACTTGGATTTGGTTCGACATGTGTTGGATCATGGGGTTGAGAAATCGGATCGGACAGGAACAGGAACCAAGAGTGTATTTGGTTATCAAATGCGCTTTGACCTCAGTGAGGGATTCCCTATGGTGACCACAAAAAAACTGCACCTCAAATCCATCATCTATGAGTTGCTATGGTTTTTAAAAGGAGACACGAACATAGACTACCTCACCGAAAACGGTGTGCGTATATGGAACGAATGGGCCGACGAAAATGGGGATTTAGGACCGGTTTATGGTCACCAATGGCGCAACTGGAACAATGAAGGAATCGACCAAATCAAAGAAGTAATCCACACCCTCAAACACAATCCCGACAGCCGCCGTATGTTGGTCTCTGCCTGGAACCCCTCCGTACTGCCAGACACATCCAAATCTTTTTCTGAAAATGTGGCCAACGGCAAAGCCGCTCTACCTCCTTGCCATGCTTTTTTTCAGTTTTATGTGGCCGACGGAAAACTTTCGTGCCAGCTGTATCAACGCAGTGCCGATATCTTTTTAGGCGTGCCTTTTAACATCGCTTCCTATGCCTTGTTTACCCATATGATGGCACAAGCCTGCGGCTACCAACCCGGGGATTTTATCCATACGTTTGGCGACGCACATATCTACACCAACCATATGGAACAACTGGAGCTACAACTCAGCAGAACCCCTCGGTCTTTGCCCACACTCAAAATCAACCCTGACAAGACAGATATTTTTGACTTTGATTTTGATGACTTTACCATTGAAAACTATGACCCACATCCACATATTAAAGGCGTAGTGGCTGTGTAGTATTTGATACTATTAGCTATTTTAGCATCCTGTTTCAGACACTATGTTTTTTAAACAAAAACAAAAAACCACTATCGACGACCAGCAAATTGCCATGGTCGAAAATGCCCAAAGTCGCATACGTCAAAAAAAGCGCTTGTATTATCATTTTATAGCTTTTTTGTTTGTCAGCTTGGTGTTGGTGATTGTCAATATAGGTTTGGGCTATGGAGAGACAGTCACTCCTTTTGGGTATCCATGGGTAGTCAGTGTGGCATTGCTATGGCTTGTGGGGCTGTTGCTTCACAGTTTTCAGGTGTTTGTCACCCACCGATTTATGGGCAAAGCTTGGGAACAAGCGCAAATCAAACAATTGGTATCCCTCCAACAAACACGAATCGAACAAATCAAAAGAGAATTGGATAAAGAAGCAACCCTAAAAGCGCAGTCCGAATGGCATCAAGAACCCCAAACCCAACAACGCATCACCCTCATTGCCGCGGCTGCCACCAACAACGCTTTGGGCAAAGACAACCAACTCATCTGGCACTTGTCTGATGATTTAAAACATTTTAAAAACCTCACCAAAGGGCATCATGTGATTATGGGACGCAAAACTTTTGAGTCCATGCCCAAGGCATTGCCCAACCGCACCAATGTGGTTATCACACGACAGCCTGACTATAGTGCAGAGAACACAGTGGTTGTCAACTCTTTGGATGCTGCCATCAAAGTAGCGCAGTCCGACCCGCGCCCTTTTATCAGTGGAGGTGGTGAAATCTATGCCCAAGCTATGGAAGTCGGTCATGAAATTGAGCTTACCCGTGTGCACGGCGAATTTGAAGCCGATACTTTTTTCCCTGAAATCGACCCACAACTGTGGGAAGAAGTATGGCGAGAAGAACACCCGGCAGACGACAACCATGCTTACGCATTTAGTTTCATACGATATCAAAAAAAATAAGATGAACGCATA
>CAXRDP010000083.1:0-7530 GCA_964229545.1 Flavobacteriaceae bacterium | reverse complement strand
CAAATGGTTCCATCGCAGGTTGAAAACCGCATTGCCATAGGTATTGACAAAACTCCCATCAACATCAAACACATCACGACCAAAGTATCCAGACAAATACAGCTTGTTGTTTTCGTTGATTGGGAAACTAATTTTGGTATTCAAATCATAAAAATAGGCGCTATTGGGATTGTCTGTAGCTTTGAGGAAAAGGTGTGCATACGTACCTCTACCACCCACCAAAAAACTACCCTTCCCTACAGGTCCTTCTGCAAGCAAGCGACTGGCCACCAAACCAATGCCTCCGTTGAGCTTGAAATCTTCTTTGTTCCCTTCTTTTTGGTAAATATCCAACACGGAAGAAACCTTGCCCCCGTATTTGGCTGGAATACCCCCTTTGTAGAGCCTGAGGTCTTTGATGGCGTCTGGGTTAAAGACAGAGAAGAAACCAAACAAGTGGGAAGAGTTGTAAATACTCGCCTCATCGAGTAGGATCAGATTTTGATCCGCGGCACCACCTCTTACATTAAAGCCCGAAGCACCTTCACCTGCACTGGTCACACCGGGCAAAAGCTGAATGGTTTTTAAGACATCAGGTTCGCCAAACACCACAGGGGTTTGTTGGATGGTACTGGCCGACAAACGGTTGATACTCATCTCGGGTTTTTTGATATTGATACGTTCCACATCATCTGTTACGATGACTTCTTCCAAGTTTTCCGCAGCGGGTACCAAACGTATGTCCGACTTGCTGTTTCGATCTAGAGAAAGGGGTATGGTCTGGGTTTCATAACCCAGATATTGTACCACCAAGTTATAGTTCCCTTCGGGGAGTGTCAGCGAATAAAAACCATAAGCATTGGTAACGGTACCTGTGTTGAGTTCAGGAACCAACAAAGTAACCCCTATAAGGGTTTCCATAGACTCAGCATCCAAAACCTCACCGCTAAGGGTGTAGCGGTTTTGAGCATGACCCCACAATCCAACGAAAAGTAAAAAGGGTACACCCCCAAGGCGCATCATCATAGCAATTTGGTACAAAGATACAATTTATGCTTATTGCTTTTGCAAGAATGGTTAGCCAGTTGTTTTAGCATATGACTTTACGCCAAAGCCTTCTCTAAATTTGCTTTGATGGCATCCAAAAACTCTTGCGTAGAGAGGTAATGATCGCGTGTCATGCTGTCCCCATGAATCAGGAGTGCCAAGTCTTTGGTCATTTGCCCGCTCTCAACGGTTTGTATACAAACCGACTCTAAGGTTTCACAAAAATGTGCCAAAGCTTCGTTGTTGTCCAATTTGGCACGGTGTGCCAAGCCTCTTGTCCATGCGAAAATAGATGCAATCGAATTGGTAGAGGTTTCTTTGCCTTGTTGGTGTTGGCGGTAGTGACGCGTGACGGTTCCGTGGGCAGCCTCAGCTTCCATCACTTCTCCGTCGGGTGTAACAAGTGTAGAAGTCATCAATCCCAACGAACCAAAGCCTTGGGCTACGGTGTCGGACTGAACATCCCCATCGTAATTTTTACAAGCCCATACAAATCCACCGTTCCATTTCATAGCAGCAGCTACCATGTCATCTATCAAGCGGTGTTCGTAAGTGATACCAGCAGCATCGAATTTGTCTTTGAATTCGTTTTGGAAAACTTCTTCAAAAATATCTTTAAAGCGACCATCATAGGCTTTCATGATGGTGTTTTTGGTACTTAAATATAAAGGCCATCCTTTGCTAAGGGCGCGATTCATACACGAACGGGCAAAACCATATATGGATGAGTCGATATTATACATACTCATTGCCACACCACCTTCTTGAAATTGATATACTTCCCAAGATTGGGGTGCACTTCCATCTTCTGGCGTAAAGGTCATGGTGAGTTTGCCTTTACCGGGAATCACAGTATCAGTGGCTTTGTATTGATCTCCAAACGCATGACGACCGATACAAATGGGCTTTGTCCAACCTTGTACATAGCGTGGCACATTGCTCATAATGATGGGCTCACGAAACACGGTTCCGCCAACAATATTTCGGATGGTGCCATTGGGTGAACGCCACATTTTTTTCAGACCAAATTCAGTCACTCGATTTTCATCAGGAGTGATGGTGGCACATTTGATACCCACTTTGTGCTTTTTGACCGCTTCAGCAGCATCAATCGTGACTTGATCGTCGGTTTCGTCACGGGATTCTAATCCCAAATCGTAGTACTCGATGTCTAAGTCGATGTAAGGGAGTATGAGTTGGTCTTTGATGAATTTCCAGATGATTCGGGTCATTTCGTCCCCGTCCATTTCAACAACCGGATTGGCTACTTGAATTTTGGTCATAATTGCATTTTTGGAGTGCAAATATACAACCGACTCAAGGATTCACACAGCCAGAAAGTAATTAATTTATTTTGTTACTAAATTGTTAGTTTTCAGATGTTTTAATTGATTTTCATGCAAATCAACCAAGGCCTTTTTGTGGGCTTTAGACAATCTTTTAATTTTCTTTTCATGAAGAAATGCTTTGAGTAAGCATTTGTGCTCGCTCCAATAAGCCAGCCGTAAGGGTCTGCGCTTGTAAGTGTAGGCCTTTGTGTGGGTACCCGAATGGTGTTGTCAAAGTCTTCTGCCGATATTGGAAGTGGCGCCAGTGTAGTAGCTGCCATCAGCACATTCCAATATGTAGGTCCATGCAGTTTTCATAGGATGAGGTTGGGTCTTCCAAATATAGAGAGATTGAGAGGGTTGGAGCCAAGTAACTTATAAAAAAAAGCCCCCTGTCGGATGACAGAGGGCTTTTGAACACGTTTTTGTAAATTAATTTTTACGTTCCTTGATACGGGCTTTTTTACCGCGCAACTCACGGAAGTAGAAAATTCTGGAGCGGCGTACTTTACCGCGGCTGTTGACCTCAATTTTTTGAATGGTAGGCAAATTGAACGGAAAAATACGTTCAACACCAACCGTGCCAGACATTTTACGAATGGTAAAAGTTTTGGTAGTTCCAGTGCCTTTGATTTGAACAACTACTCCTTTAAAAAACTGGGTTCTCACTTTTTCACCTTCACGAATCTCGTAGTAAACCGTAATGGTGTCACCTGACTGAAATGAAGGAAATGTTTTTTTCTCGACAAACGCGTCTTGAACAAATTGTACTAAACTTTCCACAATAGAAAAATTAAAAAATTACTCGAGGCAACATTCACGTCCTTCGTCAGCGGTTGGCCCAAGGGAGTGCAAAATTATACTTTTTTTCTGACTTATCAATGGGGGTACAAGTATTTGTCCCAAGAAACCTATAAAACTACCTACTTGACTTGTTTTTTGTACAAAGGGAGTTGGTACATCACGGTATAATTGAGTCCCACGCCCCAAGGACCAAAGTCTGATACCCGATTGAATCCGGGAATATAGAGATTGTCAAAATTTGAAGGTCTTGTGTCGTTGAGTAAATGGTGCATACGCACACTTAGCCCCATGTAGAAATTACGCATCAATTCGGCTTTCACCCCAATCAAAAACTCAATCCACTGCCCACTCAAACCATCAGATTTTTGGGTAGATGCCAACATTACGTCTAAGGGTTCTTCCCAGTATTGATTTTTTTGGCTGATGGTGTAACCCAGCAATTCTTGTTGATGTGCACTTAGTCCCAGTCGAAAACCTACGAGTATTTGGTTTTCCATTCCTATCCAGTTTTTGTAGGTGTTGATGTCAACCCCCACCTTTAGGTAACTCCCAGATGTTTTAAAATCCAAAACCTCGCTTGTGACTCTTTTTTCTTCCGTCCCAATCTCTCCAGCCACATAGAGGTTTCTGCTTATTCTGTAGTCAGCGGTAAGCTCCAACCCCTTGTATCCGTCTTCCACCATGGCGCGGATGGGCTTGCTCATGTCAACTCCCACACGAAGTCCGTAGCGCTCGATCTTGGGGATGCTGTCTTGCGCCCCAACAAGTTGTGCGGAAAGGATAAGTAGACTAATGAAATATCTTAACATGGGCGAGACTGTCATGAACCACTTCGGACGTTATCAACTCAATGGACTGAATCCAGTTTTTGGGTTCTTCGATTTGAATGTTATTGATAGAAAACACAGTTTTAAAACCACAAGCCCTGCTGATGTATTTATCAGAGGGGATGTATTGAATCTTCAGCATGTCTTCAATATCTTCCGTGGCCAAAGTAAAATCTGTTTGGTTTTGTGTCACACGCAACGGCAAAGTAATGGAGTCGGTTTGCTGAAAAACCAAGGAAGTTTCCAAGCCTTGCCCAGTGGCTGTCAAACTGCCAATCGGCTTAAGTTGGTCAGGTTGTGCAGCGTCATACAACCGGATGACCAAGGCTGGCGTGTCTGGTATGGAACTCTCACAAATATCATCAGGCTCACAGCTAAGAACTGAAGCTAAGACCAACAAAAAAAAGATTTTTTTATCCATGGATACGTTCCAAAAGTACGACATTTTCGACGTGTTGGGTGTGCGGAAACATATCCACGGGTTGAACTTCCATTACTTTATATTCGTCCTTCATCAATGCCAAATCACGAGCTTGGGTGGCCGGATTGCAACTTACATACACAATGCGTTTGGGCTGGAGTTTTAGCAGTTGATGCACCACATCTTTGTGCATTCCATCACGAGGCGGGTCTGTGATAACCACATCTGGCAGGCCGTGTCGCGACACAAAATCATCATTGAACACTTTTTTCATGTCACCGACTTCAAAAAAGGTGTTGCTCAATTGGTTTCGTGAGGCGTTTTCTTTGGCCGCATCTATGGCTTCGGGTACTGACTCAACACCTACCACATAGGCCGCATCTTTGGCAACAAACTGAGCAATGGTCCCCAGACCAGTGTACAAATCATATACACGTTCGGTGCCGGTGAGTTGGGCTTGCTTACGAACGATTTTATAGAGTTCATAAGCCTGTGCTGAATTGGTTTGATAAAAGGCTTTAGGGGTGATGCGAAATACCAAGCCATCCATTTGTTCCTCAACATATGGCTCTCCATGATAGCAGATGATGTCTTGGTCATATATGCTGTCATTGGGTTTGCTGTTGATAACGTAGTGAAGTGAGTTTATCTGAGGAAATGCTTCCACCAAGGCGTCCAACAAAGCTGTTCTTGCTTGAGGGTCTTCTTTAAAAAATTGAATCACGACCATCCATTGTCCTAAGGATGTATTTCGAATCATCATGGTACGGAGGAATCCGCTTTTATTTCTGTGATCAAAAAAGTCTAGCTGATGAGCAATGCTGTAGTCGCGCACAAAATTCCGAATGTCATTGGCCGGCTCAGCTTGAAGATGACAGCTGTTGATGTCCACCACCTTGTCCCACATACCTGGCTTGTGGAATCCTAAGGCATTGCGTTCGAGCGTAGATTCACCCTGAATTTCCTCTTGTGTAAGCCAGCGGCGGTTGGAAAAACTGTATTCCATTTTGTTTCTGTAGCCAAAAGCATTTTTACTTCCAAGGGTTGGGGAAGGTTCAGGAAATTCTAGCCCTCCGATTCGCTGCAAGTTGTCTGTGACTTCTTGTTGTTTGTGTTGCAGTTGGGCTTGGTAGTTGAGGTGTTGCCACTGACATCCCCCACAGACACCAAAATGTTCACATACAGGGTCGATGCGGTCAGGACTTGGGCTAATCAGTTGCGCCACACGCCCCTCTGCATAGCTTCGTCTTTTTTTGTAAACCTCTACATCTGCGATGTCACCCGGAACAGCACCCTGAACAAATACAACCAACCCCTCATCTGTGCGAGCAAGAGCTTTGCCTTTGGTGGCGATTCCTGTGATAGGTAATTTTTCTAGCCGTTTGCGTTTCATCAGCGCAAAAATAGGGCTATTGAGTCAGAAAAATCAGTTATTTTTTTGAACGTATTCAGGCAATCTTTCTTGCAAAAGGGTCTTCCACCCATTGAGCATACTGGCACGGCTAAATACTTTATGGTTGGGAAAAAATTCCAACACATCAGAAGTAAAAGTCAACAGCGATCCGGAAGGAGTTCTTTGGAGTTCGAATTGGGCATAGGCTTTGCCAGGGTAGTTGGCATATCGCCAGTCTATGACCAATTTTTCTTGAGGAATGCTTTCCAAGACTTCCCACAGATGAACATACTTGTCCCCTTCATAATTTACCGTAAAACGTGTTTGAAAACCCACATGCGATTCAAAGGCTCGAATTTGAGAAAACCACCATTTTTTTATGTGAGGAAGTTGTGTCAAGCATTGCCAAACCATATCTCTTGGCACAGAGAAATTTTGCTCGAATGTGATGGTTGACATCCTCGTCATTTTTGTTTGTTGTGTTTTGAATTATAAAAATAGTCATATGAAATAGAAACAAAGTCCCAATCAAATGTTAAATTTTGTACATTTAAGCCTTTGTGTCAAATCCTAAAACTTCTACAAATGAAACTCCAGACAAGTTTACTATCCATCGTTTTTATGCTTTTCGCATTTACCCTTGGGCTTCAAGCTCAAGAGGAGGAAAAAGAAAAAAATCCCCTTGAGGCCGCCTTAGGCGGTTTCGAATTTAGAAGTATCGGCCCCGCTTTTATGTCGGGACGGATAGCTGACATCGCCATCGATCCGACCAACGAGAGTATTTGGTATGTTGCTGTAGGCTCGGGTGGAACTTGGAAAACCACCAACGCAGGAACGACCTGGACACCCCTCACTGACGACCAGCCGTTTTATTCCACAGGCTGTATTACCATAGATCCTAGCAACCCTGCCGTTGTTTGGCTAGGTACGGGTGAAAATGTGGGTGGCCGCCATGTCGGTATTGGTCATGGTGTATATGTGTCCAAAGACGCAGGCGCTTCATGGACAGAAATGGGTCTCAAAAAGTCTGAACACATCTCCAAAATCATTGTCCATCCTGACGATTCTGATACCATTTGGGTGGCTTCTCAAGGGCCCCTTTGGAGTTCTGGTGGTGAGCGTGGTTTGTACAAGTCCACTGATGGGGGTCAGTCATGGCGAAACACCCTTGAAATCAACGAATGGACAGGGGTTACCGATTTGGTCATTGACCCCACCAATCCCGATGTATTGTATGCGGCCAGTTGGCAACGCCATCGCAATGTAGCTGCTCATATGGGGGGTGGTCCGGGCACATCTTTGTATAAGAGTGTGGACGGCGGCGAGACTTGGGCAAAAATCGATAATGGCTTGCCCAAATCCAATATGGGAAAAATAGGATTGGCCATTTCACCCATAAAACCCAATGTGTTATATGCGGCCATTGAGCTTGACAGACGCAAAGGTGCTGTCTATCGCTCTTCTGACAGCGGTGGCAGTTGGGTAAAAATGTCCGATACGGTTTCGGGAGGTACAGGCCCCCACTATTACCAAGAATTGGTTGCCTCGCCACACCATTTTGACCGTATTTATCTGATGAACGTGCGTGCCTTGGTTTCTGAAGATGGGGGGAAGACTTTTTACACCATGAAAGAGACCAACAAACATTCGGATAATCACTCGTTGACATTTAAGGCCAATGACCCCAATTACCTGTTGTTTGGTAGTGATGGGGGGATTTATGAATCTTTC
>CAXRDP010000082.1:0-8218 GCA_964229545.1 Flavobacteriaceae bacterium | reverse complement strand
CGGCGCACACTTACAAGCATTGCGCACCCTTGGCGCTACGGGTTCTCCGCTATCGGCTTCGGTTTGCAAAGCCTTGCAAAAGCGTTTTCCCAACACCCAAGTCATTTCATTGAGCGGGGGAACAGATGTGTGTACGGCATTTGTGGGAGGACATCCCGAAAAGGAAGTTGTCCCGGGGGAAATTCAATGCAAAATGCTAGGGGCTCCTGTGGCGGTTTGGGACAGTGCGGGTCATGCGCAAGTCGAAACAGCCGGTGAATTGGTACTCACCGCGCCCTTTATTTCCATGCCAGTTTGTTTATGGGGCGATGGTGATTTTGTGCGCTATCAAAAAAGCTATTTTTCCAAGTACAAAGACGTTTGGCACCATGGCGATTGGGCTACCGAAACCAAGCGTGGAGGCATCATCATCCACGGGCGCTCCGACGCCACTCTCAACCGATATGGTGTCAGAATCGGCACTTCGGAGTTATACAACGCTTTGACTGCGTTTAAAGACGTCGAAGACTGCTTGGTCATTCACCTAACCAACGACGGACACGAACAACTGATGTTGTTTGTGAAAACCCAAGTGAACCTGGATCCCACCGACATTAAAAAATGTATACGAAACCAGTGTTCACCCCGTCACGTTCCCGATCAAATTTTTTATGTTCCGGACATTCCCTATACCATAAGCGGCAAAAAAGTGGAGGTTCCCATAAAGCATATATTAATGGGCAGGCCTGCCGAGGAAGTACTCAGTGTCGAATCATTGCGCAATCCCGAATCAATTGCTTGGTTTTCCGATTTCGCAAAAACCATCACAAACTAATTTAAACAATCATCCCCATGGAAAAAGTATTTATCATTTCAGCCAAACGCACCCCCCAAGGGAGTTTTGGAGGTGTTTTGTCTCCTTTGACCGCGGTACAACTGGGTACAGTAGCCATTGAGGCAGCCATAGAAACATCAGGTGTTTCGGCTGCTGCTGTTCAGGAAGTCTTTATGGGCAACGTGTGTCAGGCCAATTTGGGTCAGGCGCCTGCCCGACAGGCGGCATTGGCAGCCGGAATACCCGATCGGGTACCTGCAACCACGGTCAATAAAGTATGCGCTTCGGGCATGAAAGCCCTTATGTTGGGGGCACAATCCATCCAGCTAGGCATCAACGATGTGGTGGTTTGTGGTGGTATGGAAAGCATGTCTAACGTGCCCTACTACGCCCCCAATCAGCGTTGGGGTAGCAAATACGGCGATGTGTCACTTGTAGACGGTTTGGCCAAGGACGGACTTACCGATGCTTTTGATCAGGTTGCGATGGGTGTATTCGCCGACGCGGTTTCCAGACAAGAAGGCATCAGCCGAGAGGATCAGGATGACTATGCAATACAGTCTTACGAACGCGCACAAAGGGCGACCGAATCGGGCGCTTTTTCCTCTGAAATAGCTCCTGTCAAGGTACCACAGCGTAAAGGAGACCCACTTTTGGTGAGCGAAGACGAGGAATACAAAAAAGTCAATTTTGAAAAAATTCCAAAACTGCGTCCGGCCTTTGGTGCAGCGGGTACCGCCACCGCTGCCAATGCCTCTACCATCAATGACGGGGCTGCCGCTTTGGTGTTGGCAGGGGAAAGCTATGTTCAGAAAATGGGCTTAGAGCCATTGGCCCGTCTGATCGACTACACCGATGCGGCTTTGGCACCCCAACGATTTACACTCGCCCCCATAGAGGCCGCCCAAAAACTGATGCACCAACAAAGAAAAAAAGCCTCCGAAATTGATTTGTTTGAAGTCAACGAGGCTTTTGCTATGGTGCCTTTGGCGTTTGTCAACGCCTGTGGAATTTCTCAAGATGTGATCAATATTCATGGCGGAGGTGTTTCTTTGGGGCATCCGATTGGTGTTTCAGGTGCACGTATTGTGACCACACTCATTCATGCCCTTTACTACAAAAAACACCAGACCGGACTGGCTGCCATTTGCAATGGCGGTGGAGGCGCATCTGCTTTGATGTTGGAAAGGCTTTAACTGATTTTTGGCGCTGCCGAAAGGATTTCTTTGGAGGCCATGGCTTCAAAGGTTTTAAAATTTTCGCGGAAAGTTTTTGCCAGGCGATAGGCTTGTTTGTAGTAGGCCTGGTCATCATTCCATGTCTGTCGCGGACTGAGTACTGACTGGGGAACTCCAGGGCATGAGCGAGGCTGTGCGACTCCAAAAACAGAGTGAATATGGTAGGTTTTGTATTCATACTGACCCAAGGCACCCGAAAGCGCCGCTTGAATCATGGCGCGAGTGTAGGGCAAGGCGATTCGGTGACCCACACCATAGGGGCCGCCTGTCCAACCGGTGTTTATCAACCATACATCGACTTCGTTGACTCGCATTTTTTCTGCTAACATATCGGCATAGCGCACCGGATGCAAAGGCATAAAGGGTGCGCCAAAACAAGCAGAAAAAGAAGGAACAGGTTCTGTGACGCCCTCTTCGGTACCTGCGACTTTGGCCGTATAGCCCGAAATAAAGTGATAGGCTGCTTGCTCGGGTGTCAGTTTGCTGATGGGTGGCAACACACCAAAAGCATCGGCAGTGAGGAAAAACACATGACGCGTATGGTCCCCAATAGAGGGTCTTTGGGTGTTTTTGATGTGATCCAAGGGGTAGCTCACGCGGGTATTTTGGGTAATGGAATCATCAAAATAATCGACTTTTCCGTTGGTGTCCATCACCACATTTTCTAGCAAAGCTCCTTTTTTGATGGCTGCAAAAATATCCGGTTCTTTTTCTTCCGATAGCTTGATGACTTTGGCATAACAACCGCCTTCAAAATTGAACACTTTGTTGTCGGGTGTCCAACCGTGTTCGTCATCTCCGATTAATGCCCTGGTGGGATCGGCCGATAAGGTGGTTTTGCCGGTGCCCGATAAGCCAAAAAACAAGGCAGAGGCGCCGTCCAATCCTGAATTGGCAGAACAATGCATGGGCAACACCCCGTGTTGGGTCGGTAGGGTAAAATTGAGTACCGAAAAAACAGATTTTTTAATTTCTCCCGTATAGCCACTTCCGCCAATCAATATGATTTTTTGGGTGAAGTTGATGATGGTAAAGTTTTTTTGTCTTGTATGATCCTCTTTCGGGTCGGCTGTAAACGAGGGTAGATTGAGCACCAGCCAATCATATGAAAACGATTCCAATTCTTCTTCTTTGGGCTGAATAAACATATTGCGCACAAACAAGTTGGACCAAGCATATTCTGTCAACACCCGAATCGATGTTTTGTAGCGTGGGTCGGCACAGGCAAATACATCCCGCGAAAAAAGATTTTTTGACTCGATGTGAGCCATCATTTTGTCAAAAAGCCGATCAAAATCTTTTGGGTCAAAAGGCTTGTTGATTGTGCCCCACCACACTTCATTTTGTGTGATGTCATCGCGAACGATAAACCTGTCTTCGGGCGAACGTCCTGTAAAATCACCAGTGCGCACAGACAAAGCTCCGTTGTCAGCACATTGTGCCCCTTCGTGCTTGAGGGCATAATCCATCAGTGCATCTTCAGAAAGTTGGTGGTAGGTTTGGAGGGTGTGTTCAGTATTTCGAATGGTTAAAATTCGGAGTGGAACGGCATGAGGCATAGAGAGGTATTTGCTTCAAATGTGTGTCATTGACACACACGAGATTACCAATCAAATGTAACAAAAAGATTGTTTTTGTAAGAATTTTATAACAAAAAATTGTAACTGTTTATGCAGACGTAAACAGCGCTTCCATTTTTTCGCGCTCCTCGTTGGCAAGCTCGGCATCAACCAAAATACGACCACTGTGCTCATCAGTGATGATCTTCTTTCTGGAAGCGATTTCCAACTGCACCTGAGGGGGGATGGTGAAGAATGAACCTGCAGAAGCCCCACGCTCTACCGGCACTACAGCCAAACCATTGCGAACAGAACCGCGGATTCTTTTGTAGGCATTTACCAATCTGTCTTCGACTTTTTTCTCAAACTCAGCAGATTTTTTTAGCAGTAAATCTTCTTCCTTTTGGGTTTCAGCCAAAATGGCATCGAGCTCATCTTTTTTGTGTTTTAGGTGGTTTTGACGCTCACCCAATTTTTCTTCGGTCTGCGTAAGTGCTTCTTTCTTTTGTTCGATGAGGGCTTTTAGCTGATTGATTTGCTTTTCGGCCAACTCGATTTCGAGTTCTTGATACTCAATCTCTTTGTTTAAAGACTCATAAGCACGGTTGTTGCGCACATTTTTTTGTTGTTCTCCGTACTTTTTGATCATTTCTTTGGCAGATTCGATCAAGTTCTTTTTGACTTTGATCTCGTCATTGTAGGCGCCTATTTCTGTGTTGGTGTTTTCTACTCTTTTGGTAAGTCCGGCGACTTCATCTTCCAAATCCTCTACTTCGAGAGGGAGTTCCCCACGTACGTTGCGGATTTGATCGATACGCGCATCGATGAGTTGCAAATCGTATAGCGCTCGTAAGCGCTCTTCTACAGATATTTCAGTTTTTTTAGCCATGCTTAGCAGTATTTTACTGGATTGGTATCTAACCCCGATAAAAGGACTGCAAAATTAGGTAATTTTTTGATAAGATATTCAGCAATCAGTTTTTTTGTGAATTGTTCGGTTTCAAAGTGACCTGCATCCACTACCAAAAACTTGTCATGACCCTTAAAAAAGTCATGGTATTTCAGGTCTGCGGTGATATAAGCGTCAGCGCCTTTGGCCATGGCAGTGTCTGTGGCAAAACTGCCCGATCCGCCCAACACAGCAACGCGCTGAATGGGATTGTTGGTTGTAGCACTGTGACGGAGCATGGCCGTGCCCAACTTTTCTTTGACAAAACTTAAAAACGCAGCGGGTTCCATAGGGGCTGGTAGGTCTCCAATCATCCCCATACCCAAATGGTGGTTGACGTTGTCCAGCGTGGTGATTTCATAGGCCACTTCCTCATAGGGATGGTTTTCCAATAGGGTCTGTACAATAGGCTGCTTCAAATGGGCTTGAAAAACCATTTGCACTTGTTGTTCCGCCTCCTGGTGACGAACTCCTTGCGCTCCCACATGGGGCTGACTGTTTTCGAGAGGTCGAAATCCGCCTTCGCCCGCATGCACAAAACTGCATTGGTCATAGGCACCCAACTGCCCTGCACCTACATCAAACAGCGCTTGTTGGACAGCGGAAGCGTGGCTATTGGGCACATAAAAGCTTAATTTTTGAAGCGTCCCTTTTTTGGGCATCAAAACGTGGGTGTTTTGTAAGTCCAAAGCATTCGCCAACCCAAAACTCACGCCATGGGGTTGGTTGTCCAAGGCGGTGTGAAGGGCATAAATCGCGATGTCGTGTTTGATGGCTTTGCGAATGGCGCGCTCCACATGGCTATTACCACTGATTTTTTTTAGTCCCTCAAAAAGAATGGGGTGAAAACAAACGATCAACTTACATTGTTTGCTGACAGCTTCTTCGACCACTGCTTCCAAACAGTCGTGTGTGACCAAAACCCCTTCTGTGGACTGGTTTTTGTCGCCCACCAACAAACCCACATTGTCAAAGTCTTCTGCATAGGCGAGTGGTGCCCAGGTTTCCAAAACAGCAATGATATCGGCTATACGCATCGTCCCAAAGATAAATGTTATAATTTTGATTTTATGAAGTTACTGCGCAAAGCTTTGTTTCCACTCTCGTGGTTGTACGATGGCATCACCCGTTTGCGCAATACGGCTTATTCTAAAAATTGGCTTACAAGCGAATCCTTTCCCATACCCACTATCGTGGTAGGGAACCTCAGTGCGGGAGGCACCGGTAAAACACCTATGGTGGCCTATCTGGTCGAATTGTTGCAGAAAGACCATAAGATTGCAGTGCTTAGCCGTGGCTACAAAAGAAAAACATCAGGTTTTCAGTTGGCCCATCCGCAATCTACCCCTTCACAGTTGGGGGATGAACCCTTTCAACTGTATCATAAATTTGAGAATCTTGTGGTGGCGGTAGATGAAGACCGACCTCATGGAATGCACACCCTACGCCGATTGCAACCCGATTTGGAGGGTGTTTTGCTCGACGATGCCTATCAGCACCGAAAATTGGAGCCTTCATTTCGAATCTTGCTGACCACCTACGATCAGCCTTGGTTTCAAGACTGTGTGTTGCCTGCCGGAAACTTGCGTGAAGCGTCTGTGGGTAAAAACCGGGCCGATGTGGTAGTGGTGACCAAATGCCCCCCCGATCTTTCTCAAGAAGCACAAGCAACGTTTAAGGCACGCCTTCAATTGGCTCCACACCAAGCGCTTTTCTTTACATATATTGCATATGACGATTGGTTGCAAGGCGCCCAAAAAGAGTTGCTTTCAGATTTTTTACAAAAGGATTTTGTGTTGGTTACCGGCATTGCCCGGCCCAAGCCGCTTTTGACACACTTAGATGGATTGGGTGCCAACTACACCAATTTGGCTTTTGCCGACCATCATGATTTTAGCCCAGCCGATATCAAAAAGATTGCAGCCTACAACCTGCCCATATTGACCACCGAAAAAGACTATGTACGTCTTAAACAACACAAGCTCACAAATCTGTATTTTTTGCCCATACGGCAAGGTTTTCTTTCTGAGGAGTCCGTTTTTAAAGATTTGATTACATCTCAGTTTTAGTCTGACAATATATCACAAAACCAATAGGGAACAGGATTACCGCCTTTGGGGTCGGGATAGGTACGCCCTATGGTTTTGCCCTTCTTATAAGGAACGGGATGTTTAAAAATAGGCCCTTGATAGCAAAAGGTGTGAAACTCCCCGTTTTCCCCACAAGGATCGACCCCTTTGGGCAAGCGTTTTAAAAATGCAGCATCAACTTTTTGCCCCACAAAACTCTTGTCCAATACCGCCCCGTTTACGGCCACAGTGATGGCCTCAAACCCAAGCCCGATAAACTCATGCATCAAGGCTCGAGTGTCTTGTTCCCACAAAGGAAACAGGGCTAGTAGCTGGTGGTTTTGCAACTGCTTTTCTCGATAGGTTTTTAGGTCTTCCAAAAAAATATCACCAAACGCACCATGCGTGATACCCTCAGCGGTGAGTTGGCTGAATGCGCAATCCATCGCATTTTCATAGGCTTCCATACCGCCTTGCTGGGGCAGAGCCACTTTGTGGAGTGGGATGTCCAAAGCGGAAAGTTGCTTCTCCAGTACAGCCTCACGCAACCCGTGCATGCTCACACGTTTGTAATGGCTATTGACCGTGGTCAGCAGTTTTTGAACCCGAACATCAGGCGCTTGTTGGATTTTATAGAGTGCCAAAGCAGCGTCTTTGCCGCTGCTCCAGCTTAAAAAAGTGTCTTTAACAGTATCCAAAGAATTTACTTGACAAGTTTAAAGGCAATAAGTTGATTGACCATATCTTCTAGGGTTTTTTCTAAGGGAATATAGTCTATTTTAAGTGCTTTTTTGCTTTTACTGTTGTCCATGGCTATGGGATGACCGATGTTGGTTTTGATATACTTGGGGTTCATCCTAGCCGAACGTCCAATAAGGTACATCAGCCATTTGGGAACGATTTTTTTTGGAAGTTGATAGGTGTTGGGAAACTGACTTTCTATGGCCTGTGCAAAACCCAATAGGGTTGAGATACGTTCACACAAAATGTGACGCCCCTCTGCTCGATTTTCCAATGCGTAAATATGTGCTTGGGCCACATCGCGCACATCCACATAGCCCATATAGAGTTCGGGGACTCCCTTTTTGTAATCGCCTTTGAGGTAGCGCAACATATAGCCAACACTCTCTGAATGCAAATGGGGCGAAAGAGGAGGCCCCATCACAAAAAACGGATTGATGACTGCCAGTTCCCATTGTTTCTGCTGTTCTGCCATTTCCCAAGCTTTTTTTTCGGCTTCTGTTTTGGAGTATTCATAGGGTTTGTGGTTGATGTTGCTGGTGGTATTCCAGTCCGATTCTGAGAATGCGGTGAGCCCTTTGCGTTTCATATCGCGCATATCGCCCATAATGGCACCTACACTCGAAGTGAGCACCACTTTCCGAACATTTTTCGATGCGTTGGCGGCATGGAGTATGTTTTCGGTGCCACGTACGGCGGGTTCCAACAGTTCTTTGGTAGCATTCTTAAAAGCAAACGTAAAAGGTGAGGCTGTATGGATGATGGCTGAGCAATCTTGTGCGGCTTGGTCATAGCTGCCACGTACAAGCAAATTGGCCTCAAACACCTCCAAACGCCCTTGGGTTTGG
>CAXRDP010000081.1:0-12894 GCA_964229545.1 Flavobacteriaceae bacterium | reverse complement strand
GCATAGCCTACATAGCTAAAAGTGAGGGTTTCGCCTTGTATGGCTTGGATTTGGTATTTGCCGTCAAAGTCGGTGGTGGTCCCTCGGTTGGTGTTTTGGACTACCACCGTAGCCCCCGGCAGGGGCAAGCCATTGTCGTCGGTGACCGTTCCAGAAACGGTCTGTTGTGCCCAACTAACTAACGGCAACGCGCACGCGAGTGCGAAGGCGCGAATTAAAATAGGTATTTGTTTCATAGGATAGAAATTAATGGGTTGCGCCATGAAGGTAGGCGCATGGGGGTGCTTTGGGCAAGCCCCAAGCCGGAAAAAATCCTAAAAAACCATTAATTTCTATGAAAAAGCGAAAAAATTATTCACTTTATAAGAACAGCTAAAAATCAGCCCATCGAAATGACCAAAATTCCATTAACCAATAACCACCAACCAATGCCTATAAAACCTTAAAGGCCTTGTCTTGGGGGTAGTAGGCCACGTTAGCCAATTCTTCTTCGATACGAAGCAATTGGTTGTATTTGGCCATACGGTCGCTACGAGAAGCAGAACCTGTTTTGATTTGGCCGGTATTAAGGGCCACCGCCAAGTCAGCGATGGTATTGTCTTCGGTTTCTCCACTGCGGTGCGACATCACAGAGGTGTAACCCGCACGGTGCGCCATATTGACCGCCGCGATGGTCTCTGACAACGTACCAATTTGGTTTACCTTAATCAAAATGGAGTTGGCAATGTTCTTTTCGATTCCAGTTGACAAACGCTCCACGTTGGTCACAAACAAGTCGTCTCCCACCAACTGAACACGGTCACCGATTCTCTCTGTGAGGTATTTCCAACCTTCCCAGTCGTTTTCGTCCATACCGTCTTCGATAGAAACGATGGGGTATTTGTCTGCCAATTCAGCCAAATAGTCGGCTTGCTCTTTGGAACTACGTACTTTTCCTTGGGCACCTTCAAACTTGGTGTAGTCGTACTTGCCGTCTACATAAAACTCTGCAGCCGCACAATCCAAGGCAATGCGCACTTCTTCTCCAGGTTTGTAGCCAGCGTTTTTAATGGCCAACAAAATGGTATCCAAGGCATCTTCGGTACCGTCTAGGGTCGGTGCAAAACCACCCTCGTCGCCGACAGCGGTACTGAGGTTGCGTTTGTGTAGTACTTTTTTCAGGTGATGGAAAATCTCTGTTCCCATTTGTAGGGCATGCGCAAAAGACTGTGCTTTGATCGGCATGACCATAAACTCTTGAAAAGCGATGGGCGCGTCGGAGTGCGACCCACCGTTGATGATGTTCATCATCGGGACTGGCAAGGTAAAGGCACTTGTGCCACCCACGTAGCGATACAAAGGCATGCCCAACTCATTGGCAGCTGCTTTGGCCAAGGCCAAAGAAACGCCTAAAATGGCATTAGCACCCAGTTTGGATTTGTTGGGTGTGCCATCGAGTTCGATCATCAATTGGTCGATGTCTTCTTGTTCGAAAACAGAATTTCCAATCAGCTCAGGAGCGATGATTTCATTGACATTTTTAACCGCCTGAAGCACCCCTTTGCCCATATAGGCATCCCCGCCGTCGCGTAGCTCCACAGCTTCGTGCTCTCCGGTAGATGCGCCGGAAGGAACGGCTGCACGGCCCAAAACACCGTTTTCGGTAGTCACATCGACTTCTACGGTTGGGTTTCCTCGAGAGTCAAATATTTGACGTGCGTGTATGTCTACAATGATGCTCATGATGTTAGTTTTTATGGTCAATAATGGTTTGTATAAATTGGTCAAAGAGGTAAGAGGAGTCATGGGGACCCGGGCTTGCCTCAGGGTGATATTGTACGGAAAAACATTTTTTCCCTTTGATGCGAATGCCAGCCACCGTGTGGTCGTTGAGGTGTACGTGTGAGATCTCAACCGCATCGTGTTGTTCGGTTGCTTCTCGGTCTATGGCAAATCCGTGGTTTTGAGAAGTAATCTCTCCTTTGCCGGTCTCCAAATTGAGAATCGGGTGGTTGATGCCACGGTGTCCATTTCGCATCTTATAGGTAGGTATGCCTTGCGAGAGCGCAATGACTTGGTGTCCCAAGCAGATGCCAAACAAGGGCATGTCTTTTTCAATGATGGCTTTGGCGACTTCTTGAGCTTCTTTAAGCGGCTCGGGGTCTCCTGGGCCGTTTGAGATAAAATAGCCATCCGGGTTCCATGCGGCCATGGTCTCAAGGTCAGTGTCGTGCGGAAAAACTTGAATATAGGCGTCTCGCGCGGTAAGGTTGCGTAATATATTGGTCTTAATACCCAAGTCAAGTGCCGCGATGCGATGCGTGGCCTCGGGGTTGCCCACAAAATAAGGCGCTTTGGTAGACACTTCAGAAGCCAATTCCAATCCTTTCATAGAAGGCACATTTTGCAATTGCTCTTTGAGTGCGTCAATGTCGTCAGTTTCTGTGGTGATCAAAGCGTTCATAGCACCATTGTCACGGATATAACTCACCAAAGCACGCGTATCTACATCAGAGATAGCCACGAGCTTGTGTTTGCGAAAAAAGTCAATCAGCGCCTCATCTGCAGCAGGACGCGAATAGTCAAAATTAAAATTTTTGCAAATCAAGCCAGAAATCTGAATGCGGTCAGACTCCATTTCATCATTGTTGACGCCGTAGTTGCCGATGTGGGCGTTGGTGGCTACCATCAGTTGACCAAAATAAGAAGGGTCGGTAAAAATTTCTTGATAGCCGGTCATTCCGGTGTTAAAACAAACCTCTCCGGTCGCAGTGCCTTCGATACCGATGGATTTTCCAAAAAAAACAGTTCCATCTTCGAGCAAAATTAATGCTTTGGGACGCGGACTGTATTTACTCATATCTAGAATCTTGGCGCAAAAATAGCACAAAAAAAAGGATAAACACAATGGTTTATCCTTATTAGTTATTAAGAAAAATGTTAAGTTTTAAACGTCTTTCTTATCGGCTTCTTCCGCATCAGAATCTGCTTCTGTGCTATCCTCCGCCTGAACGGCCTCTTCTGCAGTTGCTTCTTCCTGAACCTCCTCTTGAGGGGTTTCTACCTCAGCAGCAGGTGTTTCAGCCACCGCCTCAGCCGCAGCTTCTTCGGTAGGAGCTGCTTCAACAGCCTGTGCCTTATTGCTTCTGCGTGAACGTTTTTTCTTCGGCTTGGCCACCTCGTAGGTGTCGTTAAAGTCTACCAATTCGATCAAAGCCATATCGGCGTTGTCTCCCATACGGTTGCCCAACTTCACGATACGAGTGTATCCACCTGGACGGTCACCTACTTTTTCAGAAACTTCTCTGAAAAGCTCAGTAACGGCATACTTGTTGCGCAATGCGCTAAATACGACCCTACGGTTGTGTGTGGTATCGTTTTTGGCTTTGGTAATCAACGGCTCAACGAATCGCTTCAAAGCCTTGGCGCGGGCCACTGTGGTGTTGATTCTTTTGTGTTCAATCAACGAAGAAGCCATATTGGCCAGCATGGCCTTGCGGTGCGAAGCGGTTCTACCTAGATGTGCTATTTTTTTTCCGTGTCTCATAGTGGTAAAGCGTTGTCAAGGAGTTAGTCCTTGTCTAATTTATATTTGCTTAAATCCATTCCAAAGCTCAAACCTTTGGCAACGACCAATTCTTCCAATTCGGTCAATGATTTTTTACCAAAGTTTCTAAACTTCATCAAATCGGTTTTGTTGAAGGATACCAAATCACCCAGTGTGTCAACCTCAGCTGCCTTCAAGCAGTTCAACGCACGCACAGACAAGTCCATGTCGATCAGCTTGGTTTTTAACAACTGACGCATATGCAAAGATTCTTCATCATATACTTCAGACTGTGCAATTTCATCTGCTTCCAAAGTGATACGCTCATCAGAGAACAACATAAAGTGATGTATCAGCGTCTTGGCAGCTTCTGTCAAAGCATCTTTCGGATGAATAGAGCCATCTGTTTTGATTTCAAAAACCAATTTTTCGTAGTCGGTTTTTTGCTCTACACGAAAGTCCTCTATACTGTATTTTACATTTTTGATAGGCGTGTAGACAGAATCAATTGCGATGGTCCCTATGGGCGCATTCGCTTTTTTATTCTCTTCTGCAGGCACATAACCTCTACCCTTTTCAATGGTAAATTCAAAGTTGAGGTTAACGCTTTTTTCCATGTTACAAATCACCAAATCAGGGTTGAGCACTTGAAATCCAGAAATGAATTTTTGCAAGTCACCCGCGGTGAGTTGGTCTTGGTTGGTCACAGCCACGCTGACAGTTTCGCTATCAACCGTATCTATTTGTTGTTTAAAACGAACTTGCTTAAAGTTCAGAATCATTTCTGTAACGTCCTCTACTACACCAGGAAGGGTAGAGAATTCGTGATCAACTTTATCGATACGAACTGAAGTAATCGCAAAACCCTCGAGTGATGACAACATCACACGACGCAATGCATTACCTACAGTTAGGCCATATCCGGGTTCTAGGGGGCGAAATTCAAACACACCCTCAAACTCGGTGGATTCTATCATAATTACCTTATCAGGCTTCTGAAAATTAAATAATGCCATGTTTCGTTTATTTTGAATAGAGTTCTACAATCAATTGTTCTTTGATGTTTTCGGTGATTTGCTCACGTGTAGGCACCGACACCAAAGTTCCTTCTAGTGTTGCTTCGTTCCAAGACAACCATTCGTGTACAGGGTTGGACATGGCAACAGCACGCTCAACCACATCGAGGGTTTTGGATTTTTCACGAACACCGACTACATCACCTACTTTTACATGACATGAAGGTACATTGACCACGGTGCCATTGAGGGTGATGTGTCTGTGGCCCACCAACTGGCGCGCTGCACTACGTGTAGGTGCAATGCCCAAGCGGTAAACCAAATTGTCAAGACGGGTTTCGCAAAGTTGCAACAACACCTCACCTGTAACCCCTTTGCTGCGGCTGGCGCGCTCAAAAAGGTTGCGGAATTGGCGTTCCAAAATGCCATAGGTAAACTTGGCTTTTTGCTTCTCCATCAACTGGATGGCATACTCCGACTTTTTAGGTCGTCGGCGGTTGTTGCCATGTTGTCCTGGAGGGTAGTTTCGTTTTTCGAATGCTTTGTCTTCTCCGAAGATAGCTTCTCCGAATTTTCGAGCGATTTTGGTTTTTGGACCGGTATATCTAGCCATAAATGTGTTTTAATGGAGGGCGAATGAGAATTAAGGTCTATCCTTCGTCATCGTTGCCCTGCCGAGATTTATTGTTATACGCGTCGTCTTTTTGGAGGTCGACATCCATTGTGTGGCATAGGCGTTACATCTACAATTTCTGTAACTTCAATACCACCATTGTGCAAGGTACGGATGGCAGACTCGCGTCCGTTTCCGGGTCCTTTTACAAATACTTTTACTTTTCGCAAACCTGCCTCCAAAGCTACTTTGGTTGCATCTTCTGCTGCTAACTGAGCCGCATAAGGAGTGTTTTTCTTAGAACCTCTAAAGCCCATTTTACCGGCAGAGGACCATGAAATGACTTCACCCTTGTTGTTGGTTAACGAAATGATGATGTTGTTGAAGGAAGCGGTGATATGAGCTTCACCGAAAGATTCAACAACAACTTTGCGTTTTTTTGAACTGGTCTTCGCCATAGATCAAAGTTTATTTAGTTACTTTCTTTTTGTTCGCAACGGTCTTGCGTTTTCCTTTGCGAGTGCGTGAGTTGTTTTTGGTACGCTGACCACGAAGGGGTAAGCCCACACGATGACGAATGCCACGGAAAGATCCGATATCCATCAAGCGTTTGATGCTCAATTGAACCTCTGAGCGCAATTCGCCTTCTATTTTGAAGCCAGAGACTACCTCACGAATGCGTCCGATTTCGTCATCGTTCCACTCAGAAACCTTTTTGTGCTCGTCCACACCAGCTTCTGACAATATTTGCTGTGCACGACTTCTACCTACCCCATAGATATAGGTCAAAGCGATCGCGCCACGTTTTTGTTTTGGAATGTCTACTCCTGAAATTCTTGCCATAATTATCCTTGTCTTTGTTTGAATCGTGGATTCTTTTTGTTAATGACATACAGTCGTCCTTTGCGTCGTACAATTTTGCACTCAGAACTTCTTTTCTTTAATGATGCTCGTACTTTCATATTTAATATCTGTAAGTAATCCGCGCCTTGGACAGGTCATACGGACTCATCTCTAGTTTTACTTTATCTCCTGGTAATAGCTTGATATAGTGCATGCGCATCTTGCCAGAAATATGGGCCGTAACCACATGACCATTTTCCAACTCCACACGAAACATGGCGTTTGAAAGGGCCTCTATGATTTGACCGTCTTGTTCTATAGCAGCTTGCTTGGCCATTATCCTCTTCTATTTTTACCGGTAGTCATCAAACCATCGTAGTGACGGTTCAACAAATACGCATTGACTTGTTGTATGGTATCTATGGCCACCCCTACCATGATCAATAGTGAGGTACCTCCATAGAAAAGCGCCCAACCTTGTTGGAGTCCCATCAACTGATAGGCTACGGCGGGCAATACGGCGATGGCTGCCAAAAATAGGGAGCCGGGGAAGGTGATGTGTGACATCACACGATCCAAATAGTCAGCAGTTTCTCCCCCGGGGCGTATGCCGGGAATAAAACCACCACTGCGTTTGAGGTCATCTGCCATTTTGTTGGTAGGTACCGTGATGGCCGTGTAGAAATAAGTAAATACGATAATCAATACAGCGAACAGCACATTGTACCACAATCCAAAAATATCTGAGAACGAAGCCTGCATCCACTGGCCTACATCATTGTCACCGACCAAACGACCCAAATAAGCGGGCGCAAACATAATGGCTTGTGCAAATATGATAGGCATCACTCCAGATGCGTTCAATTTTAGTGGTATATATTGACGGGCACTGGCTTGATTCTTAGCATAACCACCCGCAGCAGTTCTGCGCGCATATTGTACAGGAATCTGACGCACTGCCAACACCAACAACACACACAAGGCGTTTACGACTACCCAAATGACTAGCTCTACTAAGATAAAAATCAAACCTCCGTTGTTCTCTGTCACTCGCGACACAAATTCTTGTACAAAAGAAAGCGGCATGGTCGCAATGATACCCACGGTAATCAACAGCGAGATACCATTCCCAATACCTTTGTCGGTGATTTTCTCACCCAGCCACATGGCAAAAATGGTTCCGGTAACCAAAATGATTACTGACGAAATGATGAACACAGGACCTTTTCCTAGCAAGAAAGCAGAATCGGGTACACCTAGAGCACCCAAACCATAAAGATATGCAGGCGCCTGAACGACACAGATGGCTATCGTAAGCCAACGGGTGATTTGATTGATTTTGCGGCGTCCACTCTCACCCTCTTTTTGCAGTTTTTGCAGGTAAGGAATGGCAATTCCCATCAACTGAACCACAATCGAAGCCGATATATAGGGCATGATGCCCAACGCAAACACAGAGGCATTGGCAAAAGCCCCTCCTGTAAAAGCGTTCAGAATCCCGAGAAGTCCACCAACATCGGTGCGATTGGCAAGCTCAGAGAGCTGAACCGAATCGATGCCGGGCAATACCACTTGCGCACCCACTCTGTATACCAATAACAAACCTAGGGTTACACCAATGCGAGTGCGAAGTTCCTCGATTTTCCAAATATTCTGTATGACTTCAAAAATGCGTTTCATGCTTCTTATGCGTCTATGGCTTCTCCTCCGGCAGCTTCGATAGCTGACTTGGCGGTCGCCGTAAATTTATGAGCGGTTATTTTTAGAGCGGCCGACAATTCGCCTCGTCCTAAGATTTTCACCAAATCGTTCTTTCCGGCCAAGCGCAAAGTGATTAACTGATCTAGCGTAACTTCTGTTTTGATTTTTTTGGCATCGACCAAGGCCTGTAGTGTATCTAGGTTGATACCTGTGTAAGACTTGCGGTTGATGTTTTTAAAACCAAATTTTGGCACACGGCGCTGAAGGGGCATTTGACCTCCCTCAAAACCGATTTTTTTAGAGTAGCCAGAGCGTGACTTGGCACCTTTGTGGCCACGAGAGGCCGTACCTCCAGAGCCAGAACCTTCTCCGCGTCCCAAACGCTTGTTGGCTGTTTTTACCGATCCCTTAGCGGGTTTGATGTTTCCTAATTCCATAATTTATAGTTTCTCAACTGAGATTAGGTGTTTTACTTTATCTACCATACCCAATACTGAGGGTGTAGCGTCGTGTTCAACGGACTGTCCCATTTTTTTCAAACCTAAGGCCAAGAGCGTGCGCTTCTGGTCTTCGGGTCTTTTAATTTTACTGCGGGTTTGTGTGACTTTAATCTTTCCCATGATGTTATCCGTTAAAAACTTTATCAACTGAAATACCTCTTTGCTTGGCTACCATGCGCGCATCACGCAATTGAAGCAAAGCGTCAAAAGTGGCTTTTACGACGTTGTGCGGGTTGGAAGATCCTTGCGACTTGGATAGTACGTTGTGAATACCTACCGATTCCAGTACGGCACGCACAGCACCACCGGCAATCACTCCTGTACCTGTTGAAGCAGGCTTTAAAAACACTCTTGCGCCTCCAAATTTTCCTTTTTGCTCGTGTGGTAGGGTTCCTTTATTTACAGGGATACGCACCAAATTTTTCTTGGCATCTTCTACTGCCTTGGCAATGGCTTCCGAAACTTCTTTAGACTTGCCCAAACCATGTCCGACAACGCCATTTTCGTCTCCAACTACCACGATGGCAGAAAAACCGAATGCACGACCACCCTTGGTTACTTTGGTTACACGTTGAACACCGACCAAACGGTCTTTCAACTCCAAGCCTCCGGGCTTTACAAATTCTACGTTATTGTAATTCTGATACATATTCCTTTAAAATTTTAATCCTCCTTCACGCGCCCCTTCGGCCAGAGATTTTACACGTCCGTGATACAAATAGCCCCCACGATCAAATCGGATACTGCTGATACCGGCTTTGGTAGCCTTTTCAGCGATCAACTTACCTACCAGTCCGGCTTGTTCTACTTTGTTGGCGCCCTGTCCTTCTAGACTTTTATCTCTTGAAGATGCAGAAACCAAAGTTTCACCCGTTTGGTCGTTGATGATTTGAACGTAAATCTCTTTGTTGCTTCTAAAAACAGACATCCTAGGCTGCTCGGCCGTACCAGCAACGGTGGCTTTGTAGCGGCGCTGTATGCGTTGTCTTCTTTGTGTTTTTGTTTGCCTCATAATTTTTTGCCTTATGCAGACTTACCTGCTTTTCTGCGGATTTGCTCACCCACAAATTTGATTCCTTTTCCTTTATAGGGTTCCGGCTTGCGCAAAGAACGAATCTTAGCGACTACCGCACCCAACAACTGTTTGTCGTGAGAGGTCAGCTTGATGATGGGGTTTTTACCTTTTTCAGAAACGGTTTCTACCTTAACTTCACTTGGGATTTCAAACACCACATTGTGAGAAAAACCTAAAGCCAAATCCAATTTCTGTCCCTGATTGGCAGCACGATATCCCACACCTACCAACTCGAGTTCTTTGGTAAATCCGGCAGAAACACCTTGCACCATGTTAAAAACCAAGGCTCTGTAGAGTCCGTGTTTGGCTTTATGGGGTTTGGCGTCTGAAGGACGTGTAACCAAAATTTGGCCATCTTCCTGATTGAAACTGACCGTATCGTAGCTTTGGTGTAACTCGCCTAATTTTCCTTTCACGCTAATCACATCGGGTTGGACGTCAACGGTGACGCCTTCCGGGATTGCTATGGGACTGTTTCCTACTCTTGACATTGTTACTTTCTTTCCTTATTAATATACGTAGCAAAGCACTTCGCCTCCTACATTTTCTTTTTGTGCTTGTTTGCCAGTCATCACACCATGAGAGGTAGAGACGATGGCCACACCCAAGCCGTTCAGCACACGAGGAATTTCACTCGATGCGGAATAACGGCGCAAACCCGGTGTACTCACTCTTTGGAGCTTTTTGATAACCGGATCTTTGGTGATGGGGTCATACTTAAGGGCTATCTTGATGCTGCCTTGGGCAGTACTGTCATCTGTTTTATAGCTTAATATATAACCTTGATCAAATAAGATTTTGGTGATTTCCAACTTCAACTTAGAAGCGGGAATATCTACAACACGATGGCCCGCACTGTTCGCGTTTCGGATACGGGTCAAAAAATCTGCAATAGGATCTGTATTCATAATACTTTTTGTTTACCAGCTGGCTTTACGTACACCCGGGATTAGACCTTTGTTTGCCATCTCACGGAACATCACACGAGATATTCCAAACTGACGCATGTATCCTTTCGGACGACCTGTCAGCTTGCAGCGGTTGTGCATACGCACAGGAGATGCGTTTTTTGGCAATTTTTGCAACGCCTCGTAATCGCCGGCTTCTTTAAGCGCTTGACGCTTGGCCGCATACTTGGCAGCGAGTTTTGCACGTTTGACCTCTCGGGCCTTCATGGATTCTTTAGCCATACTTAATTCTTTTTAAAAGGCAAGCCCATATGAGCTAATAATGATTTTGCTTCTTTATCTGTTTGGGCAGAAGTCACAAAAGTGATGTCCATACCCGCGATTTTCGCCACTTTATCGATATCGATTTCAGGGAAAATAATTTGTTCGGTTACACCCAAGTTGTAGTTTCCACGTCCGTCGAATCCACTGGCTTTCACGCCTTGGAAGTCACGCACACGAGGAAGCGCAGCCGTTACCAAACGATCGAAAAATTCGTACATCTTATCACCACGCAGTGTCACACGTGCGCCAATAGGCATTCCTTTTCGAAGTTTGAAGTTCGACACGTCTTTCTTTGACAAAGTAGCTACCGCAAGCTGACCCGAAATCTGAGTAAGCTCATCTACGGCATGCTCTACCAATTTTTTGTCAGCCACAGCAGCACCAACACCTCTACTGATAACAATCTTTTGAAGTTTTGGCACTTGCATCACATTGGCATAGCTGAATTCTTCAGTCATCGCCTGAATCACTCTGTCTTTGTATTCTTGTTTAACTCTAGGTACCATCTTAAATTACTTCATTGGTTCTACGTGAGATGCGCTCTTTTTTGTCACCGTTGAACTGATAACCCACACGCGTAGGTTTGCCATCAGCGGCCAACAAGGACAAATTGGAGATATGAATGGCTGCCTCTTTTTCGACGATGCCACCTTGTGGGTTCTGGGCGTTGGGCTTGGTGTGACGCTTGACGATATTAACGCCTTCAACAATGGCTTTGTCTTTTTCGACAATCAATCGCAATACCTTGCCTTCAGCGCCTTTGTGGTCTCCTGCCAAGACGCGAACCGTATCACCTGTTTTAATCTTAATTTTTTTCATCTTCTATGCTTATAATACCTCAGGGGCTAAGGAAATAATCTTCATGAATTTTTTGTCTCGCAACTCGCGAGCCACAGGACCAAACACACGGGTTCCGCGCATTTCCCCTGTAGGGTTGAGCAATACACATGCGTTTTCATCAAAACGGATGTAGGATCCGTCAGGACGACGCACTTCTTTTTTGGTACGTACCACCACAGCGGTAGACACTTGCCCTTTTTTCACCGTTCCGTTAGGGGTAGCATCTTTGACCGTTACCACGATCTTGTCTCCTATGGAAGCATAGCGACGCTTTGTACCTCCCAAAACACGGATGGTAAGCACCTCTTTGGCTCCTGTGTTGTCTGCTACTTTAAGTCTGGATTCTTGTTGTACCATTATTTTGCTCTTTCAATAATTTCAACCAATCGCCAGCACTTGGAAGCGCTCAATGGGCGGGTTTCCATAATGCGGACCGTATCTCCGATGTTGCAGTCGTTCTGCTCATCGTGGGCTACGTATTTTTTAGTTTTCAAAACGAATTTCCCGTACATAGGGTGTTTTACACGCTTGACCTCACTGACAACAATAGACTTTTGCATCTTGTTGCTGGTGACCACTCCGATTCGTTCTTTTCTCAAATTTCTTTCCATAATCAAATTACGCTTCTTGCGAGTTACGCTGATTTATTTCTGTTTTAAGGCGCGCGATGGTACGACGCTGGGCACGCAATTGAACCGGGTTTTCCAAATTGGAAAGCGAATGCGAAAATTTGGCCTCAGCATAGCTTTTTTGCTGTTGGGCAAGTTGCTCTTGCAACTCATCTTGGGTTAACGCCTTAATCTCTTGTTGTTTCATCTCTATACTCTATTATGCGTCGTAATCACGAGCAATCACAAATTTTGTTTTTACGGGCAACTTCTGAGCCGCCAAGCGCAAAGCTTCTTTGGCCACATCGTGGGGCACACCGGCCACCTCGAACAACACACGCCCGGGCTTTACTACGGCTACATAGTGATCCAAAGCACCTTTACCTTTACCCATACGAGTTTCAGCTGGTTTACTTGTCATTGGTTGATCCGGGAAAATACGAATGAACGTTTGCCCGTCACGCTGCAAAGAACGTGCAATAGCAATACGGCAAGCCTCGATCTGACGAGACGTAATAAACTTAGGTTCCATTGCTTTCAGAGCGAAATCACCAAAATTAATTTGATGTCCTCTGTTCGCATTTCCTTTAAGCTTAGCGCGATGTACTCTACGGCGTTTTACTCTTTTTGGCTCTAACATCGTTATCTATCTAGCTGTGTTAATTATTTTGTCTATTTCGGTTTCTGCTACGACGACGGTTGTTTCTCTTACCGCGATCGTCTCCACCTCTTCGGCCTCTTTTTGATTCTGCTTCCTTAGCTGCTTGAGCTCCAGGAGTTAAATCAACATCACCGATAATTTCACCTTTAAAGATCCAAACACTTACACCAATTGAACCATAAATAGTATTGGCAGTTGTGTTCCAGTAATCGATATCCGCTCTAAGTGTATGTAACGGAATCTGACCTTCTTTGTACTGCTCGGTACGAGCCATTTCAG
>CAXRDP010000080.1:0-7737 GCA_964229545.1 Flavobacteriaceae bacterium | reverse complement strand
CTCCACTAAACGAGACTCAAAGGCATTTTGTCTTTGAGTTTTGTTTTTATTAGCCTCCCAAGATTCTATAAAGCAACCCGTTATGTCGAATAGCAGGTGCATCTCTGAGGTTAGATATTCTTGCTTTTTCATGGAGTACTTCAAACCTTCTGGAAAGACTAACTTTTGAAAAGCCCTTTTTTGTTTCCCATTTAAGGAATCGTAGAATTGACGAGGGTTTTTGAGGACCTCCATGAGTTTGGCATCCATGATTTCTTGGTTCGATTTTTTTGAAGGCATGGACTCAAGTTTTTCCTCCAATCCTGCTATTTCACCTATGATTGCCTGCGTATGCTTTTCGTACATGGCCTTTGTGATTTCACCAATGACGAAGTTGTGCTCTATGCGCTCAAGATGAGTGGTTTTTAATTGAATCTCGTCCAAAACCTCCCTTCGTTTGGACTCGAATCTCCCAAGACTTTGATCCAAGCTTTTTTCCAATTGAACCTTAAAGACATTGTAAAGTTTGGGGTCTAAATGAAACCCATCTAATAGGTCCCTAAAGCGCTCATGGACACCTGGCCTTAGGGATTTGGGAGTGGTATCTGCATTGGCGGTTTTATTGCAGGAGTTGCACTTGTAGTAATAGGATTGGGTCTTCTTATTGAAATAGGAAGTCATGTTGTGCGCGCACTCATCACAACGTAAAAACTGTGGAATCAGAGGGGTTGCTTCTTTGCCTTTGAACTTAGGCACTCCAGCCAGGAAGGAACCGTCCAATCGTCCCTGAAGCAGTTCAAATTCTTGTAGGGTGATGATAGGCTCCCATGGACCTTTGGCATTGGGGTCGATAATATGTTTGTTTTTGTAGATGCCCGCATAAAATGGATTCTTCCACATCTTACATAAGGTCTGCGGGGGAATCGAGTATCCTTTTTTTGCCATAAAGTCAATGATTTCACGGTCGGTTGCACCATCGTGAATCTTCATCTTAAAAGCCTCCTTCAAAGCTCTTCCTTCATCATTGAGCAGCACTTCTTGTTTGGCTTGAACGTGTTCGGGGTTAGCGACCAATGGCCCTTTCTTGTAATAGCCTCGGGGTGCTTTCCCTAGGTGGTAGCCTCTTTGTACATAGTTTTTGATTCCAGGTGTAATGGCATCGGACCGATTGATGTTTTCCCACTGCGCATGCAACAGGGCGGTGCTTATGGCGTATTCGGCCCTGTCATCATGGGTAGAATACCCATCACTTACACAGTAGATAATCACGCCATAGTCACGTTTAAGCTCCATCATGAAGCTGATGTGCGCAGCCCCGGCACGCCCAACCCTGCTTACAGACCAAAATAGAATGAGCTTAGGCCGTTTATAAGGGCGGGTTTTTCGAATGGCTTCTTTGAGTTGGAGAAGCATTTTTTGGTTTCCGAATGTTTTTGAGCTCTCGTACTTGGCGTTGTACTCCTGCTCAATGATCAGGTTATTGGTTGAGGCAAAAGCCCGAATCTCTTGAGTTTGGGTGCTGATGCTCGCATTGTTTTGAAATTGGTCTTTGGAGCTCACACGGGTGTAGGTCCAAACAATTTGGTTGTGGTATTTTGAAATGTCAAAGGGTTCCATCTTGTGTGAAGTGGATTAAAGCGTTTGAATAAAGATTTGAATGAATTCGTAAGAGCACTGCGCTAATGTGCGCGCATGCTCTGGACATAGCTTGATGTTCAGGTGTTCTTCAAGCTCGTTTTGAGTTAAGAACTCTGAAGACGATTTTGGGTCCATCCCGGTTGGGTATTAAACCAGGCTGGATCGGGTTAGGCTGGTTGGATGGCACCATCATTTTGCTTTTACTATAATCTGTGTGTCCCACTTATCCCCTTGGAGGGTCAGCAGCACACGCGATCCTTTTTTAAGATCGTTGCTCTTTAGAAATGAAATGAGTTCTGAAAGAGTACGGGTGTCGTGATACACAAATTGGAACTCTTGGTGATGGCCCTTTGTCGCGGCTATCACATATCTGGGTTTCTTTTGGTAGATCAGATTCAGGGCGTCCACTAGTTCCGCATCCATGAGCTCGGTGCACCCCTCGCTTTTTATAATCTCCATGGAAACTAAGTCGCTGAACAACCGAGCGAGAGGAATCGCCACATAGGGCTCCCGAGTCATGCGTTGCACCCCTTCTTCTTTAGGGTCTGCAATGGCCCCTGAGAAACACCAATAATCAGATTGAGGAAAATAGTTAAACTGGAAAAGACTCATCGGGGTCTTTACCATCTGACCAATGCCCACGGTGAAAGGATTGATTTCTTGGGCCATGGCATCCATAAGCCGGGGATCTTCAAGAATGCGGTGGTAATAATCCTTTTCCGAGATGCTGCCGGAGGGATGTTGGATTTCTGCGAGAACGAGATTGCGATAATAGCCCATCTCTATTGGTTCCAACCACACCTTCCTGCTCAATGCATCAAGTTGCTTGGTTGAGACTCCCATTTTGGAGAGGCTATGCAAAATCTCCAACCAAAGCGCCTGGTAGAGATTCATCTTCAGGTGCTTTTCGTCTTGGAAGTATGGGAGACCTATGGATTGCTTCCAATAGTTCACCTGTCGAGAAGTAATCCCGAGGTCTTTGGGTGTAATGTGAAAGCTACCAAAGGTGCGCGCCACAGCATCTATAAAGTCCTGTTTAGATAATCCCATACTTCCAAATTGTCATTTTTTCAAAATAACGTTGTGGTAAATTTACCATGCTAAAAAGGAAAAACCAAACCAACTTCCTTTTGAGCGACATGACTTTCTTCTTCTGAAAGCATGGAATCCAAAAATTGATGCCCTCAAGTAGGGTAAGAAATAAAACCCTGAGCGTCTACCTCACGTAAACAATAGGTAAACACGCTGATCTACAACATGTAAACACGCCAACGGATGGTCCCAAATGAACACTTTCGCAACTTCACTGTGAGCTTTAGAGTTAGTTCACACCAAAAATTATTTTTAGAACGCTTAGCGCGCGACTCAGGAATGACCGCCTCAGAATACCTTGGACATCTTTTTACGAGATATGCCCAACCCATCGAAAAGTTCACCGGCGACCTCCGAGAGGTTGTCGAACAAAAAGAAGAAAACCGAAAGCTACAACGACGTATAAAACGTCTCGAGTTAGATCTTGAGAATGCCGATACTAGGGTGGCGTTTGAGCAAGAACAAAGCTTAAAAAAGGGAGGGACTATTGCCGAGCAAGGACTCTTGATTCAGCAGCTTAGTGCCGAGATAGGAGGTCTTCAAAAAACCATCGCCTCTCTAAAGGCTATCGGGCAACAAGCACTCACACATCCAGACCCCCAAAAACCCATTGAGGCTCAAGAAGCAATAAGCACTGATGTAGGAATAGGCGAAGTGATTTTTTTTAGCATTTTGGGACTATTTGCATTCTCGAGTCTAACTCGGCGTTAAACGCCAGCGCTCATCAACCATTTAGTCCGTCGATCAAACTACCCCATTCTGCTAGGTCCCATTTTGGGTATTGGAAGAAAGCGGCAACAAAAGACACTGACATCAAAAGGGGAAAATCCCTAATTTGGAGTTACTACAACCGGGGGGAATACATTGCGTTAGTTTTAACTTTTCTGAAATGTGATGAAGCTAAGGCTTGGTTTATTAGGTTTTTTAATCCTGTGTCAGGCAGCTTTTGCTCAGAATGGTAATAATGTCTGGGTCTTTGGTCGTGGCAATGTGCTGGATTTCAATACCACGCCTCCAACAGCTTCAACTACATCCTGGTCTTCAAATATTCCTTCAAGTCACAATGCATATAATCAAGAAGCCAATGGGTCTAATACTTGGTGCGATAAAAATGGAGATTTGCAATTTTACTTCCTGAATGGAAAATACTATGATGCTCAAGGTAACTTACTGCCTGGAGGCAATAATGCAAATTATGTTCATTCGGCATGGGGTGGCGGAGGATTACGACTTCCGTTAAAATCATCTTACTTCTGCCGGTCATTTCTTAGTGACACAATCTTTCATGTGTATATAGAAAATCAAGGTTTAAATAATCTCTGGATAAATGAGGAAAGATTTGTACGCGTAAATGCAATTGTTAGTAATGGAGGCAATTACTCGGTTTCTAACATCGGGGTTTATTCGGGATATAGCGGTTATGGGATTTTGGATAATTTGTATTTAATAGCAGATCCTATTTCTCAAGCTAATTATTTGTTTATAACGGACTATATACCAATGGGTATAAACGATGTTAAAATGATGCGTGTTTCAACCCTCGGAAATGGTCTGCGTGAAATGAACAACACATGGCTATATCAACAATTTGATGTGGCTCTGGACTACATGTCTTCTACCCGAAATTTAAGACATTACAGCCCACTATTTAACAAACTTTACGATACACATCTCAACCTCTTTCGCTGAGTCCGCAACACGCTTATTATCTGTCATTTAGTTTTAAACACGCGCAACACATAGGCAACAAGTGTCTAAAATGGCCTTTTTGCTTGCAACGCATAAGCTACAACAAAGAACGGTAAAACGAAGGTAACCTTTTTTGGGAATAGCCGTTTTTGGTGGTCGATTATTTGGTTGGGGCGGACGCGATAGGTTTTGTGTGGGAACAGCTTTTTTCGACTTGTTTACACAAAGATTTTTAAGAACTCGTAAAATCGAGTAGGGGTTTATTATTTTCCCGGGAAGCCTTAAGTGATATTCATTGGCACTGTTTAAATACATCTATAAAACCCCTTTTGATCTGATTTACACATCCTGTAATCGTGTTAGTGTTGTTCGGAATGTTCCGAACACATGTTTGGAATCACGTATAATGCCAAAACCTCAGTGTATTCAGTATCTCCGTGAAAGAATCAAAATAGAATTTCAATCTCAAAGTAAAGAAGTGTAGTGGATTTGGTTGCCTTACTCTGCGGGACTTGTTAGGCATCAATGGCTGCAATTAATCTATGGAGCTTGATAAACTCTTACGCTTTCATTATACATTGGAGCATTCGCAAATGGATGGTCAATACCAAAAGTGCTATCGTGGTCATATTCGTTCGATACCCCGTTATTAAGAATTAGCTCCATGGAAATGTCAGCGTCTCTGTACAATGAAAACAATTTATCCGTTGAATACTCTCTGTAAAGAACTCCATCGGTGTAGATTTTTACAAAGTCATCGGTCCAATGACAAACGTATTGTACATACCTGTCATAAGGTTTGTACAGAGTCATTGGGTCTTCATCCTCAATAAAACCATATTCTAAGTGCGGTATTAGCCAACCTCTGTGCTGAATACCATAATCAGGATGGTTAACGTTTGTACCTTCGCTTCCAATATGAATATTTGGCTTAGGGTCTACTTGCGTTTCATCACTCTTAGAATCATGTTCCACCAAATCTATTTCAGGAGGCCAAAATTCGACGCCTTGAAGCCAGATTCCTGTCCACATGTATTGATTTCATGGGCACTTAGCTATTACCTCAAACCAACCCTTTTTCCATTTACGCTTGGAGAATACTGATCCGCCATTGTAATCAATCGTAAATTCAGTTATTTTCTGATAATAACCTTCAATACCTTCATCGCAATTATTAACTAGGGAGTTGTATCTATATGCGTCTCTCCCTGTTAAGGCACTCATGTAGTATGTTTTGGGGTCATATATGCAATCAAGGACCAAATTGTCCTGAGCAACAGAAATAGATGTTGAATTTGGACCGATACCGTCAATTGGAAAATAAAAACCGTGTTTACTTGGCTCCTTATGAAAAGTACCCCATCTAACACCTGTGCCCCATTCATTCCTGTCCAACTGTCCACCTGTGAATTCATCCTTAAACACTAAGTTGTATTGAGGAGGTGGCTGAACCAAATTTGGATTCAAATCATTGTTCAATTCTCGGTATGTTTGAAAATTTTTTAAGTCATCGAAGTATTGCCGATGATTCTGATACCCTTGATTGTTCCGATATCTAATAGTAGTTTTTGTTGCTTTCCTCGTGTTGTACACCATATGCTAAAGATTTACTCTAGTTATTGTTGAAAGACTCGAACGGAATCAACCTCAAGTCTTGCAGTTTGGTAAGGGTGATCATCACCAAAATTATTACCTTCACTATAACAATCGGTTACACCGTTGGCAATTTGAAAGTAGACATTTGTGAAGTTCAGATTATTGTTATAAAGTGAATTTAAGGCTTCTGCTGTGTAATACCGATATAGAATTGAATCGTAATAAATGGCAATTCCATAAGGGGTCCAGTGGCAAACATATTGAACAAGCCTATCTGGGCCAGCGAAGAGATTCATCCTCTTCGGCTTAAATAAATGCATAGTGTATTCCAAATTTGGCGCAAACCAACCCAGCTGTTCTGTCCCCCATTGAGGGCTGAAAGGGCTAACAGCACCATGAAAAATATTGGGTAGGGGTTGGATTATAGTTGCGCTGTCCAATGATTTATGGTCAACTATATGAATTTCTGGGGGTGCAAAATCTACGCCATGTAAGCCAAGATGAGTCCACATGTGTTTATTTGCAGGGCACTTTATAATCGCTTCAAACCACCCATAGTGCCAAGAATCCGTGGAGTGTACTGCCCCTCCACCATAGTTTATGGTAAAACCGTCGTACTGTGACTTTTTATATACCTGGGCAATATTTGGATTACAGTTAGATAAAAGTTCTTGTTTTCTTTCTTGGTCTATTCCGGTAAGGTGATCGACATTATAAGTTTTAGGATACCATGTACAATCTAGATTAAGTCTACCACCGTTAACAGAAACAACTTTCGTATTTGGATCTAATTTTCCATCCTCTGGAAAGTAGAAACCATGTTCGTCTGGATCTGTATAAAACGATCCAAAAGGGAGTCCCATCTTCCACTTATTTAAGTCGAGCGAATTTCCTGAAAAGGTGTCTTCAAAAACTAAATTATATCCTGCAGGGGGTGAAACGACCTGCAGACTATAGTCATTATTATCGTCACGTTGTTGTTGAAAGTCCTTTAAATCGTCAAACAGCTCTCTATGATTAGAGTACCCGGTATTTTTCTTGTATCTGACGGTGTTTTTTCCACTGGCGTATTTTGTCTCTAATATCATCGTTAATTAAAATTTTAGTTCTAAACTGATTAAATCAAAAGAGTGAAAAAAATATATTGTACTCCAATGATCTGCAGGGTCCCAAACCCCATACAATGTCAAGCCAGGACCTATGGAAAAATGGTCGTTAATTTGGTATCCAAGTTCAATGTTGTAGTAGGTCATGGTATTGTATTGGACAACGTAATTTGGGATTCCTTGTTTATACCGTAATACGCCGAACTTGATGTTCGAATAAACTTTTTTATCGAGGATTCTATATGCTACATATCCCCCATACACATCTGGTTGAACAAACTCAATTCGACCACCCCAATGTTTATGTAATTGTATATATGTAGCACCAACTTGAATACGGTCATTAACGTAAAATCCAAAATTTGCGGCATGATCAAACCGAGGTACATTCTTGGTGCGCGCTGAATAACCAATGAAAACTTGTTGAGCCCACGATGACTGAAGGGATACCAATATTGCTAATGAACTGAGTAGGAATTTAAGTTGTTTCATTGTATGTGCGTATTTTGGTCTAATGGTGCCACTCATTTCGGTATGAAGGCTCACCATAATTAGTATCACTTAAAAGTAGTGATTTCCATTGGTGTTGTTGGTCAGGCAGCAGTGAAGAAGGAGCGGAGCTCCGAAGTCGCTGCTG
>CAXRDP010000079.1:0-4628 GCA_964229545.1 Flavobacteriaceae bacterium | reverse complement strand
CAAATGCGTAAAACCATTGCCAAAAGGTTGTCTGCATCCAAATTTTCGGCACCACACTACTATTTGTCTGTGGAGTTTGATATGGATCCAGCGATGGCGTTCCGCAAACAATACAACGAACTGCCCGACACCAAAATATCTTTTAACGATATCGTAGTCAAGGCCGTTGCACTGGCACTAAAAAAGCATCCGCAAGTCAACTCTCAATGGTTTGATGACCGCATGCAACTCAACCACCATGTGCACATCGGCGTGGCCGTAGCGGTAAGTGACGGTTTGGTTGTGCCTGTAGTGCGTTTTGCTGATGAATTGGCGCTGCCACAAATAGGCGCTCAAGTCAAAGACTATGCAGTACGTGCACGCGATAAAAAACTCACGCCTGCCGAAATGGAGGGAAGCACCTTTACGGTCTCCAATTTGGGTATGTTTGGCATCAGCGAGTTTACTTCTATCATCAACCAGCCCAACTCTGCGATTCTTTCTGTCGGAGCGATTGTTCAAAAGCCAGTAGTCAAAGAGGGCGTGGTTGTGGTCGGTCATACGATGAAACTCACTTTGGCCTGTGATCACCGAACTGTCGATGGTGCAACAGGCGCACAGTTTTTGCAAACCCTACGAGAATATATCGAACAGCCCATACGGTTGTTGATTTAACAGCCCATGTCAGATCGTGTGAAAAACATTGTAGTAACGGGTGCCAGTCGTGGCATTGGCCGTGCACTTGTAGATGTTTTTCTTGCCCAAGGGCACCGCGTTTGGGCTTTGTCGCGCAATATTTCGGAATTGTCAACCTTGTCGGGTGTTCAGGCTGTATCCTTGGATATTTCGAAAGAATCTGACGTCCAAGAATGGGTAGCGTCTTGTGGAAACACATCTTTTGATGTTTTGATCAACAATGCCGGTATGCTGGTCAACAAACCTTTTGCTGAAACCACCGCCGAAGATTTTGAAAAGGTCTACAAGGTCAATGTGTTTGGGGTGGCAAATCTTATTCGAAATTTACTTCCACATTTTAGCCAACAAGCACATATAGTCAATATCAGCAGTATGGGGGGTATCAACGGCACTTCCAAATTTCCAGGTCTTGCGGCATATAGCAGCAGCAAAGGCGCTTTGGGTATATTGACAGAGTTGTTGGCAGAAGAATTTAAAGATCGAGACCTTTCGGTAAACGCACTGGCTTTGGGTGCCGTACAGACAGAAATGCTGGCAGAGGCTTTTCCCGGCTACCAAGCCCCTGTGACGGCCGATCAAATGGCAGTTTACATCGCAGACTTTGCCTTAACTGGCCATCGCTTTTACAATGGCAAGGTATTGCCGTTGAGCAGTTCGACTCCATGAACACATTTTACCAACTTCTTCCTGCGCAAGCGGAGGCTTTGTGTCGGAACATGATTTCAAACGACCCTGTCCGCATTCGTGTGACGCCTTCCAGAAAAACCAAACACGGAGATTTTAGGCGTTTGCCCGATGGAGATTTCCAAATTTCCATCAATACGATGGACAATCCCTACAGATTTCTGATCACTTTTGTGCATGAGTGGGCCCATTGGAAAGTATTTCAGCGTGGAGGTAGTTTTAGGAAGCCACACGGCCCACAGTGGAGGCAAGTTTTTAAAGAGTTGATGCTGCCTTACATAAGTAGTGAAATCTTTCCTGACTCCCTGCTCAAACCCTTGGCAGCGCATATGATCAAACCCAGCGCCACCCTAGACGCCGACTCCAAATTGGCCATGGCTTTGAGTCAATTTGACCCAGATAACAACAAATCTTTTATTTTTGAGTTAGAAAAGGGTACACGTTTTAGCATGCCCAACCAAAAAGTGTATATTATGGGAGCATTGCGTCGTAAACGATATGCTTGTGAAGAAGAAAACACCGGACGTGTTTTTTTGTTTGCCGCCCATTGCAAGGTAGAAGTATGCCCTGATATCGATCAAAACGAATAAAAATGGAATCAAAATTCAATTTTGACGACGACAAAACCTCAGCTGCCAAAGCCGATGTGCAACGCGATGCACAAGGTTTTTTCCGCAGTGCGCTCCAGTTTTTAAGGCTGTTGCTATCGTTTCGAAAAGACACTGACTACAAAGCGACTTTAGAGGCTGTGAAGGCAGACATCCCTTTTCGGGGTGCCACCGCTTGGGTGTTGATTTGTTCCATTTTTCTAGCCTCCATTGGTCTGAATGCCAATTCCACTGCGGTGGTTATCGGCGCGATGCTTATAGCACCCCTCATGGGCCCTGTTTTGGGGGTAGGGGTCTCTTTGGCATTGAACGACGTAGAAACCCTACGACGCTCTATGGTCAATTTTTTGGTCATGGTATTGCTGAGTGTGGCAACAGCCACTTTGTTTTTTGCTGTCTTTCCCTTGCGTGAAGAATCCAGCGAATTGTTGGCACGTGTAAGCCCCGATATTAGAGATGTACTCATCGCATTTTTTGGAGGCTTGGCACTGATTATCGCACGTACCAAAAAAGGAACCATCGCATCCGTGATTTTTGGAGTAGCCATTGCTACCGCCCTGATGCCTCCTTTGTGTACGGTGGGTTATGGACTGGCGCAAGCCAACATCGCCTATGCTCTTGGGGCCTTGTACTTGTTTACCATCAACGCCATTTTTATTGCTTTGGCGGCCTATTTGGTAGTCAAACTGTTGCGTTTTCCCATGACGCAGTATGCCAATGCCAAAAAACGCAAACGCACCTCTAGGTTGGCAACACTTTTGGCCATACTGATGATGATACCTGCCGGATTTACTTTTGTAGAGGTACTTCAAAAAAGCCAATTTGAGACAGCAGCGTCTTCTTTTTTAGAACAAGAACTGATGGGGTTGCCCCATTCTGACTACCTCAAGCAAACTGCCAGAATTGAATACGGAAAAGACAGCTCCAAAGTGGTGATTAACACTTTTGGAATGGATCCAATTGCGCCCGAAGTGGTGGCATTGCTACAAAACCGTATGAGAACCTACGATGCCCTTCTCAAAACAGAGTTGATTGTCAACCAACAGGAAAGGCAATCCGATTTGGTCAATTCGCAACGCTACCTGAAAGAACTTCGCAAACGCGACTCTTTGGATTTGATACAGAAAGAAAAACAAATCGCCCAACTAACCGAGGAAGTACGTAAGTTGTCCGGAAAAACACTACAGCAGGTTTCGTTTGTTGAAATCGCCAAAGAAATGCAAGTCATCAGCCCCCTTGTGGTAGGTGTTAGCTATGCCCAAACATACCGTTCTAATTTTAGCACCATAGACACTTTGATGGTCTTTGGCGTGGAATGGAAATCAGGATTGGATAGCATAGCCATTGCTGATGAAACGGTGAGGCTAAAAAACTGGCTTGCTCTCAAGCTTGAGGACCAGCCTTTCGAGCTTGAGCAGAAAGACTAAGATTCGAGATAGAGTTTCCGCACTTTTTTAAACAACTCGGAAGAATACACAAAATCGGTCACCGCCTTATTGTCGGTCCTAAAAATGTTTTCCTTGCTGCCACGCCATTCTTTTTTACCGTCTTTTAGAAACAAGATGGTCTCTCCGATTTCCATGACTGAGTTCATATCGTGCGAATTAATCACGGTGGTGATGTTATACTCGTGGGTGAGTTCCTGAATAAGGTTGTCGATTACCATGGCGGTTTTGGGGTCCAAACCGGAATTGGGTTCGTCACAAAACAAATATTTGGGGCGCATTACCACGGCCCTGGCAATGGCCACACGCTTCTGCATCCCGCCGGAAATTTCAGCGGGTAGTTTTTCGTTGGCATCTACCAGATTCACACGCTGAATGATGGTTTCTGCATGATCGCGCATTTCTGCTTCGCTCAAATCGGTGAGCATACGCATGGGAAACATCACATTTTCCAACACACTCATTGAGTCAAACAGCGCACTACCTTGGAATACCATACCGATTTCCCTGCGTAAGACCCTCCTTGCTTCGTCGTTCATAGTAGAGAAGGGGGTGTTGTGAAAATAAATCTCTCCCGAGTCGGGTGTAAACAGTCCCAACAAACATTTGAGTAAGACGGTTTTTCCAGAACCACTTTGTCCAATCACCAAATTGGTTTTTCCCTGCTCAAAAGCGGTCGATACCTGATCGAGGACACAGGTTCCGTCAAATGATTTGGTGAGTTGTTCTACTTGAATCATGCCTATGCCAAAAGAAGTTGGGTTACAAAATAGTTTACGACGATAATCACAACCGAGCTCCATACAAAAGCGACGGTGCTGGCCTTACCGACCTCCAAAGCGCCGCCTTTCATATAATAGCCGTGATAGGAGGGGATGGTGGCCAAAATCATGGCAAACAAAAAAGTTTTGATAAAAGCATAGACCACATGAAAAGGTCTAAAGTCTAATTGTATGCCTTCGATAAAATCTGCGCTACTCGAAAAGCCGCCGTAAATGGTGGCTGCCCAGCCTCCAAATACGCCCAAAAACATGGAGAGATTGATGACAAAAGGCAACAACATCATGGCAATGACTTTGGGAAAAACCAAATAATTAATCGAGTTGATGCCCATCACTTCAAGTGCATCGATCTGCTCAGTGACACGCATGGTTCCTATGCTGGAGGTGATAAAAGAACCCACTTTTCCTGCCAAAATAATCGACATAAAAGTGGG
>CAXRDP010000078.1:0-5452 GCA_964229545.1 Flavobacteriaceae bacterium | reverse complement strand
GTTTATTAAAGAATTTGTAGTCGAAATTCCTGATGATATGGACTATGAGGCAGGTGGATATATCCAGATCGAAATTCCCCCATGCGAGGTTCCATACAAAGACATTGACATCACCGCACACCCAGAAGAACATCCCGATGATCTTCAGAAGTTTAAATTGGAGTGGGACAAGTTTGGCTTATGGGATTTGACCATGAAAAATACCGACTTGGTAGAGCGTGCCTATTCCATGGCTTCCTATCCTGCTGAAGGCAAAGAAATCATGCTCAATGTTCGAATTGCCACCCCACCATGGGACCGCGCTAAGAATGGATGGATGGATGTGAACCCCGGGGTTGCTTCTTCTTATATTTTCTCGAAAAAACCCGGTGACAAGGTGACCATTTCGGGGCCTTATGGTGAGTTTTTTATCAACCATTCTGAGTCTGAAATGTTATATGTAGGAGGAGGTGCCGGAATGGCGCCCATGCGTTCACACCTATACCACCTATTCCGCACCCTTAAAACAGGCCGTAAAGTAACTTTTTGGTATGGAGGCCGTTCCAAACGAGAGTTGTTCTACATCGAACACTTCCGTGCGCTAGAACGCGATTTTCCCAACTTTAAGTTTTATGTGGCGTTGTCTGAACCCCTAGAAGAAGACAACTGGAAAGTCAAGGACGGTCTCGATGGCGAGGGAGATGGTTTTGTAGGTTTTGTGCACCAAGTTGTGATTGATAACTATCTCAACCACCATGAAGAGCCCGAAGAGATCGAAGTATACTTCTGTGGTCCTCCATTGATGAATATGGCTGTGGAGAAAATGGCCGAGGACTTTGGCGTGCCTCCGGAGAATGTACGTTTCGACGACTTTGGCGGATAAACCTACCTCGAAAGAACTACACCAGTTGGCCATGCAAACCGTGGGCCAGGACTTGGAAGACCAAGGCTATGAGTTTGTCGCCGTCAACAGTGAACCCAAAAAAGACCCACAGTTTGTCTGTAAGAGAAACAAAAAACTATTTTTTGTATTGGTCAGGGCTTGTGTCTATCCCGAGAATCCTGAAAGCTACGATACAGCGCTAGTAGATAAACTCAAATCTCATGCCGATAAGTTTAAAGCCGCGTTGTTCTATGCAGGTGTAGGCTTTGCCCACGCAGCGCAATATGACTTACCTTTACAAAAATCCCAACCCTATGCGGTCAATTATAAAGGTCTTCAAAAGCTATAGTTTCCTTTTGGGTTTGTTTTTGTTAGCCGGATGCAGTCCATCCATAAAACAATACAACCTTTCTGGTTATGCTTTGGGCACCACCTACAATATCACCTATTTTGACACGCAAGAAAATGACAAATTATCCCCGGCTGTAGATTCTGTGTTTTATGTGATTAACAAGTCGATGTCCACTTACATACCCAACTCGGACATATCAAAAATCAATCGTGGAGATGCTTCGATCCTTGTAGACCACCATTTTGCTCGTGTATTTGAAAAAGCATTGACGGTTTGGAAAAACACTCGCGGCTATTTTGACCCCACAGTAGGCGCTTTGGTCAACGCTTACGGATTTGGCCCTGGAAATTCACTAGACGTAGTGACCCCCGCCCGCCGAGACAGCCTTTTGGCTTTTACTGGTCTAGATAAAGTAACACTTTCGTCAGAAAATCGCATCGTAAAAGATGACCCCAGACTCTATATAGATTTCAATGCCATCGCCAAAGGCTACACTGTTGATGTGCTAAGTGAGTTGATTAATCAGCTTGGCTACCAAGATTATTTGGTTGAAATTGGGGGTGAATTGCGAACCTCAGGACAACAGCTCTTAAAAAATTCCCCATGGAAAGTGGCTATCGATCACCCCGAGCAAGGTGCCGACAGGACCTTACTTAAAACCCTTTCTTTGTCCGACAAGGCTTTGGCTACATCTGGGAATTACCGAAAATTCAGCATTGATTCTCTCACAGGAACTCGATATGTTCATACCCTCAACCCACACACAGGCACTGCCCGTCCTTCTAAGGTATTGAGTGCTTCTGTCTTGGCTGATGATTGTATGACCGCTGATGCCTATGCGACTGCTCTGATGGCCATGCCTATTGAATATCTACCGGAAATCGACCAAAAGGAATTTGAATATTTTTTGGTTTTGGCGGCTGACAATGGGGATTATGAATACATATCCAGTACCGGTTTTAAAACCTTGCTCAACGAGGCTTTACAGCCGTAGGAATTTGCTCGTTTTGTGGAATGCGATACACATGGCGTTCTTCTGGGGTCAATTGTTCGGCATATGGAATCAAAGCAGCCTCAAATCCCACAGCCTGCAACCGATCTAGATAGTCCAAACCATAAATCCGTACATGGTCATACTGACCAAAAATACGCGCCCTTTCTTGCGGATCTTGGATGTTAAAATCCTCATAGGTTTTCAGTCTTTGGGCATCTAAGGGTACTTGAAGGATGGCTTTTCCACCGCGTTTTAGAACTCTAAAGAGCTCAGACATGGCTTTGTGATCGTCTTCGATGTGTTCCAGTACATGATTACACAAAACCCAGTCAAAGGTGTTGTTGTCAAAAGGTAGGTTACAAATATCGGCCTTCACTTCGGCTAGGGGAGACGCTATGTCTGCCGTAGTATAGTCGAGGTGTTTCAGTTTTTGAAACCGACCCAAAAAAGCTTGCTCGGGTGCCAAGTGTAACACTTTTGCTGCTTTGCTAAAAAAATCAGTTTCTCTCTGCAGATAGACCCACAGCAATCGGTGCCTTTCCAAAGACAATGTACCCGGGCTCAACACGTTGGGTCGTGGCTTGCCGTATCCATAAGGCAAAAAAGTTCGGTAGGATTTCCCGTTAATTGGGTCTATATGCTCATGACCTCTGTAAAACACATCCAAAAACGGACGTACCCAATTGCTAGCCCGCAACAGCCAAGGTCTAGGCACATGCTTTAAAAACCACTTGAAAAGCGTCTTCACGCCACATCGGATTTGGGTCGAAACGCATCTTCCTCATCACTTTTAATCCCCAGTGCTTCGTATACATAATCGAAAGTAGAAAGCAGTTGAGGTACTCCGTCGACAATGGCAACATTGTGCTCAAAGTGTGCGCTGGGTTTGCCGTCAGCCGTAAGGATGGTCCAACCATCAGAAAGTTGTTTGATTTTGTGGGTACCGGCGTTGATCATAGGCTCAATGGCTACGACCATGCCTTCCAAAAAAGCCTTGCCGGTGCCGCGTCGTCCGTAATTGGGCATTTCGGGTTTTTCGTGCATGGTTTTACCCAGTCCATGACCGACCAGCTCACGCACCACCCCATAGCCAAAGGACTCGGTGTATTGTTGAATTGCAAATCCCACATCCCCCACACGATTGCCCACACGAAAAGCATCAATCCCGATGTACAAGGATTTTTTGGTGACCTCTAACAGTTTTTTGGCCTCGGCTGCGACCTCACCAACTTCAAAGGTGTAGGCATGGTCTCCATAATATCCGTTTTTTAAGGCCCCACAGTCGATAGATACCACATCTCCGTTTTGTAAAGGCTCATCGTTGGGAATGCCATGGACGACTTGGGCATTGGGGCTTACACACAACGTGTTGGGAAAATCATACAAACCTAAAAAACCCGGAATCGCGCCATGGTCTCGGATAAAAGTTTCCGCCATGGCATCGAGTTGTAGGGTGGTCACACCGGGACGTATCTCCGATGCCAGCATGCCCAAGGTTTTGGAGACAATTTGGGCACTCTCACGAATGAGTTCGATTTCCGCTGCTGTCTTTTGCAATCCCATATGCCTAAAACTCGTATGCGTGTTTGTAGTCCTTTCCCTGTGTTATGTCTAGCATGTCTTGTTCCAAACTTAAAATGGGAAACTCCACAATGCGGTTGATTTCTTTGCCGTTGCGACTCAATATAAAAGTGGGTACGTTGGTAATACCGGCCTCAGTCGTACTGCCATCGGGCACCAATTTGTCTTCGTCGACAGCAATCAAATTTACAATTACTTCATCGTCTATGGCATCCATGATTTTAAAAAATGCAGGCACTTCTCGTTGGCTGTCCGAGCACCATGTACCCATAAAAAGGGTAACTGTTACACCTTCAAAGGCAGTTTTTAGGTCAGCGACCAAAGTATTGTCTAAAAGATGCGCGTCGTAGTTTTCTGTAAACCATGTTGCGTGTGGCTCCATTTCCAAATCGGCACGCTGAATGCTGCCCAAAAGAATATCAGTATCCTGACTCCATGCGGTTAGAGAAACGAGCAAACAAAAAATAAAGGGGCTTTTCATAGGGATTTAGATTAAAGATTCTGATGTCATCACATCGGGTTGCGCAACTCCCATCAACTCGAGTATGGTAGGTGCAATATTGCTCAAGTTACCATTTTTTAGGCTTTTGAGGTCGTTGTCCACCAAAATGATTGGCACTGGATTCGTGGTATGTGCCGTATTGGGACTCCCGTCCGGATTGATCATGGTGTCGCAGTTGCCGTGATCAGCAATTATAATTACGCTATAGCCACCCTCTTGTGCTGCTTCGACCACATCTTTGGTGCAAATATCCACTGTTTCACAGGCCTTGATGGCAGCTTCCATACTCCCTGTATGGCCCACCATATCGGGATTGGCAAAGTTGAGGCACACAAAATCTACCGCTTGCGATTTGAGCTTGGGCACAATGGCATCACGAATTTCATAGGCACTCATTTCGGGCTTCAAATCATAGGTAGCCACTTTTGGCGAAGGACACAAGATGCGTTCCTCACCCTCAAATGGTTCTTCCCGCCCTCCGTTAAAGAAAAAGGTCACATGGGGATATTTTTCTGTCTCAGCGATTCTGATTTGGGTTTTTCCGGCTTGTGCCAGTACCTCACCCAAGGGTAAGGCCACATTTTCTTTGTCAAACACCACATGAACACCCTTAAAGGACTCGTCGTAGTTGGTCATGGTGACATAGTGCAAATCGAGTTTTCGCATCTCAAATTCTGGCATATCTACCTGATGCAAAGCCTGTGTCAGTTGACGCCCACGATCGGTTCTGAAGTTGAAGAACACCACCACATCCCCCGCTTGAATTTGCCCATTGGGTTGTCCATCTTTTCCAAGAACACAAATAGGTTCTATGAACTCATCGGTGACGTTGTTGGCATAACTTTCCTTAATGGCAGCTTGGATATTGGCAGTTTGTTTTCCGGTTCCATGAACGAGTAGGTCATAGGCTTTTTTGACACGCTCCCAGCGTTTGTCACGATCCATGGCATAGTAGCGCCCCACCACAGAGGCGATTTTTGCGTTGTTTTCTTCACATGACTTTTCGAGTCGGGTCAAAAATCCAAGTCCCGACTTGGGATCCACATCCCGACCATCCGTAAAGGCATGAACCAACACATTGGGTACTTCGGCTTGGTGGGCAGCGCGTAGCAAACCCTCAATGTGATTGATGTGCGCATGCACTCCTCCATCGGAGACCAA
>CAXRDP010000077.1:0-2280 GCA_964229545.1 Flavobacteriaceae bacterium | reverse complement strand
GTAAAGACGAACACTTGTTGTTGGACAAACACCGACTTGAAGATTTGAACATCCAATACTTCAAAATTGATAGAGGGGGTGACATCTCTTTTCATGGGCCGGGCCAGGTTGTTGGCTATCCCATTTTGGATTTGGACCATTTTTTTACAGACATTCACAAATACCTTCGTCTTTTAGAGCAGACCATCATCAACACCCTAGCGGATTTTGGGCTCAGTGCCAGTCGCAGTTCGGGCGAGACCGGTGTATGGCTCGATGTGGATACTCCTTTTGCGAGGAAAATTTGCGCCATGGGCGTACGCGCCAGTCGTTGGGTGACCATGCATGGCTTTGCGCTCAATGTCAATACGGATTTGAGTGCTTTCGAACACATTGTTCCCTGTGGCATTCAAGGCAAAGGTATCACCTCTATGGCTCGTGAGTTAGATACGGTAGTTGATATAGATCAAGTCAAGAAGAAAATCATGTACCACTTTGAGCAGCTTTTTGAAGCCAAACTCACTTATTGAGAAAGCTGATAGACCTGCAGTTGGTCCTCTTCTCCTCGTACACTAATAAATACCTGACCCTTTCTGTCTGCAGTCACATCTGCTTTCCCTGACCCAAAGAGGGGGAAATGTGGCAACAGCTCACCATCTCTGTCAAATAGATAGCATTTGTTGGACTGAAGGTCTGTAAGACTGATGAAAGCGCGGTTGTTTACCACATGGATTTGAGGTTGGGTATACACCCCAAAATCCATTTCGATGCTCCTGCCATTGATTTCCAAATTGTTTTCGCTGAGCAACACTAGGTTTTTGCCTTGGGCAGCGATTTTGTATGAGGTTTCAAAAGGGAGGGTTCGGTAGCTGATTTTTCCAGAGGTTTCAATGCGAAACAGCCTGTTCTTTTTGTCTACCCCCACAAAACCATTTTGGTGAACAGACACATCGGTGGACAGCTGAAGATCTGATGGGGTTTTGATTCGGATGTTGCCCCTTCGGTCTAACAGTAGCAAACTCCCGCTTTTTTCTACTATGGCAACGTAGTCGCGTGAACCAATGCGGAAGTGTTGAGGCGTATAGATCGGGTCAACATTGGTGCGGTTAAACCCACTCACTTTTTTAAAGGATCGGTTCCTGAGCTCGAGTTGCTTTTGAGCAACCAACACCAACCGATAATCACGGTTTTTGTCATAATCAAACACAGCCAAAGGCAAGGGGTTTTTTAATGATTTTGAAAAGGGTCGTACCGTGTTGCCGTTTCTGTCAAGAACCTCAAGTTTTGTATCGGTTGTATAGGCCAGTTGCAATCTTTTGTTTTTGTATAAGTCCACTTGGGTGATAGGAAACTGAATGACGCCTTTGACATCTTTTTCCCATAAGACTGTGCCATTGGTACTGATTTGGTACAATCTGTTTTGTGCATCTTGCACCACCCATTCCATAGAACCATCATTGTGATTGACAACTCCTTGGGGATGCGTTGCCATCGGGGCTTTTAATTGCTTTGAAAACACCAGCTTGGGTCTGGAGGTAGAGGTTGTTTTTTGTTTGTCAATTTGCTGTAATTGTAGCTGTGCCACCCCACTTGTCACATTCCCTATCCCCAGCCAATAGGGTTGTTCGGGGGCTTCGTTTATGGGTATATCTTCGACCAAACTATTTTTTAGACTTTGGCTAAACGCTGGTTCCACACCCAAAAGCAGAAAGGAGGCACGACTCGGAATTTGCTCTGTAAGCGTAGCGAATGAATCCTCAGAACCTAGCGTGTATCCGCCCGCCAATTGGGTAAGCACTTCTTCCATAAGTTGGGCTGAGGGGGCTAGGATCAGCTGTCCATCAAACAAAGCTGCATATTCTAGCGTTGGTAAATCTAGTAGGGGAGAAAGAAAGGCTGTTTTGATATGAGATGCCTCAAATCGATATTGCATCACATCGCGAATCTTTTTTGTTTCAACAGACTGAAGGCCGAGTTTAGACTCCAAGCCCTCAATGGCATCATAAGAAACCACGGCCATGGTTCCTGAACGCAGGTGTACTTTAGCAACAGAATTTGCCTGGGCCAACAGACTGTCGGGCGTGGCGTAAGACAGGTTTTCTTGTGCATTATACATCCTGCTTTTTTGAGCAAAGTTGTTGTAGTCAAAAGCATATGCCTGAACCCCTACAGCATTTAGCGGGCTGTTAGCCAACAAAGGCACAAAGTCAGACTCTTGGTCTAGCAGCAAGTCCATTTTTGACATTTTATTTGAATCTAATAAACCCGTTGCATTGATTTTAAAAGGAACTTTTCCGCTAT
>CAXRDP010000076.1:0-38144 GCA_964229545.1 Flavobacteriaceae bacterium | reverse complement strand
TAGGCAAAAATCATGTTCTCAATAAAAATACTTCTAACAAACAGATTTACGTAGTCCATGGCTTAATTTTTTTCGATGAGTTTGCGGTTACGAGCCCGTTGGAGCCAGATAATAAGTCCCACGGTAATAAGTGCCATGGGGGACAACAACATAAAGCCGTTGTTGACATAGCCCAATTCATAAAACGCTTCAGGAATCACTTGGAATCCATATAGTTTTCCTGAACCAAACAATTCTCTAAAGAAAGCTACCAAAATCAACATCATTCCATAGCCAAGAGCATTACCAACACCGTCTAGAAAAGACCTCCAAACGCCATTACCCAGGGCAAAAGCTTCGAGTCGTCCCATAACGATACAGTTGGTGATAATCAGTCCCACAAAAATTGAAAGCTGCTTACTCACATCGTAGGCATAGGCGCGTAACACCTGATCCACCAAGATTACCATGGAAGCAACCACCACCAATTGAACGATGATACGAATGCGGTTGGGAATTAGGTTTCTCAACAATGAAACGATGACATTACTTGCAGCCATTACAGCGATTACCGAAAGCGTCATCACCACGGCGGGTTTGAGCTGAACGGTAATGGCCAGGGCAGAACAAATACCTAAGACCTGAACGGTAATGGGGTTGTTGTCATCGAGCGGGTCTTTGAGTAACACCCTGTTTTTCTTGGAGAACAGAGGCTCGCGCTCTTTGCCAACAAAGAGAATGATCGGTTTTTTTGATTTTTTGGCAGACATAATGCTATTCGTTAAATGCGATTGTTTGGTTGGTGTTACTCAAGTATGGCAGGTAATGGCTTAAGCGCTCCAATATCATATCGGAAACACCGTCACCTGTGATGGTAGCTCCGGAAATGGCATCTACCTCATGATCGTTTTTGTCAAGGTCCTTCGGGTCGTTGTTGGTTTTGGAAACTGCAATGCCTACCAATTTACCATTGGAATCGAATACTTTTTCACCTACAAAACGGTTCATAAACCATTCTTGGGTAATCTCAGCGCCCAAACCGGCAGTTTCTGCCTTGTGGTCAAACACAGCTCCTTTGATGGTGTTTTTATCAGACTCCAGGGCTACATATCCCCAAATAGCATCCCATAGACCAGCGCCTCGAAGGGGAATGATGTAATAATCATTGTCACTCACATTGGCAACATAAAGTGGAAAACGCTGATCGGAAGGATCTTTTTTGATTTCAATCGCCAAATTGACGTCTGAAAAAGCACTTACTTCGGTATCTACAGAGCCGTCGTTTCTCAGCGCCAATTGGGCTGTGATGTATTGGTTGAACAATTGCTCAGCTCCATCTCGGTCGGTTTCTACACCAATGGTTGCCAAGATGTTTTGCATTTTTTCTTTGCGGACATTGTCTTGCTGAAGGTCTTTGAGCGAGCTGGCAGTAAAGGCCAACACAGAGGCGACCACAACAACCATGGCAGCAGCAAATCCAAAAGTATATCCGTTTGAGTCTCTATTCATATGCTATGCAGTTTGAACAGCAGCTGTTTTGAGGCTGCGTTTTTTTCTTTTGTTGATATTGGCTTCAATCACATAGTGATCAATAGTAGGAGCAAACACATTCATCAGAAGAATGGCCAGCATCACTCCTTCAGGATAAGCAGGATTAAATACACGTATCAGAATACAAAGAACTCCTACCAAAACCCCATAAATCCATTTTCCTTTTTGGGTTTGTGCGGCTGAAACAGGGTCTGTGGCCATAAAGACCACACCAAAGGCGAAACCTCCTACAATTAGGTGGTTGAACCAGCTAAAGTCCATGAGTGCATTAGCGCCCCATAGATTGAACAAAAAGCCCATTCCGGCAGCACCCAAAACACTACCAAGCATGATACGCCAGCTACCTACTCCCGTAAAAATCAGTATGGCAGCACCAACCAACACCCAAAGGGTTGATGTTTCTGCTATGGAACCTGGAATGGCTCCACTAAACATTTCGAACATTGAGTAGTTGACCTCGGCACCAGAAGCCAAGCTTCCCAAAATCGTTTCTCCCGAGATACCATCTACGTTGGAGGCTTCCGAAACCCATACTTTGTTACCAGACATATAGGTCGGGTAAGCAAAAAATGCAAAAGCACGCGCTGTCAAAGCGGGGTTGAGAATATTCATACCCGTACCCCCAAACGCCTCTTTGGCAATAAGCACTGCAAAGGCCACAGAAAGTCCGACCATCCACAAAGGAATGTCAACAGGCATGATCATCGGGATGAGCAATCCGGTGACTAAATAACCTTCGTTCACTTCATGTCCTCTGTAGACCGCAAAAGCAAATTCTATCGCAAGTCCCACTCCGTAGGAAACTGCAATCATGGGCAAAATCTTGATGGCACCGTGTAGGAAAGCATCAACAAAAGTAAAAGCCTCGCCGGTTTGAATGAAATACTGATAACCCGTGTTGTAGATTCCGTAAAGTAAAGCGGGTACCAAAGCGATAATCACTGTTACCATGGTGCGCTTTAGATCTACTGCGTCGCGGATGTGAGCCCCTTTGTGTGTGGTATGGTTCGGCACAAACAAAAAAGTGTCAAAAGCGTTGACCGAAGGTGCAAAACGCTCCCATTTGGCGCCTTTGGCAAAAGGTTTTTTAAGTTGGTCTAATTTTTCTCTTAACTTCATCATAGTTTTATTATCCTACTTCTGTAATCATTAAATCCAAAGCCTCTCGTACAATAGCTTGGGCTTCAATTTTAGATGAGCTGCTATAGTCAATAAGGGCGAAATCTTCAGGGGCAACTTCATAGATGCCCAAGTTTTCCATTTTCTCAATGTCCTGTGCCATACATGCTTTGAGCAATTGCATGGGATAAATGTCCATAGGAAACACACGTTCCATTTCACCAGTAACCACAAGTGCGCGCTCTTCTCCATTCATATTGGTGTCGGGGGCATATTGTCGTTTTGGAAAAAGCCATGACAAAGATGTTTTAGACATGCTATGTATGGAGCTTCCCACAAATGGCAACCATCCGAACATGCGGTAGCGATTACCCTCTGGCAATACAGACAAGGTGTTGTTGTAATAACTCAAATGGCTGTCTTGAGTGGTCGCCACTCCAGTCAACACATCTCCGTTTATGATACGCAAAGAAGTGTTTTGATCGGCCTCCGCATCCTCTAAAATCGGGGCTATGGAAGCGCCAATAGTGGTTTTGTAGTATTTGGGTTGTGCCACTGGGCTGCCCGAAACAGCTATGGTGCGAGATGCATCAAAAGTACCAGTGAGGAAAAAGCGACCTATGTTGGCCACATCCTCTGCGCCTACCGTCCAAACAATTTCACCGGTGTTTATAGGGTCAATATGGTGAATCTGCACTCCCACATTTCCTGCCGGATGGGGACCACTCACGCGGTGCAGCTCGCAGTTGGTCACACAAGACAAAAAGGAATCACTTTGCGATGAAATGCTCAAATGCACTTTTGGCGCGAGCTTGGCCAACATATCGATTCCTGTTTGGAAAGCCTCTTGTTGACCGTCAAGCACAATATCAAAATCTGCTGACAAAGGAGCCGAAGCATATGCACTTACAAATATGGCTTTGGGCTTACTGTCTGGATTGGCAATTACATCGTACGGACGTTGCTTGATAAAAGGCCAATTCCCGGACGCCAACAACAACTCACGGGTCTGATCGGCTGTGATATTCTCCAGCTTCGGAAGTTTGTGTTTGAGAGCAGACTGTTTTGAATCGGCTTCAATAAAAAGATTTAAAATCTTGCGTTTGGCTCCGCGTTGCACTTCTTTGAGTGTTCCTGACACAGGAGATACAAACTTGATTTTATCTTGATATTTGGAATAAAACAAAGGCTCTCCGGCTTTGACACTTTGACCTTCTTTGACAAGAAGTTTGGGAAAAACGCCGTGAAAATCTGTGGGTTTAAGAGCGTAGTTGTTTGTTTGGGGAGCGCGTTTGATGATGTTCGATGCTGCCCCTTTGAGTTTAAGTTGAAGACCTTTACGGATCTTAATGTCGGTGGACATATTGACTATGCTATTTTGGACTGCAAATTTATCAAGTTCGGAGCGCATTCTAAAAGGTTTCAAGGCTATTATTCTTATTTATATTAATTCCAAATAATTTGTTTAACGTGTTTTTCCATTAAGGAAATCGAGATAAAAAAATTCCCCTCTTATTTTGGTTATATTTATGACGTTTTTCGACCTTATGCTTTTGAAAAAGATTAAACAAATTGGACTGCTGTTGTTTTCGTTTTTGGGACTTTCTCAAACTCTAATCGAGCAACTACCGCCTCCACATATTCAAACCGTTATTTTGTCTACAGACGCATTGGCAAACAATATGCCTATAGTCAAAAAAGGAGAAGTCTTGCAGTTGCGTTTTGATGACCTGCATGGAGATGAGACCACCTATTATTACAAAATCGTCAGAGCTGAAGCCGATTGGACACCCACAGATTTGTTTGAATCAGAATATCTGGATGGGTTTAATGAACTGCGCATCCGAGATATGGAAAACGCCTATGGGACCCTGCAAAGCTACACCCACTACCGCCTGAACATTCCCAATGCTGATACCCGCATCAAGCTCAGTGGCAATTACCTTTTAATTGTTTCGGACAGGGGTGGCAATGTCGTATTTAGCAAAAAGTTTTTGGTTTCAGAAGATGCTGTTCCTGTAGGGATAGGCGTAAGACGAGTGCGAGATATATCTGATATTGACAGTAAACAAAGATTGGTGTTGCGTGTGCCGATTTCTGGTCTTGGTATTCGTCAGCCCAAAGAAGAGTTGCGCCTTTGGGTTGTGCAAAATGATCGATGGTCTACAATTCGAGAAGTGAAAAGTTATGATTACAATATCAACAACAACTTGCAATACGAATATGCACCCGAACTGGTTTTTGACGGGGGCAATGAGTACCACTACTTTGACACCAAAGACCTGCGTTCGAGTGGCGGAAAAGTGGCCTATGTGTTACGCGATAATTTGTATCAGAGTGTTTTGTATCCCAACTATGTGCGTGCTGGTTTGGTGTATAGCTATGCACCCGACATCAATGGTCGCTATGTGATACAGACGCTAAATGGCGAGGTCGCTGACACGGAAGCCGATTATACCGAAGTGGTTTTCGGTTTGCAGGCAAAACCTTTTTTTCCTCCATTAGAATATTATGTGAGCGGAAGTTTTAATAACAACCAACCCCAATCCCATCACCAACTAAAGTATAATGAAGTTTCCGGGCTTTACAGCCTAGGCTTGCCACTTAAACAAGGGGTTTACAACTACAAGTTTGTGGTCAAGGATGCTGAGGGCCAGTGGCTAGAACATGCCGTTTCTGGTAGCCATTGGGAGACAGAAAACGACTACACCGCTTTGGTATATGTACGTCGCTTTGGGGAACGCTTTGACCGCTTGGTGGGCGTTGGCCAGGGAAATTCTAGCAAAATAACCGATTGAACCCCATCGATTGGATTTGTATTTTTTGTAGCTTAGCGTTATGGTTCAGCAGGTTACACGCGGAATACGCATCACGGTAGAGACTTTTTTTGAAGGCACATACTTCAAAAACTACCGAATGCAATATTCTTATGGTTACCGCATTTCGATTGTGAATCATGGAAAAGACATTGTCCAATTGCAATCGCGTCATTGGAAGATTTTTGACTCATTGATGCCCACTACGGTCATTGACGGCGAAGGGGTGGTAGGCAAAAAACCTGTCATAAAGCCGGGCCAAACCCACACTTACAGTTCGGGTTGTTTGATCGGATCTTCAGTAGGCGCGATGAGCGGATATTTCAATATGATCAATTTGGCCACAACCAAAAAGTTTAGGGCCTATATTCCCAAATTCAAGCTCAGCCCTGCTTTTGCGCTGAACTGATATTATATAACATATTTGCTTAAGTTTGTTATAATTTAATACGCATGTTATGCCATTTGGTTTTTTTACTTTAGACACTCCCATTAACGAACCCACTCTTGAATACAGACCTGGCTCTCCAGAACGCATAGCGGTTTTGGAAGCCTACAGAAAGATGTATAACGACCACGTAAAAGTGCCGCTGTATCTCGGAAATGAAGAGGTTTACACCCAAAACACCAAAGATATTTGTCCCCCACACGACCACCAGCATGTGGTAGGCACGTACAGCTTGGCCGAGGAAAAACACGTACATCTAGCCATTGCCAACGCATTGGAAGCCAAAAAAGCATGGGCAGCCATGTCATGGGAACATAGAATCTCAATTTTCTTAAAAGCCGCTGACCTGATTTCAGGGCCCTACAGAGCCATCATCAACGCTGGTACAATGTTGGGGCAGTCCAAAAACATTTTTCAAGCAGAAATCGATGCTGCTTGTGAGTTTGTTGATTTTTTAAAATTCAACGCCGCTTTTGCCTCGGAAATATACAGCCAACAACCGGCTCCCGGGCATGGGGTATTTAACCGTATTGAGCATCGACCTTTGGAAGGTTTTACCTATGCTGTTACTCCCTTTAATTTTACTGCTATAGCTGGAAACTTATGTGCCTCTATGGCCATGATGGGCAATGTGGTAGTCTGGAAACCCAGTGACCACCAAATGTATACTGCCAAAATCATCATGGATATTTTTAAAGAGGCCGGCTTACCAGACGGTGTGGTTACCATGGTTTCGGGTAATCCGGAGATGATTACAGATATCGTAATGTCGCATCCCGATTTTGCTGGTTTGCACTTCACCGGGTCGACTTTTGTATTCCAGAAGTTGTGGAAAAAAATAGGTGCCCAGATAGACCAATACAAGACCTATCCACGGATTGTTGGAGAAACTGGCGGAAAAGATTTTATCCTCGCACACCCTAGTGCAGATGTTGAGGTTGTGGCCACCGCCATTACACGAGGTGCTTTTGAATACCAAGGTCAAAAGTGTTCGGCTGCATCAAGAATATACCTCCCCGAATCTATCGCACAATCCATCATTGACAAAGTAGTCGAAAATGTAAATAGCTTCACAATCGGTAGCCCTGAGGACATGAGTCATTTCATCACCGCAGTCATTCATGAAGGTTCGTTTGACAAACTCGCATCTTATATAGATGCCGCACACAAAGACCCTGATGTTAAGGTATTGGCCGGTGGCACCTACGACAAGTCCAAAGGATATTTTGTGTCGCCCACCGTCCTGCTGACCACAAACCCAAAATACACCACCATGGAAACAGAGTTGTTTGGTCCTGTAGTCACCTTGTTTGTGTATCCAGACAATGACTGGAATGCAACGCTATCGCTTGTGGACAACACGTCTATATATGGACTCACAGGTGCTGTGATTGCTCAAGACCGATATGCCATCGAAGAAGCAAGTCGCTATTTGGTCAATGCTGCAGGCAACTTTTATATCAATGACAAACCCAGTGGGGCTGTGGTAGGCCAACAACCCTTCGGCGGCGCGAGAGCTTCAGGAACCAATGACAAGGCGGGGTCTATGCAAAATCTGCTTCGTTGGGTTTCTCCACGTTTGATAAAAGAAACCATGGTGCCTCCCAAAGACTACAGATACCCGCATATGGGTTAATTGAGGGGCAGGTAGACAACCGACTTGGTTTGAAAAAAGGCCTCTGAAAAATAATCGGACAAGGCCGTGACTTCAGCCTTTGGAAAGGGTGCCAATTCTTGGGTTAAATCCCCTCCTTTCAAATAGAAAATCCCATTTGCTTGTTCATGTCCGTTGACGGGTGCTATTTTGTCCCCCACCCAGTGCACAAAGGTACTCATCTGAGCCACCGCCCTACTCACGATAAAGTCATATTCGTTGGTAAGTTGTTCGGCACGTATGTGTTGGGCAGCTAAGTTTTCCAAACCCAAAGCCTCACTTACAGCTTGAACCACTTTGATTTTTTTTCCTATGGAATCGACCAAATGAAATTGGGTTTCAGGGAACAATACTGCCAGAGGAATGCCCGGAAATCCCCCTCCAGTACCCACATCCAACACAGAAGAACCGGGCAATAAACGAATGCATTTGGCGATACCCAACGCATGCAACACATGTCTTTCGTAGAGGGCGTCAATATCTGTCCTTGAAATCACGTTTATCCGTGCATTCCATTCGCGATACAAAGCGCTCATTTGCTCAAACTGAAAGTACTGTTTAGAGGTGCAGTCGGGAAAATATTTATGAATGAGTTCCAAAATCAAATTTATGTAACAAAAATATAGGAATTGAAACATTTTAAATGATAAAAAATAAACGGCTACATAAATTTATTGGTTACTTTTACAGCTTAATTTTTTTTATGCGTATTCCAAAAGGACAGGTACGTTTTGAGCGTCGCGATCCCAAGCAATTTTTTAGAACCCTCAACAAGCGTGTTAACCAATACTTCAAAGAAAACAAACTCAAAAAAACAGGAAACTGGAGGTTGTATGTAAAGACATTTGTGATGTTTTCCATCTTCATCACTCCCTATGTTTTGATCCTATCGCTAGACATCAATCAATGGGTTAAACTCCTGCTCTGCGTGTGTATTGGTGTGGGCATGGCAGGTATCGGTATGAATGTGATGCACGATGGCAACCATGGTTCGTACTCCAAATATGAGTGGGTCAATAAGCTCATGGGGGGATCCATATATATTTTGGCTGGGAACGTTTTCAATTGGAAAGTGCAACATAACGTACTTCATCATACCTTCACCAATATTCATGGCCATGATGAAGACCTAGAGGCGGGTGTTGTGATGCGATTTAGCAAACATTCCAAGTGGCGAAAATTCCACCGTTTTCAACATCTCTATTTTATATTGTTGTATGGACTGCTCACCATCAAATGGGCTTTGGTGACAGATTTTCTACAGCTGAAGCGTTATCTCAAGAACAACCTATCACACAAGAAAAACATAGAGCCCAAAAAAGAGTGGGGTGTGTTGATTCTGTCTAAGGCATTTTATTTGTTGATTTGGATTGTACTACCGCTGCTGATTTTAGACCTTTCTTGGTGGAAGATATTGATTGGTTTTTTTGTGATGCATTACACTGCTGGACTGATATTGAGTACCATTTTTCAGTTGGCACATATCGTGGAACCTGCTCATATGCCTACGCCTTCTGAAAAAGGAGACATCAAAAACACTTGGGCCATTCACCAACTTTTTACCACGGTAAATTTTTCTGTAAACAACCGTTTTATAAGATGGTTTACGGGGGGCCTCAACCATCAAATTGAACATCATATTTTTCCATACATAAGTCACGTGCACTATTTTCAAATTTCAAAAATTGTAAAAAAGACTGCCAAAGAATTCGAACTGCCCTATCATGAGTTTAAATCCACTAGGGCTGCATTGACATCGCACTACTACCTTTTAAAAAATATGGGAAGAAAACCCATTCCTGTAAAAGCATAAATTATGAGCAAAGCACTATCTACACGCATCAACAACCTACCCGCATCTGCCACATTGACGATGGCAGCCAAAGCCAGAGAACTCAAACAACAAGGTATTGATATCATCGGACTTAGCCTTGGGGAGCCGGACTTCAACACGCCTGAATTTATCAAAGAAGCAGCCATACAAGCCATACAAGACAACTTCAACTCCTACACGCCTGTAGATGGGTATTTAGAGCTAAAAGAGGCTGTATGTAGAAAGTTTAAGCGCGACAACCAACTCGATTATCAACCTTCCCAAATTGTGGTTTCTACAGGAGCAAAACAGTCGATTGCCAACGCCATTCAGGTATTGGTTGATCCGGGTGACGACGTATTGCTCGTTGCGCCCTACTGGGTAAGCTATGCTGCGATTGTGATGCTGGCAGAGGGGAATCCGATTGAAATCTACTCTGATATTGAGACCGAATTTAAAATCACTCCTGAGCAGCTTGAGGCAGCCATCACACCCAAAACCAAAATGGTGGTAATCAACTCTCCCAACAACCCCAGCGGATCGGTCTATACCGAGGCTGAGTACCGAGCTTTGGCGGCTGTTCTTGAAAAACACCCGGATATTTATGTGCTTTCAGATGAAATTTATGAACACATCAACTACGGGGTGCCTCATTTTAGTTTTGCTTGTATCGAATCGATGTATGACCGAACCATCACTGTCAATGGTGTAGCCAAAGCCTTTGCCATGACCGGTTGGCGGGTAGGTTATATAGGCGCACCCGATTGGATCGCCAAAGCCTGTACCAAAATGCAAGGGCAAATCACGAGTGGTACCAATTGTATTGCCCAACGTGCTACCATCGCCGCCTTGGATGCACCAGTAGAGCAAATTCGATATATGATCGATGAATTTGCCTCGCGAAGAGAATTGACATTGGACTTACTCGGTTCTGTGGAAGGTTTTAGGCTCAACCAACCCAAAGGTGCTTTTTATGTATTCCCAGATGTTTCCCAATATTTCGGAAAAACATTGAAAGGAAAAACCATTAAAAACGCATCTGACTTCGCGCTTTACCTACTTGAGGAAGCCCATGTGGCTACTGTAACAGGTGAGGCTTTTGGTTGCCCAAATAACATCCGGATTTCATACGCGGCCTCTACCGAGGAGATCGTGGAAGCCATCAGTAGAATCAAAGGGGCTTTGACCTAGTGATCTCTCCAAAAATAGGGGGTAAACAGAATAAGCACAGTAAAAAGTTCCAATCTACCGATTAGCATTAGGGCACCGCACCACCATTTTGCCAATACGGGCACATCACTGTAATTGTCGACTGGGCTTAAATCTCCTAAAGCAGGACCAATATTACCCAGGCATGAGGCGGCGCTTCCAATGGCAGTTTCAAAGTCCAAACCTAGGAAACTTAACACACCGGCTCCAATTATAAATGAAATCATATACAGGATAAAGAATCCTAGAACTTTATATACGAGACTTTCCTCAATAGCTTTATTATTAAAACGCAATGACAATATGGCGTTGGGATGCAATGCGCGTTTGAACTCAAGCAGTCCGTTTTTTATCAAAAGTAAATGGCGAACCACCTTAACACCCCCTGAGGTTGAGCCTGAAGATCCTCCCAGAAAAAACAAGCCGAAAAACAGCATGGTTAAAAACGGTGTAAAAGAAGTGAAATCTGCTGTGACAAGTCCAGTTGTGGTGATGACAGCCACCACTTGGAACAGGGCGTGCCTAAAGCTACTTTCTAGTTTGCCCCATAGCTGGGGGTGGTCAATAGTGGATGCTGCACTCAGATCAACCCTAGTGTAAATTCCAATGAAACTAATAATGGCAAATATGAAAATAAAGCTCACATACCAACGAAATTCATTGTCAGAAAAAACCCTTTTGAATTTTCCTTTGATGGCAAGGTAGATCAAAACAAAATTAGAGCCTGCCAAAAACATAAATAGAATCACTATGTATTGCACTAGTGGCAAGTGATTCCAATAAGCCATGCTTGCATTTTTTGTTGAAAAACCACCTGATGACATCGTACTCATCGCATGATTTACAGCATCAAAAACACCCATGCCTGCTAGCGTTAACAGTAAGGCTTGAAGGGCTGTAAAACCAACATAAATATACCACAGTCGCTTGGCGGTATGACTGATTCGCGGGTGGAGTTTGTCACCACCTACCCCCGGAGCCTCGGCACTAAAAAGCTGGACACCTCCGATTCCGAGTAATGGAAGAATTGCAATGGCCAAAACAATGATTCCCATGCCTCCTAGCCAATGGGTCAAAGAGCGCCAAAGAATCAAGCTTTTTGGCAACGCCTCTATATCCTGAATCACCGTAGCACCCGTAGCCGTATATCCAGACATGGTTTCAAAAAAAGCATCTGTTAAGCTATGAATCGTTTCGGTTGTTAGAAAGGGAAGAGTGCCAAATACTACCATCACCAACCAACCCAACACTACAATCAGGTATCCGTCTCGTTTTTTGATCTCTCGTTTCTGTTTGAGTGTGAGTAACATCATGGTTAGACCCACACCAAAAGTGATTCCTGTGGACAAGAGCAAACCCAACGTCGCACCATCATCCAAAAACAAACTTACCATTGAAGCTATCAACATGGCACCCGCATTGAACAGCAACAACAGCCCTAGTATGTGCAATATGGTTTTGTAATGAAACATCGCTATCGAAACAGACGTTCAATTTTAGAAATGGACTTTGGAAGACAACACACCAACACACGGTCTCCAGGATGGATTTCGAAATCTCCTAGGGCAATAATTCCTTGGTTATTGCGAATCACACCTCCTATGGTGGCAGTACGTGAAATGTCTAAATCCCGAATTTTTTTACCCAAAACTTTGGACTGGGTACTGACGACAAATTCCAATATTTCAGCATCCATATTGTTGAGTTTGGCCAAATCGACCACTTTTCCCTTACGGATATACCTAAAAATGGTATTGGCAGTCAATAATTTCTTGTTGATGAGTGTGTCCACTCCCATAGATTTGGTCAACTCAAAATAGTCTGTGTTTTCAATCAGGGCGATGATTTTAGAAACCTGTTTGGACTTGGCCATCAGGCATGACATGATATTGGTTTCCGAATCATCAGTTACCCCCAAAAAGGCATCCATGCCCTCAATGTTTTCTTCGACTAGGAGTTCCACATTGCGCCCATCCCCATGAATTACCAACGTATCGGGAAGCCGCTCAGCCAAAGTGATGGCTTTTTCTTTGTCAAGTTCTATCAGTTTCACACGTACTCCTCTAGAACATAGCTCCTCAGCTGTTTTGGACCCAATACGTCCGCCTCCGAGAATCATTACATCCTCCACATTGGTTTGGGTGAAGCCAGTGAGCTTATAAAGCTCGTCCATACCCTCTTTGGCACAGATAAAATAGACCTGATCTCCAGCCTCAAACATCGTATCTCCTCTTGGTATCAAAGTGGTAGAACTATTGGCACGTTTTATGGCAATGGGCATAAAATGCACTTCGGGAAAAACCGCAGCGGCTTCTTTGACAGACTTACCAACAAAAGGTGCTGATTCTTGAAGGGTGGTGCCCATCATAGTCAATGCCCCTCCCTCAAACTCATAACTGTTGTTAAAAGCAGACTGATTTACCAACAACTGAATTTCCTTGGCCGCAAGTTCTTCTGGAGAGATTAACTCGTCAATACCCAATGCATGAAAATCAACATCTTCTTTGTATTTATCAAATTCGATATTGGTAACACGTGCAATGGTGCGCTTGCAACCCAATTGTTTGGCCAACAAACAGCACATCAAATTGGTAGTCTCTGACGGGGTTACGGCAATCATCATGTCTGAAGCACCCGCATCTGCCTTTTTTAAAGTAGCCAGAGCAGAGGGGTCACCCTTTACAGCTCTGATGTCCAGGTGGGTGTCCGCATAATTAAGGTCGTCCTTAACACAGTCTATGAGTGTAATGTCTTGAGACTCAAAGGATAGTAGCTTCGCTAGATGAAGTCCCACGTCGCTTGCTCCAGCTATGATAATTTTCATAAAGGGCCTTGGTTTGTCGTTACAAATATAGAAGATTTTTAACTTGACTACTCTTTAGCCGAGGTTGGGTACATCCATTCGATTATCTTTGCTTAAAAAATTTGTTATGTCCAATAAGACGGTCACTCCTTACAAAAATTCTAAGGATTCCAAAAAGCAACAAGTCACTCAAATGTTTGACACCATTGCGACCAACTATGACGCACTCAATCGGGTGATTTCGATGGGCATCGATAAAAAATGGCGTAAAACCCTTGTCGAAATGGTACGCCAACAAAAACCAATTTCCATACTGGATGTAGCCACTGGCACAGGTGATTTGGCACTTGCCTTGAGCCATATTCAAGGTGCTAAAATTACTGGGTTAGACATTGCCCCTGAAATGTTGGCTATCGGCAAGGACAAGGTCGCAGACCAGCAATTGGAAAAGCGTGTTAGCATGGTGGTGGGTGATGCCGAATCTTTACCATTTGAGAATAACTCCATCGATGCGGTTACAATAGCCTTTGGCGTTCGTAACTTCGGAAACCTTGACAAAGGTCTACAAGAAATCCAAAGGGTGTTAAAATCCGAAGGACAGCTCTATGTATTGGAGACATCGGTGCCTCAAAAATTTCCATTCAAACAAGGCTACCAAGCCTACAGCCGTTTGTTTTTACCAATAGTCGGACGGCTGTTTTCCAAAGACAAAAGCGCCTACGAATATCTATCCAATTCGGCAGCAGCATTTCCCTATGGAGAGGCCTTCAACAATATTTTGCGAAAAAATGGGTTTTCAGAGGTAACCCATTACCCTCAAACCTTTGGTGTGGTTACCATTTACAATGCTAAAAAAACAGCTATTGAAAGTTAAATATTTGCTTTTTGCAAGCCTATGTTTCGCATCTCTTTTGCAGGGGCAGCTACGCGATGTGCCAGACTATCACAAATCGTCGGAGAAAAATCTGATTCGTTTTGGGTATTATTTAGGGCTTAACTACACAAATTTTAAGGCTGACTATTTCGAAAACCGTTCTCAACAATTGGACATACAACCCGAATTTGGATTTAATGTCGGACTGTTCGTTGATATGCGACTGAATCAATACCTCAACCTCCGATTGGAGCCGGGGATGTTTACCACCCAACGAAACATCACTTTTCCCAACTGGCCAGAAGTCAGCAACCCTGACAATACTTTACGAGATGTAAAATCGACCTATATACGATTCCCGTTGGTGTTAAAATTTTCAGCGCTACGACTCCACAACGTGCGTCCCTATGTGATTGCAGGTGCATCGGCTTCTATAAACCTCTCTGGAAATGAAAACAGTGTAGAGACCAACAATTCGGGGCAATTCAGAACACGCAACCAAATGCACGCTTTAGAGTTGGGATTGGGTGTAGAACTTTATCTTCCTTATTTTAAATTTACCCCTTCAGTACGCGGCGTTTTTGGACTCAATGATGAATTGGTTCCAGACTCTTGGACTACCAACATACGAGGGCTTAAAACAAGAGGGGTTTTCTTGAATTTTATTTTTGAGTAGTTTGGCTTCTTTTGATTTCCCCTATCAAAATACCGGCAGCCATAGCGGCATTTAAACTTTCCGCCTGCCCATAGCGAGGAATCGAAACTTCTTTTTGAAGATGTGCAGTGACGACATCAGAAAGTCCTTGACCCTCGTTGCCTATTACCAATATGGCGGGCGGAGCCATGGGTGTTTCGTAAACAGAAGTACCAGACATTGAAGCACCAACAATGGTGTAATTTTTCTGCGAGGCCAACCAATGGGGCAAATCCACATAATGAACTCCCACGCGTGTCAGCGAGCCCATAGTAGCACGCACCACTTTGGGGTTAAAGCAATCCACGGTATCATGAGAACAAACCAGGTCTTTCACGCCAAACCAATCACACAGCCGGATAAGCGTGCCCATATTTCCGGGGTCTTGAATGCCATCCAAAGCCAAGATGAAATCTGTTTTTTCAGGTGTAGAGGGAATGGGCATAGGAAAAACTGCCAGCGCGTTGGAAGGGGTTTTTAGATGACTCAAGGATTTCATTTCATGAGTTTTGATAACTGTAGCCTCATGATATTCAAAAAAGGCATCGGTTGTGACATACAACTCCTTTGGGGTATAACCCGACTGCATAAATTCATGAATAGACTTATGCCCTTCCACCACAAAAAGCCCGTGTTGGTCTCTGTGTTTTTTTTGAGATAATTGCTGAATGAATTTTGCCCGACTTTTGCTAAACATACAAATGACGTATTTTTGGTAATTAATGCACCCATTGTTGAAGCACACCGGTTCAAAAATACTATTATTCATTTGCTTAACCACCATCCTTGTAGGTTGTAGTGTGCATAAGTCGATTGATGATGAGCGTTACCTACTCAACGAAAACATCATACTTTACAATGGAGAAAGAACCAATGTGGATTCATTACGCAGGCTGATTACGCAAAAACCCAACAACAAACTGCTAGGCATTCCCCTAAAGCTCATGCTGTATCAGGCTGCCAATCCAAATGTCAACAATGATTTTGACCAATGGTTGCAAAAAAAACCCAAGCGGGTAGCGCGCATGCAAAAAATTTGGTCTCAAAAACAAATCGATCAGATGCGGAGTTATAAAACCCGTTTTCAAGAATGGAAAATTAGAAATGGAGAGCCCCCTTCACTTATAGATTCTTTACTGTATTCTGGCTACGCCAACAATCTCAAAACCTACCTCTCCAATAAGGGATATTTTAAGACTTCAGTTGATGTAGAAGAGGTCGTAGAAAACGTATCCAAGAAAAGAAAAAACCTAGTGTATAAGATCCAAACAGGGCTTCCTTACGCACTAGACACGATCAGCACCCAGATTCAAAGTCCAGTCATCGACTCTTTATACCAAGAAATTCGAAACACATCTTTCTTAAACAAAGGAGATAATTTCAACACTTTGAACTTTGAAGCGGAGCGGAATCGCTTGTACCAACACTTTAGAAACTCGGGCGTGTATGATTTTCAATTAAATTCCATTGATTTTGAGGTGGCATGGGACACTACAGGGACTGATTTTTTACTTCCTGTAAAAATAAATATTGAGGACTTTAGGAAAAGTACTGAGAGCGGTATCGTTTCAAGTCCATATTCAATAAAAAACATCAATTCAGTCAATGTTTACACAGTCATAGAAGGGCAAGACATCTCCAACGGTGCCTATTCAAAGCAAGACAGCTTCGACCAACTTCAATTTTTTGGTCAAAACAAATTGCGTTACAGGCCTAAAGTCCTAGCAGAAGCTATCGGATTGCGTCCAGGGATGCCTTACAGCGACTTGTCCAGAGACCAGACCCTTCGGCAGCTCAATAGATTGCAAATCTTCGAATATCCTACTATCAACTACAGTTATTCGGACAGTTTGCAAAACAGTTTGAATGCATCCATTCTATTGAGACCCAAAGATCGGTTTGGGCTAGAATTTGGGGTGGACCTCACCCAGTCTAACATTCAAGACCAGGGAATCGCTTTCAATTCAGGTTTGAGTGTTTTGAACGTTTTCAAAGGGGCTGAAAGACTGGAACTCTCTGCCCGTGGGACGATAGGGCGATCTGCAGATCAAGTGATTTCAGAAATCGGAGGGGACATCAGTCTCAACATTCCACGGATATTTGCGCCAAACCTTGTTTCCAAACTCATTCCAGTTGCACAAAAACCCAGCACCACTTTGAGTTTGGGAACAGCTATGCAAAACAATATTGGACTTGACAAACAAACTTTCACTGCGAATCTAAGCTATCGATGGGAACCCAATACTTTCAGACGCATCGATTTTCGATTGCTAGATCTTACCTTGGTTAACAATCAAAATATTGAAAACTACTATAACATATATAACAATGCCTATTCTCAACTTAACGAGTTGGCAAAAAAAACAGCCAATACAGATGCTTTTTTTGACGGCAATTCATTAGCGATCCCTAGTGGTGTAGAATCGTTTGTAGATTTTGTATTGAAAGGGGATTCAGAAATACCCAATTCCAGCACAGACTACCGCTTGGTGCAACGCATCGATGAAAGAAAAAACCGATTGACACAAAACAACCTCATCATAGGGTCTAGCTTTGACTTTGTACACAATACACAAACCGACTTTTTTGATGAAAGTTTTTCACAAATTCGATTTAAAATAGAAACCGCCGGTAATCTAATACACCTACTATCACCATCCCTTAATTTGGAAAAAAGAGGTGACTCATACTTGCTGTTTGACTTGCCTTTCACTCAATACATTAAAGGTGAATTTGACTACATCAGACACTGGTTGGTTGGTGACACCTCAGTCTTTGCTCTACGTGGTTTTGTTGGATTAGCGCTTCCGTTGGGCAATGCCACTAGCATTCCGTTTAACCGTTCCTATTTTTCTGGAGGTGCCAATGACAACCGCGCATGGGAGGTCTATCGATTGGGGCCCGGGAGTAGCAACACAGGAAACGAATTTAATGAGGCCAACTTTAAATTGGCTTTTAACTTGGAGTACCGATTCGATGTAATTGGCGCGCTCAAAGGGGCCTTGTTTACAGATATTGGAAACATCTGGAATCTGGGAGATGACATCACAGATCCCCAGAGAAAGTTTGATGGAATCCAAGACCTAGGAGAACTGGCAGTAGGCTCGGGGTTTGGTCTACGCTATGATTTTGGATTGTTTCTTTTTAGACTGGACACAGGGTTTAAAACCCACAATCCTGCCTTACCAAAAACGGAGCGTTGGTTGACAGATTTCAACTTCCAAAAAGCCAACTTTACAATTGGTATCAATTATCCTTTTTAAAGGGCAAAAATTATACTACTTTTGCCGCCTGAAACTATACAACAAACCACTATGAGTCAATCTTTTTCTCCCGGTGTTGTTACCGGAAAACAAGTCCAAGAAGTATTCAATTTGGCCAAGAAGAAACAATTTGCATTGCCAGCCGTCAATGTGATTGGATCGAGCTCCATCAACGGGGTATTGGAAACCGCCGCTGCGCTCAACGCACCAGTTATTGTACAATTCTCTAACGGAGGTGCACAATTCAATGCCGGAAAAGCACTCAGTAACGATAACCAAGCGGCTGCGATTGCAGGAGCTGTGGCTGGTGCCAAACACGTACATCAACTGGCCAAAGCCTATGGTGCTGTCGTTATTCTTCATACAGACCACGCGGCTAAAAAACTATTACCTTGGATAGACGGTTTGTTGGATGCGAGCGAGCAACATTATAAAGAAACTGGAGCCCCTTTGTTTAGCTCTCACATGATTGATCTTTCTGAAGAACCCCTAGAGGAAAACATTGCCATTTGTAAAGAATATTTAGCCCGTATGTCCAAAATGGGCATGACACTTGAAATCGAATTGGGTGTTACCGGTGGTGAAGAAGATGGTGTAGACAACACGGACGTAGATGTGTCCAAACTCTACACCCAACCTGAAGAAGTGGCTTATGCTTTTGAAGAACTTTCACAAGTAAGTGACCAGTTTACGATTGCAGCTGCTTTTGGAAACGTACACGGGGTGTACAAGCCTGGAAACGTGAAACTCACGCCAAAAATTCTTAAAAACTCTCAAGAATATGTAAGTAAAAAGTATGGCGTTGATCACAACACCATTGACTTTGTGTTCCACGGAGGGTCTGGGTCTAGCTTGGAAGAAATCAGAGAGTCTATTGGCTATGGTGTCATCAAAATGAATATTGATACAGACATGCAATATGCATTTATGAGTGGCGTTCGTGACTATATCCAAGACAACAAAGATTATCTTCAATCTCAAATTGGGAATCCTGAGGGAGATGACGTTCCCAACAAAAAATACTATGATCCCAGAGTATGGCTTCGCAAAGGGGAAATTGCCTTTGTGGAAAGACTCAAAAAAGCTTTTGAGGACTTGAACAACGTCAACACTTTGTAGTTTATTTGGGTTTTATATATTTGATTAAAAATCCACCCTATGGCTTGGTTTAAACGGACTACCAAAGGCATCCAAACCAGAACAGAGGAAAAAAAAGACACTCCTCAGGGGCTGTGGTATAAATCTCCCACTGGAAAGATTGTTGATACCGACGAATTGGCTGAGAACTTTTATGTCTCACCTGAAGATGACTACCATGTTCGTGTGGGAAGCAACATTTATTTTGAAATCCTGTTCGACGATAACAAATACAAAGAACTGGATAAAACACTTTCTTCTAAAGATCCGTTGAAGTTTCAGGACACCAAGAGTTATAAAACCCGACTCGATGCTGCCAAAAAGAAAACCAAGCTCAACGATGCCGTGAGAACAGCTGTAGGAAAGTCCAATGGCAACCGGTTGGTAGTGGCTTGTATGGACTTTGGCTTTATTGGCGGTTCCATGGGGTCAGTTGTCGGTGAAAAGATATATCGTGCTGCAGACCACGCTCTTAAAAAGCGTATCCCCCTACTTGTCATTTCAAAGTCGGGAGGCGCACGAATGATGGAGGCTGCCCTATCTCTGATGCAGATGGCCAAAACTTCTGCAAAGTTGGCGCAACTTGCTGATGCAGGAATTCCTTACATATCTCTTTGTACGGATCCCACTACCGGAGGTACAACCGCCTCTTTTGCCATGCTGGGTGACATCAACATCGCCGAACCCGGTGCCCTGATTGGTTTTGCAGGACCCCGCGTGGTCAAAGACACCACGGGACAAGACCTGCCTGATGGATTTCAAACGGCAGAGTTCGTGCTAGAACATGGCTTTTTGGACTTTATCACGCATCGAAAAGAACTCAAGAAAAAAGTAAACCTGTATCTAGACTTGGTTCTCAATCGTCCCTTGAAGCAAGTATAGTTTCCCTTAAAAAAAATCCTTACATTTGCGGCCCCAAGAAAGGTTCTTGGGGAATTGCATAATAATCATTTACAAAAATATTGGCATGTATCTAACAAAAGAAGTCAAAGAAGAGATTTTTAAAAAGTACGGTAACTCTGAGAAAAACACCGGATCTACCGAAGGGCAAATTGCGTTGTTTACCCACCGTATCAATCACCTGACACAGCACCTGAAGAAAAATCACAAAGATTTTAACACAGAGCGTTCGTTGGTTAAATTGGTAGGAAAACGCAGAAGTTTGCTTGACTATTTAAAAGGAAAAGACATCAATCGCTATCGAGAACTTATCAAAGAACTCGGTATCCGAAAGTAACATAAAAAGCATCATAGTTTTTCATTGGGGGCTACGACAACAACACAACAACCCTTTTTAACATTAAATGAAAAATATGATACCAAAAGTATTTTCCGAGTCAATCGACTTGGGTGATGGCCGTAGCATTACCATAGAAACTGGTAAGCTGGCCAAGCAAGCAGACGGTTCTGCTGTGATTCGCATGGGCAATGCCATGCTGTTGGCCACAGTAGTTTCTGCACGTCAAGCTTCTCCTGTAGATTTTCTACCCCTTACGGTGGATTACCGTGAAAAATTTGCTGCTGCCGGGCGCTTTCCAGGCGGATTCTTTAAGCGTGAGGCGCGCCCTAGTAACGAAGAAATTCTTACCATGCGAGTGGTGGACCGCGTATTGCGTCCCCTTTTTCCAAAAGACTACCATGCTGAAACACAGGTAATGATTCAGCTGATGTCACACGACGAGGATGTCATGCCCGATGCATTGGCAGGATTGGCAGCCTCCACGGTCATTCAACTCTCTGATATTCCGTTTGAATATCCGATTTCTGAAGTACGTGTAGGCCGTGTGGATGGAGAGTTCATCATCAACCCCAGCCGTGCGCAACTCGCAGAATCTGATGTGGACATCATGATCGGTGCCAGTGAAGATTCAGTGGCGATGGTTGAAGGAGAATTCAATGAAATCTCTGAAGAAGAAATGGCCGATGCCATTCGTTTCGGTCACGAGGCCATCAAAAAACAAATCGAAGCGCAAGTCAGGTTGGCCGAAGCTGTGGGCAAAAAAGAAACCCGCACATACGAAGAAGAAGACCATGACGAGGCTCTCGAAAAGCAAGTACACGACTTTGTGTATGACAAATGCTATGAGATTGCCAAATTGGGTTCTTCCAAACAAGAACGTGGTGAAAAATTTGGTGAAGTCAAAGAAGCGCTACAGGCACAATTCTCTGAAGAAGAATTGGAAGAAAAAGGTGCGCTTATCAGCAAATACTATGGAAAAGCCCAAAAAGAGGCCGTTCGTGAATTGGTATTGGCCGAAGGCATTCGCTTGGACGGTCGCAAAACAACCGACATCCGTCCCATTTGGTGTGAGGTAGATTATCTGCCTTCTACACACGGTTCGTCTGTCTTTACCCGTGGCGAAACCCAGGCATTGGCAACCGTAACTTTGGGAACTTCTCGAGAGGCCAATGTGATCGACTTGCCTTCTGAGCAAGGGGAAGAAACTTTCTACTTGCACTACAACTTTCCACCATTCTGTACGGGAGAGGCCCGTCCGTTGCGTGGCACCTCTCGCCGTGAGGTAGGTCATGGAAACTTGGCCCAGCGTGCACTCAAAAAAGTGATGCCCGATGATTGTCCCTACACAGTCCGTGTGGTGTCAGAGGTGTTGGAATCCAACGGTTCCTCCTCAATGGCCACCGTCTGTGCGGGAACCATGGCACTTATGGATGCCGGTGTGCAAATCACAAACCCTGTGTCAGGAATCGCGATGGGATTAATCTCTGACGGGGAACGTTTTGCAGTGTTGTCAGACATCTTAGGTGATGAAGATCACTTAGGCGATATGGACTTTAAAGTAACCGGTACGGCCAACGGAATCACTGCCTGCCAGATGGATATCAAAATCAAAGGGCTTTCGTATGAAATCCTAATCCAAGCATTGGAACAAGCCCGTCAGGGACGCCTTCACATCTTGGAAAAGCTCACTGATACGATAGAAACACCGGCTGCAGATGTGAAACCCCATGCCCCCAAGATGGTGACAGCTACCATTGCCAATGACTTTATTGGACCGTTTATTGGCCCCGGTGGTAAGGTAATCCAAGAACTACAAAAGGAAAGCAAGACTACCATTGTTATCAACGAGGATCCTGTCACAGGAGAAGGTATTGTTGAGATTTTGGGTACTGACCAAGAAGGCATCGATATGGTATTGGCCAAAATCCAAGCCTTGACATTCCAACCCGAAAAAGACGAAGTATACGAAGTCAAAGTCATTAAGATCCTTGAGTTTGGGGCTGTCGTTGAGTATTTGGAAGCTCCCGGTAACGAAGTACTACTCCATATCAGCGAGTTGGCTTGGGAACGCACCAACAACGTGACTGACATTGTCAACCTAGGTGATACTTTGGAAGTAAAGTATATGGGCATTGACGCGCGTACCAGGAAAGACCGTGTGTCTCTCAAGGTACTCACTGAAAAGCCAGAAGGCTACAAAGAACGCCCACCCCGCCAAGGAGGTGGAGGCGGACGTGACCGCCGCGGCGGACGCGACAACCGCAACCGCAGATAAAACAAAAGCCCCGTTTGGGGCTTTTTTTATAGCTTTAGGGTACCCAAATACTACCTATGCAACTCCCTTGTTTTGGCCTTATTGGTGGTACCTCTTGGCATGCTACTGCTTTGTATTACAGACTGATCAATCAGGCGGTCAATAATCATTTTGGCAACAATACCAATCCACCCCTATGTGTGTACACCCTAAACCAAGCAGCCATACACCGCTATCAAGAAAACAACCAATGGTACAAAATCGAAAACCTGCTTGTAGATGCTGGAAAGCGGCTTATCAAGGCAGGTGCAGACGGATTGGCCTTTTGTGCCAACACCCCACATAAATGTTTTGACAGCGTGCAAGCCAAACTCGAAGTGCGGCTCCTACACATCGCCGACACCACTGCCCAAACCCTACAAAAACAGCGCATCCACAAAGCCGCTTTTATAGGTACACGCTTTAGCATGACAGAAGCCTTTATGCAACAACGCTATGGTGCGCATGACATAGAGCTCATTTGCCCTACTGAGCTAGCAACCATCCACAAACTTCACCAAATCATTACCCAGTCGCTTAGTATGGGCCATACAAAACCCCACGAAAAAGAATTTGTTATTGATGTTGTTCAAAACCTTATCAGCAAAGGCGCTCAGGCGGTGGTGCTGGGCTGCACGGAGTTTTCGTTGCTTGTTGGTGCAAAGGATTTTTCGATTCCTGTTATGGACACCACTGCGCTCCATGCACAGGCCATCAGTCAATGGATACTCCAACATGATTTGTAACATTCTTTAGAGCATCTCGTTATTACAGCATAACCCTAAATTTTTAGTTATGAACGTATTTACACACACTTGGTTAAAGGAAATTACTTTTGGTCTCATTGTAGCTTTATTCAACACCCTACAGGCGCAAATTGCCACCGTGCCTTTTGAATTTTTAGACGACAAACTTGTCACCGTACAAGTACAAGTGAATGAAAATCCGAAAAGTCTCACTTTTGTACTGGACACTGGCGCCACTGCAGATTTATTAGATAAAAACACGGCCAAAGAGCTCGGCATCACCTCAAGCTTTAAACAAGAAGCCACAGGCGCCAGCGGAAAAGAGGTCTATGAGTTGGCTTTTGGGCAAAAAATCAAACTAGCTGAAAACATAGAGATCGGAAATAGCAATATGGTTCTGATGGATTTAAGCGGCCTCAACAGTTATTCGGATGACAAATTTGACGGTATTATTGGGGCTTCTCTGTTTAGAAAATACATCACTGTTATCGATTTTGAAAATCATCAGCTCATACTATACGACCAAATTGACGAAATAAATCTAGAAGGTTACACACCCCTCCCATTTAAGTTTGACAACTTTATACCCATTCCCCAATTCGATATGCATTTTACCTTAAACAACGGAGAAATCTTAGAAGGCAAGGTATTGTATGACCTTGGAGCCGGTCTGTCATTTTTGTTTAACACACCCTTTGCAAAAGAACACCAAATCGTTGAAAAATCGGGTAAAAGCACAAAGTCTATGGTAGCGGGTGGACTTACCGGCGCAGAAGTGCCCGAAGAAAAAATTCTACTAAAATCCATCAAGATAAACAACTATACCTTCAATGCTGTTCCTGTGATGGTACCAGAAGCCGAAGGTGGAGTCTCATCTTTTAAAGGTTATGCAGGGATATTAGGGGCTGATATCATCAAGCGTTTTACGACCGTCTTGGATTATGAAAAAAAAATCATCTACCTAAAGCCAAACGCCTTTTTTGATGACCCGTTCCGAATACCCCTCAGTGGCATTGCACCCTATAACAAAAAAGAGGCTGCGGGCGTATTTATCTATTCTGTAGTAAAAACAAGCCCTGCTTATGAAAAAGGACTGCGTGCCGGTGACCTTATAATGTCTATTGATGGAGAATTGATTAATGATTTAGAACAATGCCGAAAACTGCTCCGTCAAAAAGGTAAAAAAATAAAGATCAAAGCCATTTCTGAGGACGGCACTAAAAAAAACGTTAGCATACGACTCGAACCCTTGCTTTGATGAAAAATATCCCTTTTGGGTTTGTGATATTTTTGTTAAGTTGGTAACAAATTACAAACCCATCGTGATGAAACACATACCTGCTTTTATACTACTCCTTTTATTTGGCAGCCTTTACGCCCAAGACAGAATCACTGGCGAACTTTTTGCCACGCGCTCTGAAGTCATTGCCCAAAACGGTATGGTGGCTAGCAGCCACCCTTTGGCCACCCAAATCGGTATAGATATCCTTAAAAAAGGAGGCAACGCCATTGATGCCGCCATAGCGGTCAACGCCGCATTGGGGCTGATGGAACCTACCGGATGCGGGGTAGGTGGCGATTTGTTTGCCATCATTTGGGATCCAAAAACCCAGCAACTCCACGGACTCAATGCCAGCGGGCCCTCCCCTATGGATCTGACTCTTGAAGATTTTCAGCAACAAGGCTTTGAAAGCATCCCTTACTACGGAGCTTTGCCGGTGAGTGTACCGGGCACTGTAGCAGGATGGTTTGCCATGCATGAAAAGTTTGGCTCCATACCCATAAAGACATTGTTAGAACCTGCCATTTCTTATGCCGAATCGGGTTTTCCACTCACAGAACTGATTGCGTATTACATACAGATGTCCGTAAACGGATTTAAACGGATCGGCTATCCGAATATCCAGGAAACCTATATCGATCAGAACGGCGGACAACTCCCCAACGAGGGAGAAATCTATAAAAACCCCTATTTGGCAGATACTTATCGCAAGATCGCGGCAAGGGGAAAAGACGGTTTTTATAAGGGCCAAGTGGCCAAAGCCATTGCTGAAGTGATACAAAGTCAGGGTGGATTTTTGACCGAAAAAGATTTGGCGCGTTTTGAAGCAGAATGGATTGATCCGGTTTCTGTCAACTACAGAGGATATGATGTGTGGGAATTGCCACCCAACGGACAAGGAATTGCCGCGCTACAAATGTTGCAGATTTTGGAAGGCTACGATTTTTCAAAGATTCCCTTTGGCAGTGCCGAACACTTACACCTGTTTACCGAAGCTAAAAAACTGACCTTCGAGGACCGCGCCAAATACTATGCCGACATGGACTTTGCCCAAGTGCCTGTATCTGAACTTTTATCTGATAAATATGCCACAGAGAGAAGAGCGGAAATTGGAGCGAGAGCTAGTACTTACGAAGCCGGCGCCATCAGTCAAGGAGAGACCATCTATATGACTGTGGCTGACAAAGAGGGCTATATGGTTTCTTTGATACAAAGCAATTACTATGGCATGGGGTCTGGCATCGTTCCTGAGAAAACAGGCTTTATGTTGCAAAACCGAGGCGCTCTGTTTAGTCTCGATCCCAATCATGCCAACGTGTACGCACCCGGCAAAAGACCTTTTCACACGATCATACCTGCCTTTGTCACCAAGGATGGGCAACCCTTTTTGAGTTTTGGCGTTATGGGAGGTGACTTCCAACCCCAGGGGCATACACAAATCGTGATGAATATCATCGACTATGGGATGAACACCCAAGAAGCCGGAGATGCGCCACGCTGGGACCACACGGGTTCTTCCAGTCCGAGGGGTAATTTGGCGGAGAGCCGTGGACAGATTCGAGTGGAGTCGGGTATTTCATACGCTACCATTCGAGACCTTATGAGCAAGGGACACGATGTGGGCTTTGAAAGTGGAGCCTACGGAGGTTATCAGGCCATCATGTGGGATGCAAAAAACCGAGTTTACCGCGGGGCATCGGAAAGCCGAAAAGACGGCCAAGTCAGCGGATATTAATCAACAAAATTTAGTCATGAACAAAACAACACTTCTTATCTTTGCGCTTCTTGTAGTTAATTGTACCATCGATATGCAGATTGACCCTCCGGTAGCCAAAAAAATTGAAAAAACACTTCAAATTCACGATGACACACGCATCGACCCCTATTTTTGGATGCGTTTGAGTGATGCTCAAAAAGAGGCCGAAACCCCCGATGCCCAAACACAAGATGTTTTGGACTACCTCAATACAGAAAATGCCTACCTCAAAAGGGTTATGAAACCCACAGAAGGCTTACAAGAAACGCTGTACGAAGAGATTGTAGGGCGCATCAAACAAGATGACGCCTCTGTGCCGGTCTCAATCAACGGATACACCTACTACACTCGTTTTGAACAAGGGGAAGATTACCCATACTATTGCCGCAAACAAAATATTGAAAATGCCGAAGAAGAAATCATGCTCAACGGCCCTGAAATGGGCAAAGACCAAAGCTATTTTGCCGTAGGCGGAAGAAGTGTGAGCGAGAACAACCGCTATTTGGCTTATGGGGTAGACCTAGTATCACGACGGGAATACACCCTGTATTTTAAAGACTTGACTACAGGCGAACTGCTGGAAGACAAGATTGAAAACACCACCGGAAGTGTGACTTGGGCCAACGACAACCAAACGGTATTTTACGTCAAAAAAGACCCACAAACCCTACGCGCCAACCAGATTTACAAGCACCGACTGGGCACCGAATCTAGCGAGGATGCGTTGGTCTATGAAGAAACCGACGAGACCTTTTCTTGTTGGATTAGCAAAACCAAATCTCGTGACTATTTGATGATAGGATCGAGTCAGACCCTTTCAACAGAATTTCGTTTTTTGGATGCCAACACGCCTGATGGCACATGGAAAGTTGTACAAAGCCGTGAGCGTGAGTTAGAATATTTTGTAGATCATTTTGGGGATGATTTTTATATCGTCACCAATTGGGATGCCAAAAATTTCAGGTTGATGAAAACCCCGGTCAACCGATCTGAAAAAACACATTGGAAAGAAATCATCCCGCACCGATCCAACGTATTGCTCGAAGATATTGAGATATTCAAAGACCACTTGGTGGTCACCGAAAGAGAGGATGGCCTCACGCGCCTGCGTGTAATTCAATGGGCCGACAATAGTGAACATTATATCTCCTTCAACGACCCCACCTACGCGGCCTGGATTTCTGCCAATCCAGAATTCAATACAAGTGTGTTGCGCTATGGCTACAGCTCGCTTACGACCCCAACAGCCATCTATGATTATGAGCTCAACAGCCGAGAACGCACGTTAAAAAAGCAGGATGAAGTGCTGGGTGGCACATTCGACAGTGCCAATTATGTGTCCGAACGTATTATGGCACCCAGTCGCGATGGAGAAACCCAAGTGCCCATTTCTATTGTATATCACAAAGACTATCAAAAAAATGGAGATGAGCCCTTGTTGCTTTATGGATATGGATCCTATGGCAATACCATAGACCCGTGGTTTAGTTCTTCGCGTTTGAGTTTGCTCGACCGTGGTTTTGCTTTTGCGATTGCCCATATTCGTGGCGGACAGGAAATGGGGCGATCTTGGTATGAAGATGGCAAGATGCTCAACAAAAAGAATACGTTTTACGATTTTATTGACTCTGGACAGCATTTGGTCAATATGGGCTATACAAACTCCGAACATTTGTATGCCCAAGGAGGTAGCGCCGGGGGATTGCTGATCGGGGCAGTCATCAACATGGCGCCCGAATTATGGCATGGTGCCATTGCAGCCGTTCCTTTTGTGGACGTCGTATCAACCATGTTGGACGAGACCATACCGCTCACCACTTTTGAATTTGACGAGTGGGGGAACCCCAAAGAAAAAGAATACTACGACTACATAAAGTCGTACTCACCCTATGACAATGTAGCAGCCCAAGACTACCCGCATTTGCTTATCACCACAGGCTATTGGGACAGTCAGGTACAGTATTGGGAGCCTGCCAAGTGGATCGCCAAACTGCGTGATACCAAAACCGACAATAATATGCTTATCATGGACTGCAATATGGAAGTAGGTCATGGAGGTGCCTCGGGGCGATTTAAGCGATTTAAAGAGGTAGCGCTGTCATATGCATTCCTCATACATTTAGAAAATCAAAAAAATTAGCAATAAGTTGTAACCTTTTGGATGCTGTGTACGTATAACCACTGTAAAAAAGCACAGAATTCCTTAGATGAGACAGTTAAAAATTACGAAGCAGGTTACCAACAGGGAAACCGCTTCCTTAGACAAATATTTACAAGAAATTGGCAAGGTTGACTTGATTACTGCCGAGCAAGAGGTAGAATTGGCTCAGCGTATTAAGGCCGGAGACCAGATTGCCCTTGAAAAACTCACTAAGGCAAATTTGCGTTTTGTGGTTTCCGTAGCCAAGCAGTACCAAAACCAAGGTCTTACCCTACCCGACCTTATCAACGAAGGGAATTTGGGCCTTATCAAAGCGGCCAAACGTTTTGACGAAACCCGTGGATTTAAATTCATCTCTTATGCTGTTTGGTGGATCCGTCAATCTATTCTACAGGCCCTTGCGGAACAGTCTCGAATTGTGCGCTTGCCATTGAACAAAATTGGCTCTATCAATAAGATAAATAAGACCTATGCTTATCTAGAGCAAGCTCATGAGCGTGTGCCCTCGGCTGAAGAAATCGCCAAGGAGCTGGATATGACAGTCTCAGATGTCAAAGAGTCGATGAAAAACACAGGCCGCCATGTGTCTATGGATGCGCCCTTGGTAGAGGGTGAAGACTCCAACCTCTATGACGTATTGCGAAGTGGGGAATCGCCCAATCCTGATAAAGAACTTTTACACGAATCATTGCGTACAGAAATCAGCCGTGCCTTGGAAACCCTTACGCCACGTGAATCGGACGTGGTGCGCTTGTACTTTGGACTTGGCAACCAACACCCTATGACGTTGGAAGAAATCGGAGAAACTTTTGACCTTACACGCGAGCGTGTGCGTCAAATCAAAGAAAAAGCCATCCGAAGACTTAAGCACACATCTAGAAGTAAAATTCTTAAAACCTATTTGGGCTAATGGGTCAGGTTCGCATTGCACCTTCTATGTTAGCAGCAGATTTTGCCAACCTTCAGCGCGATACTGAAATGGTCAATAACAGTGCTGCCGACTGGTTTCACTTGGACATCATGGATGGGGTGTTTGTGCCCAACATCTCGTTTGGCATGCCCGTCATCAAAGCCATTGCACAACACGCCAAAAAAACGCTTGATGTGCACCTGATGATAGTCGATCCAGATCGCTACATCCATACTTTTGCGGATTTGGGCGCCGATGTACTTACGGTTCATTTAGAAGCATGTACCCACCTGCACCGCACGGTGCAGGCTATCAAACAAGCCGGGATGCAAGCTGGAGTAGCCATCAACCCACATACGCCTATTTCTTCTTTGGAAAGTATTATCAAAGAATTGGATTTGGTTTGTGTGATGAGTGTCAACCCAGGTTTTGGAGGGCAGTCATTCCTTGAGACCACTTACGACAAAGTGAAATCACTTCGCGAACTCATTGAATCTAACAATACAAAAACCCTCATCGAAATCGACGGTGGGGTAACCAGTGCCAACGCCTCAGCCTTGGTAGATGCCGGTGCCGATGTGTTGGTGGCGGGTAGTTTTGTGTTTCGCTCCGAAAATCCTACAGATACAATAGCTGCGCTTTCTGCTCAAGTCAACGCTTAGGCCATGCCAGTAGTATTGGGCTTGATGAGTGGCACTTCTCTTGACGGTCTCGATATCTGTTGCGTGTCTTTTTCAGAGGATTTACACTTATTTGAAATCCTTGCTGCTACTACCCTTCCCTATCCAATCAACTGGCAACAGCGGTTAGAAGAAGCTTTCTATGCTGATGGAGAAACATTGGAAACGTTGGACAAGGAATACGGGGTGTTTTTGGGAAAAAAAGTCCTGAAATTCATCAAAGAAAACCAACTCGATTCCATCGACCTGATTGCGTCGCACGGACACACAGTTTTTCATAAACCCGATCAGGGTGTAACCCTCCAAGTCGGCAACGGCAAACAGATCGCCAAACTGACCCAAATTCCTGTGGTCTATGATTTTAGACAGCCAGATGTAGATTTGGGTGGTCAAGGTGCGCCTTTGGTGCCGGTGGGAGATGCACTTCTTTTTGGACAATATGATGCATGCCTAAATTTAGGTGGCTTTGCCAATATCTCATATACCCAAAACCAGCAGATTCGCGCCTTTGACATCTGTGCGTGTAATCTAGTGCTGAACCGATTGGCGCAAGCTTTGGGCAAACCCTATGACCAAAACGGTGTGATGGCGCAAAAGGGAGTCATGGACAAATCATTACATGACCAATTAAACACATTGGATTATTACCAACAGCAAGCGCCTAAATCTTTGGGAAGGGAATTTGTGGAGAGTGTACTTTGGCCTTTGATCAAAAACACAATTCCCTCAGATGCCTTGCATACCTATACCCAACATATCGCGGAACAAATTGGGAAAACATTAGATGACATTCAAGCCAAAAATTGTTTGGTGACAGGTGGCGGCGCTTTTAACAACTATTTGATATCACAATTAAAAAACAACACTCAATCTGAGATTATTATCCCCAACCAACGCATCATTTCTTATAAGGAAGCCTTGGTGTTTGCTTTGTTGGGAGGGTTGCGTTATCTGGGAGAAAACAATGTATTTGCGAGTGTTACGGGTGCTTCTCAGGATCACAGTAGTGGACGGATTGCGCTGCCTTGAAATGTGTTACAAATTGTGTAACTTCATACCCTAATCGTTATATAAATGAAAAAATCGATCTTGGCCATAGTAGCCTTTTCTTTGGTGCTAGTAGGCGCTTGTAGTACTACAAACGAAACTGAAAAACTTCATCAGTTGTTGGCTGAATATCACGAGGAATCATTAAGGCTGTATCCACTCAACGCTACTTCACAGGGAGATACGCGTTACAACGATTACTTGCCAAATTTTTTATCGGATGACTTCATGATGAAGGAAAAAGATTTTTTCAGTGGATACAAAACAGCACTCGAAAAAATTGATGACAGTTCGCTTGACGAGGAAGATTTGCTCAGCAAAAAAGTGTTGCTATGGGAATGCGACCTGAATTTAAAACGCTTGGCGTATCCCGTTCATTTGTTGCCAATTAATCAAATGTGGACCCTACAATTGAGTATGGGTCAGTTGGCCGGGGGTACAAGCGCACAGCCATTCAAATCTGTGGAAGACTATACAAACTGGCTGTTGCGAGTCGATGACTATTTGGTTTGGTTGGCTGCTGCAGAAGATCGCATGCGCGAAGGGATGAAAACCGGTGTGGTATTGCCCAAATCACTTATCAAAAAAGTGGTTCCTCAACTCTATGGCATGGCTTTTTCGGAGGTAAAAGACCATCTGTTTTACAGTCCCATCAAAAATTTTCCTGATGACTTTTTGGAGGATGACAAACAAACTTTGGACAGTGCTTACCAAAAAATGATTTCAGAAAAAATCAAGCCTGCCTATCAAAAACTTCACGACTTTATGGCGCGTGATTATATGGAATCTGGTAGAGAAAGCAGTGGTTTTGACGCCTATGATTTTGGGACATCATATTATGATTATGCAATCCAACTCTACACGACCACCAATATGAGCGCAGACGAAATTCATCAGCTTGGATTGGAGGAAGTAGCGCGGTTGCGTTCTGAGATGGAAAAGGTAAAGGCCCAAGTGGGTTTCGGTGGCGATTTGAACTCGTTTTTTGACCATGTGCGCACCCTTCCGCAGTTGACGCCATTTGATGACCCACAACAAGTGATTGACAATTTCAATGCCATTCACGATAAAATGAAAGACCAAGTAGATCGCTTGTTTTCCCTGCAGCCCAAAACGCCTTTTGAGGTTCGTCGTACGGAAGCATTTAGAGAAGCCTCGGCGAGTGCCCAATACAACCCAGGGTCTTTGGATGGCACCCGACCCGGAATTTTTTATGTTCCTATTCCCGATGTAACCCAATACAATATCTTTTCGGATGAGGATTTGTTCTTACATGAAGCCATACCCGGTCATCATTTTCAAATATCACTACAACAAGAAAACACCTCATTGCCTGACTTTCGAAAAACCCTGTGGTATAGTGCCTATGGAGAAGGATGGGCGTTGTATTGCGAATCTTTGGGCGAAGAACTGGGACTGTATGAAGACCCCTACCAATATTTTGGCATGCTGAGTGCCGAAATGCACCGCGCAATTAGATTGGTGGTTGATACGGGTCTCCACACCAAAGGATGGACAAGAGAACAAGCCATACAATACTCTTTAGAAAACGAAGCTGAACCTGAGGACTCTATCATTTCAGAGATTGAGCGTTATATGGCCAACCCCGGGCAGGCTCTTTCCTACAAAATCGGGCAATTAAAAATTCAATCCTTACGTGCACAAGCCACGGAAACCATGGGTAATGCTTTCGACATTCGAGAGTTTCACCGACTTGTGTTGGAGTCTGGGTGTATCCCGTTGGCTTTGTTGGAAGAGAAAATCAACGCGTGGATAGAAAGTAAAACTTAAAGCCTATGAAAAGCCCCATTTTAATTGTCATATTGTTGCTGTTGGCAGGTTGTAAAGTCAATCAGTTTACAGGAAAGAAAACCTTAAACCTGTACGGAAACGAACAGTTGTTTCCGATGGCATTTCGTGAATATGATGCCTTTTTGGCCGAGCACAAAGTGGTAAAGGGTAGCGCAGATAGTGAGCGCATACAACGAATTGGGGCTCAGATTGCCGCCGCCGCACAAAGCTATTTTGAGCATAAAGGGATGCCCAACTATCTCAAAGATTATGACTGGGATTACAATTTGGTAGAAGACAAAACGGTAAATGCATGGTGTATGCCAGGTGGTAAGATTGTGTTTTATACTGGTATCCTACCCATTGCTGCCAATGATGATGGCATCGCTGCAATCATGGGGCATGAGGTAGCGCACGCCTTGGCCGACCATGGCGCCCAACGGATGAGTGCATCCACCTTGCAGATTGCTGGAGCTGCCATAACCGATCGCCTCACTCAGAAGGAGTCCGATGAAAAAAGAGCGGTTTTTATGCAAGCCTATGGAGTAGCTTCTACGGTAGGTGGGATGCTGCCCTTTAGCAGAAAACATGAAAGCGAAGCCGACAAAATTGGGTTGCAGCTCATGGCCATAGCTGGCTATGATGTGTATGAAGCACCAAAGTTGTGGGAACGCATGAAGGCGGCCTCCAAAGGAGGGACTCCTGAGTTTTTAAGTACCCACCCAAGCGAAGAAACGCGCATTGAAAATCTGAAAAAATGGATTCCTGAAGCCCAACAAGTGGCACAAGCGGTCAATGACTCAAAATAGTTTGGTATGATACAGATATTTATCACAGGAGGTACGTTTGACAAAAGCTATGACTCTATCAATGGACAGCTTTATTTCGAAAAAACCCACTTGCCCGAAATGTTAAAGCGCAGTCGTTGTACTCTGGACATCGATATTCAAACCCTGATGATGAAAGACAGTTTGGAAATGGGTGAACAAGATGTAGAAATGGTTGTACAAGCCTGCCAAAATAGTCCAGCTAAGCAAATTGTCATCACCCACGGTACCGATACCATGACTCGCACTGCCGCCACTTTGGCAAATGCCAAAATAGGAAAAACCATCGTATTGACTGGCGCCATGATTCCCTATGCTTTCGGTAGTTCTTCAGATGGTTTTTTTAATCTCGGTTGTGCTTTGGCGTTTGTTCAAACCCAAACCCAAGGTGTTTATGTGACCATGCAAGGGCAGTGCTTTCACTGGAACCAAGTTGAAAAAGACAAAGACAAAGGCATTTTTTATAAACTATTAACCCCAACACCATGAACACGCAATCTTATACGGACGGATTTTTTTCGGTAAATCCCACAAATGGATTTTTGCCCATAAACCAACCCCTCACAACACTTCCCAAAGCCTATACGCCCCTTCAAGAATTGTTAACACAGATGCCCACTCGGACAGATGACGGCCAAGAGGGGCTGTTGGCGCGAGAAGGCGCCATAGAAGATGCCGTTCTCAAGCTGCCCAACCTTGTAGATCACGTAAGCCAAGAAACCAATCCTTTTGTTCAACAAGCCTTGTTTCGGGCCTATGCGTTTGTGGCATCTGCTTACACCCTAGCCCCTGCCCACCACGACTACCTAAAGCATGGCACCTATGGAAAAGCCCATGGGCGACTGCCCAAAAACATTTCGCAGCCCTTTGTGGCAGTAGCCGACCAACTGGATGTCTATCCGTGGTTGGACTATCACTATGCCTATTCTTTGGGTAATTATAAAAAATTAGATCCGACCGGTGGTATGAATTGGGAAAATCTGGGGATGTGTGTCAAGTTTTCCGGTCTGCCAGATGAGCGTGGATTTATTATGCTGCACGTGGACATCAACCAATACTCTCCGGCACTTATTGGAGGTGTGTTTGAAGCCATGGATAGCAAAAAATCCGATTCATTAAATGATGCACTAGAAGGATTGGTTGCTACTATGAAAAATATTAATGCCCGAAGAAAACTCATGTGGGAAGCCTCACGCTGGAAACATTACAACGATTTTCGGGCTTTTATCATGGGCATCAAAGGCAATGAAGATATTTTTGAAAACGGACTTATCTATGAGGGAGTTTGGGATGAACCCAAAGCCTACAGAGGACAAACGGGGGCCCAAGACAATATCATCCCGACCATGGACATTTTTAGTGGTGTCATTTCGCATTATCCGCAAAACGACCTCACGCGCTACCTGATGGACTTGCGCAGCTATCGTCCCAAGTGCATTCAGCGTTTTTTGGAAGACCTCCGCCAAACCATGTCTCAAAAACCCTTGTTGGAAACCCTAAAAAATAAAAATAATTACCAAGGAGCTGTTTATCTGTTGGAATTGTTGGAAGAAATCTATTTGTTTAGAAACGGTCACTGGCAGTTTGTTCAGAAATACATCATGCAAAACACCGCCTATCCCAAAGCCACAGGAGGCACGCCTATCACCTCTTGGATTCCCAATCAAATCAAGGCAGTTTTGTCGGCTATGATACAAACCCATGACATCATCGACCCGAAGTACAAACCCGAGGACAGAGAGGATTGGATGATGGGTTTTAGCCGAAAAGTAAGCCTACTCAACAAACAACTAGACATGCTAAAAGTCGATCAGTTTGACCCCAAAAAAGTATTCGATCTGAACCAACAAATGCGTTTGCGGGATTTTTAGAACTCTATCGATAATTCTGAATCATATCAACTGCTTGATTACTTGAAAAAATTTATCAAAGCTTGTTGATTAGATTCAAAGTCGGAAGACCCTAATTTAAATTATTTAGTGCTAGTAACAACTGTCAAACTGCCAGCGCTTCGTAGAGTATCTCCACCGGGTGAAGGGCTTGGGTTTGGGTTCCATCATGTATTTGGTGCCTACAGCTTGTGCCGTTTGCAACCAATATCGCGTCGGAGGACATCCTACGAATATGAGGAAATAATACCTCTTCTCCGATTTGCATGCTCACGTTATAGCGACTTTTTGCATAGCCAAAAGAACCCGCCATTCCGCAACAGCCCGATGCAATGGGTACTACAGAGTAGTTTTTAGGGAGTTCTAGGATTTTGAATACATCCTCTTGCTTGTCCAATGCTTTATGGTGGCAATGTGTGTGTACATGGAGTGTTTTAAAAAGGTTTGAAAAGGAGTCGGAGGTTATTTTCCCTGCATCCATTTCTTTGGCTATAAAGGATTCAATTAAAAAACACTTTTCTGCTACAGATTTAGCCAAAAATTTGTCTTCTACCAATTTTGGATACTCATCCCGAAAGCCCAATAAGGTAGAAGGCTCAAGACCTAATAGCGGTGTGTCATCATCCAATAAATTTGACAGGATTTGTGTGTTTCGTTCGGCACAAACACGCGCATCGTCAAGAAGTCCCAAAGACAACTGACTTCTACCTGAATCAATAAGGGGTGTAAAACGAACCTCGTATCCCAAAGCGTTCAAGAGTTTGGTCGCTTTAATACCGATCTGTGTTTCTGTGTAATTGATAAACTCATCCACCAATAAGAATACGACCCTATCTCCCTTTTGTTGCTTGTACACAGCCGCCCACTGCAATAATGTTTGATTGTCATATTTGGGCCAAGTACGTTTGGGGCCTACACCCAAGATCTTTTTGATTATCCCACCTACAAACACATTACCCAAAACTGCATTGGCTGTGCGAGGTGCTAAGGAAGCCATTTGGTTGATCCAAGCTACCTTTCCAAAGACCCTGTCTCGAAAGGGACGTGTGTTTGATTTGTAGTATTGATGTAAAAACTCTGCTTTAAACGCGGTCACATCCACATTACTGGGGCACTCGCTAGCGCAAGCTTTACAGCTTAAACACAATTCAAAAACTTTTTTAAGCTCGGGGCGGTCAAATCGGTTTTCTTTGTCGTCCTGATGTAAAAACTCTCTCAGGGCATTGGCGCGTGCACGCGTGGTGTCTTTTTCATTGCGGGTGGCTCGATAACTCGGGCACATGGTGCCCCCGCTAAGTGACCGACAAGCGCCGGCGCCATTACACTGCTCGGCAGCACGTATGAGCCCCATATTGGCAGAAAAGTCCAATGTGGTCTCGATTTCAAGAGTAGGTGCTTGCGCGCGTAGGCTTTGATCCATTGGGTAAGGGTCTACAATTTTACCAGGGTTTAGTATCCCTTTAGGGTCAAATGTTTTTTTAAGTGTTTGGAAGAAAGCATAGTTGTCTTTTCCAACCATATGGGGAATAAACTCCGAGCGTACGATACCGTCACCATGCTCACCACTCATTGAGCCCTTATATTTTTTGACCAATTGGGCTACTTCAGTAGTGATGGTTCTAAACAAACGAATGTGAGTCGTCTTTTTTAAATTCAATATAGGTCTGAGATGAAGCTCTCCGGCGCCGGCATGGGCGTAGTACACCGCTTTTTGGTTGTGACGAATCATCAAAGCCGTAAATTCTTCGATAAAATCCGAAAGTTGGGGAAGTGGAACTGCCGTATCTTCCACACAAGCTACCGCTTTGGCATCCCCAACCATATTGCCCAAAGCACCCAAGCCCGATTTCCGTAACTCCAGCGCCTGATCGATTGCCTTGTCCTTTAAAACCGGTAAAGCATAGGCGCCGGAGGCGGACAAACTTTCGCAAAGTGCTTTTGTGGCTTTTTCGACATCTTCTTCAGTCTCTCTTGCAAGTTCTAAAAGCAACAGTGCCTCGGGGTCATTTTGAATAAAAAAACGGTTTTTGAGTTGGTTTTTATTGTTTTTCGTACAATCCAAAACCGTCTTGTCCATCAGCTCACATGTGAGTAACTGATGATTCATGGCCGGTACTACCGCCTGAAGACTCTTTTTGACACTCTCAAAATGGGCCACCACC
>CAXRDP010000075.1:0-15624 GCA_964229545.1 Flavobacteriaceae bacterium | reverse complement strand
GGTCACGAATAAATCCCACAATAAGAAAAAACGCCAAGCTTGCTTAAGCGTTTTTTTGTTTGTGAAATTTTCAAAGCGGAGCTGAAACCTACATCTCTTTAACGACAATAAAAGTCGCCGTTGCCCCTGTGGAGAGATTCCATTGGTTGGAGGCCAACAGTTTTTTGTCCGCATCGTAGACCCGAAGTTCAGCCGTGTTGGGACCTGAGGAGCCTTGGTTAAGCGCTTGAAAATCAAACTTATTAAAACCGGGTTTTAACTCAATTTCAAACACAAAAAATTTGTTTTTTAAGTATAGGTTGGGCAGCAACACCTCATCGTTTAAAGAAATAGCTACGCGATCCCCGTCCTCATACTCAAAATCACGACAAACAATCACGGCTGTTTTGGAATTGGTTTTGACATCACCCAAATAGGTGTCGCCCAAATAGCCCAAGTTGGCATTGGATTCTTCGCGTTCGCGAAGGCGTTTTAAATAGGGTGCCGAATTGTCTAAAAACCGCTCTTTGTCAAAAAGAGTGGATTTGGGCTCCTCTTTTTTATTTAAGAAAGAATAATCTTCAACCGAATTTCCTGAGTTGAGCAATCCTAAAATGGGTTTGTTCGGGGTTTCAAACGGGTTTTCTGAGGTGGTTTCTTGGGAAAACAATAGCATTGAGCCCATCAGGCACCCCAAAGTCAGGATGACTTGCCGTAACGTAAACCTACTGCTGTTCCAAAAAAACATAAACCCGAATTTACCAAAATCAATGCAATTGTTCCCAACAAAAACCATGCCTCGTCACCAGACTTGGCAATAATGGCTTCTCCAAGCACGCTCAAACCAAAACCAACCAAAGCCAGTCCTAAAATCGCAAACCAAAACCATTTTTTACGCAAACTAGCCACTGTAGTGTCTTTTGTTTTGAAAATAAGACAGCAAGCCCAACACAAAAACAATGCCTATGGAGTAATAAACAAAATCAGGCGTGATGACCTTGTCACCACTGGCATAGGAGTGCAGACCGACCAAATAGAAATTCACCCCAAAATAAGTCATGATGATACTGGCAAATGCCACCACAGACAATAAGTTAAATAGCCATTTGCCCCGTAATCCGGGGATGATACGCATGTGTATCACAAAGGCATAAACCAATATACTGATCAGAGCCCAGGTTTCTTTAGGATCCCAACCCCAGTAGCGCCCCCAGCTTTCGTTGGCCCATTGACCACCCAAAAAGTTTCCAATCGGAAGCATAACAACACCGACCGTCAGCGCCAACTCATTGACCACCGTCAGTTCATTGATGTTGAGCTTCATACGTGCTTTGTTTTTTGAATTGGTCAATATCATCAATAGCATCGAGACCACTCCTAAAATCATTCCCAAAGCAAAGGGACCATAGCTACCCACAATCACTGCTACATGTATCATAAGCCAGTAACTGTCCAATACGGGCACTAAATTGGCAATCTCAGGATCCATCCAATTCCAATGGGCAATCATTAAAATCATGGAGGCCACAAAGGCAGTTGCAGCAATGGTCAAATTGGATTTTCGACCAAATGCCAATCCCATACCCACCGTAGCCCATGCCACATAGAGCATAGACTCGTAGGCATCACTCCAAGGCGCATGTCCCGAAATGTACCAGCGAACTCCCATACCCAGGGTTTGGGCTACAAACAAGGCCACGATGGCAGCCGTACAAAGGTTGATGATGATTGTTAGCCCACGGTAGTCGAATAATATTTTTAAAATCAGTAGCAAAAACATCACGGTCCCCACATACATATACCAAGAGAACAGACGTTTAAAAATGTCATATTTGTTGTACAACACTTCGTAGGCTATTTTCTTTTCACTAGGCATAACATCGGCTCCGTATTTCTGTTGAAAGCCCGAGATACTTTCCAAAAGCTGATCTGCTTGTTCATAGGTTCCTTGACGTAGGGCACCCAAGTACAAAGGCATCACATTGCGCACATAGAGTGAGTCAACCCCTTCAAAAGTGTATTCACCCAATTCAGGCACAGAAGCCCATTTGTCATTGGGATGATTAGGCACAGGAAAAATTCGCAATACCTTTCCCTCTAGAGCACTATACAACAAATTGACCCTTCTGTCGGTTTCAATAAAATCTTTTTGAAATTGATTAGGAGTCGCTGCCCTGTAGGCTTCTTCCAAAACAGGGGCAAGTTTGTAACTGCCGTCTCCATCAAAAAAATCAACAAAAGAGGCATACTTGGCATCACTTGCAACTCCTGCCAAAGCACGCAAACTGTCGTTGCCACGCTTGAGGTATATAAAAGGCACCTGATACCACAACAAAGGGTTTTGTTGGATAGACAGTAAAACCTGATTGGCATCGAGAGACTGGTAATGGTCCGATTTGCTCACCTTGCGCACCAATTCCGATGCAAAAGTGTTGGCGGGCTTCATACGTCCACCCAAATCTTGTATGACCAATTTGCCAAATTTGGCAGCTTGGGGCGTTGGTACCGCCTGTTGAATTAGAATGGAATCTAAATCTTGGGTGGGCGTGGGGGTTGTCGTATGCTTATGATCTTGTGCTGTCAAACCCATACCCAACAACAAAACCAAAGCGGTGAGTGCTGCTTTCTTTTGACGTATTTTTTCCAAAGTCGCAGCCAGACTTCTGAATCTTGTCTTGCCGAAAAACAAGATCCCCATCAAACCCGCATACAGCAAAAAGTAGCCTGCATAGGTAATCCATGTGCCCAAAAAATCATGATTTACGGACAATATGGTTCCTTTTTCATCGGGGTCAAAAGAGGCTTGAAAGAAGCGATATCCTTTGTGGTTGAGAATATGGTTCATGTAGATATCATAATCAAAAGGAGCTTCGTCCAACACACGAACTTTACTCATAAAACTGCTGTAGCTTTTTTCAGTTCCTGGATATTTTTCGGCAATAAAGTCATTGAGCTGAATGGAAAACGGAAGTTCCTTTTGTAGGGAGCCATACTGTACCCAAAAATCCAAACCGCCTACGGTTACTTTTTTGGGGTCATTGGTAATCCCTTTGGCACCCAAAACTTGAACACTTTGTGTTTCACCGGCTGTCGCAATAGATACTGTCAAAGCATCTGAAGGGGCATCTTCATCAGGAACCACTCCATATGCCCCACGTATGGGCGGATCGGGAAATACAAACTGCATACCTGCCAAGTTGTATAAGGATCGAAACTGAAGCGGCAATTCTTGGTCTGAGGCCACATCTGAAAGACTTTGGGTAGCCATTGTCATTACCGTACCACCAAAAGGGGTTGAAATACTAAAATCATCATCTGCCCATTGAATATTGATAGCGCCCTGGGTAGGTTTGTTAAACGCAAACAACACATTGTGTATGCTGACCACTTCTCCCATTTGGATGTAATGATCGTGGCGATTCCCATCACCTGCTTCGACAATTTTTAAAAAATAATCCCCGTTGGAATCAGCTACCAAGCCCTCTGAGGCACCCGACAAGAAATCAGCATATGTAATTGTAACAGGTTGTCCGTTGAAATCAGTCTTCCAACGAAAGTCATTGTTTGTCGGTTCTGCCAACAGCAAATCGTCTTGGAGTTTTTTTCGCATGGGTTGCCCATCGATTTCACCGTCAACCAACACGGTCAGGTAGGTTTTTTCACTGAAGAAAGTGTTGCTGCTTGTGTTCTCACGTATGGGCATTACGCCTTCATATCCAAAATAACGCGTCACAAAGGCTCCCAAGATGATTAGAATCCAAGAGATGTGAAGCAATAAAACGGGCCATTTCTGCCAGCTTAAAAGCTGGTAACGCTTGATGTTTCCCATAAAATTAAGCACAAAAACACCCATCATCGCCTCGAACCACCAGGCATTATATACCCAAATTCTGGCAGTAGCAGTGTTGTGAATACTTTCTACAAAAGTACCCACCGCCATGGCCACACAAAAGACGATAAACAGAACTGCTGTAAGGCGTGTAGAGAATAAAATACGTACCCAACTCTGAAGACGCAGCATAGCTAATTTTTTGTCAAAATTAGCGCATAAAAAGGGATTATCCTATTGTTTGTCAAGCGTTTTGCTGCTTGATAAGATTCAATGCAGAACCTGCTTTATACCACTCGATTTGCGCATCATTATAGGAATGATTGGCTAGGATGGTATCGGTAGTTCCGTCACTGTGAATCAACTCAATGGTCAGGGGTTTGCCTGGCGCAAAGTCAATCAAATCTACAAAATTGAAGGTATCATCCTCTTGGATCAGATCGTAATCGTTTTCGTTGGCAAACGTAAGTCCCAACATCCCTTGCTTCTTGAGATTGGTCTCATGGATTCGTGCAAAAGATTTTACCAAAACAACTTTGACACCCAAATGGCGTGGCTCCATAGCAGCGTGCTCTCTTGAAGAACCTTCCCCATAGTTGTGATCGCCCACAACAACAGTTGGAATACCGGCAGCTTTGTACTGACGTTGTGTATCGGGAACACCGCCATATTGACCATCTATCTGGTTTTTGACAAAATTGGTTTTTTGGTTAAAGGCATTGACCGCACCGATCAAACAGTTGTTTGAAATGTTGTCCAAATGACCGCGATAGCGCAACCAAGGGCCTGCCATAGAAATATGATCTGTTGTACATTTTCCATATGCCTTGATCAACAACTTGGCATCGGTAATATTTTGACCATCCCAAGGCTCAAAAGGCGTTAGCAACTCCAAACGTTCTGAAGTAGGACTTACAACAACCTCTACCCCACTGCCATCTTCAGAAGGCGCCAAGTAGCCATTGTCTTTTACTTCAAATCCTTTGGGTGGAAGCTCCCATCCAGTGGGTTCGTCCAGCATAACCTCCTCACCGGCCTCATTGATCAGCTTGTCAGTCATGGGGTTAAAATCCAATCGACCTGCGATGGCAACTGCAGCTACCATTTCAGGGGAAGCCACAAAAGCATGGGTGTTAGGGTTTCCGTCAGCTCGCTTGGCAAAATTTCTGTTAAAAGAATGAACAATGGTGTTTTTCTCTTGTTTGTCTGCTCCTTCACGATCCCATTGACCTATACATGGGCCACAGGCATTGGTGAATATTTTGGCATCAAGGGATTCAAAAATAGACAAGAGCCCATCGCGCTCCGCGGTGTAGCGCACTTGTTCCGAACCAGGATTGATTCCAAAATCAGCTTTGGTTTTTAGTTTTTTGTCTACGGCTTGCTGTGCAATCGAAGCCGCACGCGACAAATCCTCATAAGAGGAGTTGGTACATGAACCGATAAGCCCCCATTCAACCTTGAGGGGCCATTCGTTTTCAGCTGCCTTGTCACCCATTTGGTGTATGGGGGTGGCAATGTCTGGAGAGAAAGGTCCGTTTAGGTGGGGTTTGAGCTCAGAAAGGTCAATTTCGATGACCTGATCGAAATATTTTTCAGGATTTTCATATACCTCAGGATCCCCGGTAAGATGTTCTTTTACCGCATTGGCTGCATCGGCGACCGCATCTCGGTCTGTTGCGCGCAAATAGCGCTCCATGGCGGCATCGTAACCAAAGGTAGATGTGGTAGCCCCCACTTCAGCACCCATATTACAAATGGTGCCTTTACCGGTACAGGAAAGGTTTTGGGCGCCTTCCCCAAAATATTCGATAATGGCTCCAGTACCTCCCTTGACAGTCAACAAACCGGCCACTTTCAGAATCACATCTTTGGGTGCCGTCCACCCAGATAATTTTCCGGTGAGTTTTACGCCAATAAGCTTGGGGAATTTAAGTTCCCATGGCATTCCGGCCATGACATCAACCGCATCGGCTCCACCCACACCAATGGCAAGCATACCCAATCCACCAGCATTTACGGTGTGAGAATCGGTACCGATCATCATACCGCCAGGAAATGCGTAGTTTTCCAGTACGACTTGATGGATGATACCAGCTCCGGGCTTCCAAAAGCCAATGCCGTATTTGTCAGAAACAGATTCTAAAAAGTTAAAGACTTCATTACTGCTATTCAAAGCAGACTGCAAGTCTTTGTCGGCCCCAACTTTGGCCTGAATTAGGTGGTCACAATGCACTGTTGTGGGTACGGCAACCTTTGATTTTCCGGCCTGCATAAACTGCAACAATGCCATTTGGGCAGTGGCATCTTGACAAGCGATGCGGTCAGGCGCAAAATCTACATAGTCCTTACCGCGCGTGTAGGCTTTGTCGGCCTTACCCCACAAGTGGGCATAGAGAATCTTTTCGGAAAGGGTTAAGGGTTTGTTGGTGAGCTTACGTGCCGCGTCCACGCTGTCAGCGAGTTTTGCGTACACTTCCTGAATCATGTCCAAGTTAAAAATCATGACCTGTTTAAAAATTATTCTTTAATCCATTTGTTGGCAAAATCACAACTCCTGTGTGCCCGATTGACATTCACATAGGTGTCTGTGATTTTTTCAGACATCCACTTTTGTATGGCATCCAATTGTTTTTCTTTTAGCGCCAATTCTTTGATCTTGACAAAGTCTTGGGCATAGTCAGCAACATGTTGTTCAAAGCGGTTGGTGACTTTTAAAATTTTATACTTTTTCTTTCCAGAACGGTCTTCATCTAGTAGCGGGGTAGAGATTTGGTCGTCCTCAAGTTTCAAAATCTGATTGTACAAAGTGGGGTCTAATTTGGTGAGTTCAAAACGTGTGTCCCCTGTAGTAGGGTTGATAAGCACTCCTCCGTTGGAGCGGGTTTCCTTGTCATCAGAAAATTCGATCGCAGCTTGCTCAAAGGAAATTTCTCCATCCTGTATGCGCTTGCGTATGAGCTCCAATTCTTTTTTTGCTTCGCCAAGCTCTACAGTGGACACATCGGGCACCAACAACACATGGCGGACGTCAAGCAATTGCCCGCGAATTTTATCAACAGTCACAATATGCCAACCAAAATCCGTTTTGAACGGCTGGGAAATTTCACCTTCTCTGAGTCTGTAGGCTTGGTCTCTAAATTCCTTGACCATCATCGGGCGCTTGCGATCCAAAGTGTAACGTCCCCCACGTGCTCTTGACCCAGGGTCTTGGGAATAGAGAATGGCTTTTGAAGAAAAACTAGACCCATTTTCAAGAATGTCATTTCGCATGCTCTCTAACTGACGAATGATGCGTTCTTCTTCATCAGACGTAGGTGTAGGCTCTATTACGATTTGAGCAATTTCCAGCTCTGCCCCAAATACAGGTCTTTCGTTTTCGGGGATTTTGTCAAAAAATTGACGTACCTCATCGGGCGTAACTTCAATTTCTTCCACGATTTTTGCCTGCATTTTTTGAGACAATTGCTGCACTTTATTGATTTCATACAACTCGTCGCGAAAAGCTTGTTCATCGGGTTTTTTGTAGAACTCCAGCACCTTTTCCATACTGCCCAACTCTTGGACAAAATAGTCTATGGTTCTTCCTACATAATCATTAATTTCAGAATCACTCACCTCCAAACTATCTTGTTCTGCATGATGTGCGTACAATTTATCTTCCATCAGCTTACCCAACAAACTACAGCGCTCTATGTTTTTGGTGGGAATACCCTGAGATTGCAAATCCACATAGGCCTTGTCGATATCAGAATCTAAAATAACGTAGTCCCCGATGACCGCAGCCACGCCATCAATTTTAATTCTTTGCTTCGTAGTATCGGTCTGACCAAAAAAAGATAAGCTGTTTAACAAAAAAACAAGAGAGATGATATGTGAGATTCGTTTATTCATATACTTCAAACATGTTCTTTTGAAGAGCTTCGTCAATTACAGCCTTGTCAAACTTTTGCATCAATTCTAATTTTCTTTTATTGATGAGGATCTGTTTAAGCGTAGGACGCACATATGACAGCGGTGCGGTTTCATTGCGTTTGATAACCTCATTTACAGCTACCAAATATACTTCTAAAGAGTCTTCTAATTCAAAGATTTTGTTGTTTTTTAAATAATTCTTTCGAGAAGCCTCATCAATGGATGAAATTCTATCAAAAAACTGGTTGGCTTGTATCCACATGGAGTCGTTAAGCGAGTAAGTGGTAAACTGTAGGGCTATGGAGTCCAAAAAAGCCTTGTCGGTGGGGTTAAACCTACCAAAACTTCTTCTGATGGTACGGAGATTAAAGTTTTCTTTTCGAACCCTTATGTACCTGCCCTTGAGCAAATCTTTATTGGTTTTAAAATTCTCTCTATGATCCGAATAATACGCCTCTATTTGCGCATCTGTCAAGAGGGTATCTATTTGTGACTGTACCACTTTCTCGATATAGGCTTTTATGTACAAATCACTTCTGTAAGCTTGTACCAAATCGTCAAGTGTATTTTGTTCGGATTCTGATAAATTAAATACGGCTTTTTCGAGTAAAAGTTTTTGTTTGGCCCATTCGTTGATATAATTGCTAGCCACCAAGGCACTATCTGCACCAGAAAATTGGGCGCCGATTTGATAGGAAAGTTCGGCTTTGGACAGGAAATCATTACCAACTCGTGCTACCATGTCAGCTGAATCATCCCCATTAAAATTACATGTGGAGACAAAAACTAATAAAAAAATAAAAAATACTTTCATTGATTACCTTGAATAATTGGGCGCTTCCTTGGTAATAGCAACGTTGTGCGGGTGACTTTCTTGTATGCCCGAGGCGGTAATTTGAACAAACTTGGCGTTTTTCTGCAAAACGGGTATGTCTTTAGCACCACAATACCCCATACCTGCACGGAGACCTCCAACAAACTGGTGAATGCTTTCATACAATTCTCCTTTGTAAGGAACACGTCCTACGATACCTTCAGGTACTAACTTTTTGATGTCGTCCTCCACATCTTGAAAGTAACGATCCTTACTGCCTTTTTTCATGGCTTCCACAGATCCCATTCCACGGTAGGTTTTAAATTTTCTTCCTTCAAAAATAATGGTCTCTCCTGGAGATTCTTTGGTTCCTGCAAGCATAGAGCCCAACATCACGGATTGTGCGCCAGCGGCTACCGCTTTGACTATGTCGCCTGTATAGCGCACACCTCCATCGGCAATCAATGGAATATTGCGTTCGTTGAGCACCTTGGAAACCTCCAAAATGGCGGACAACTGGGGATACCCTACCCCAGCCACCACTCGGGTGGTGCAAATGGATCCCGGACCTATACCTACTTTAATACCATCAGCACCTGCGTCAGCTAGAAAAGCTGCCGCCTCGGCAGTAGCAATGTTACCTACTACGACGTCGAGGTCTTTATGTTCGGCTTTGACTCTCTTGAGTACTTCTACAACACCTTTGGTATGGCCATGTGCTGTGTCTATGACCACGGCATCTACACCAGCTCGTACCAATGCCGTGCAACGGTCTACAGCATCGGGAGTTACACCAATGGCAGCGGCCACTCTCAAACGCCCATAACGGTCTTTATTGGCATGGGGTTTTAAGGTGAGCTTGGTGATGTCTCGAAAAGTAATCAAGCCCACAAGGCGGTTGTCTTTGTCAACAACGGGAAGTTTTTCAATTTTATGCGCCTGCAAAATACTTTCGGCATCATTCATTGAGATGCCTTCTTGGGCGGTTACCAGATGTTCCGATGTCATGACTTCCATCACCGGGCGGGCATCGTTTTTCTCAAAACGCAAATCCCTATTGGTGACAATTCCGATGAGTTTTTGGTTGTCATCTACTATGGGAATTCCCCCAATGCGGTATTCAGCCATCAGCTTTTTTGCATCAATCACCAAAGCAGTTGCAGGCAAGGTTACCGGGTCTATAATCATACCCGATTCTGCACGCTTTACCTTACGCACTTTTTCAGCTTGGGCAGCAATGGTCATATTTTTATGTAAAACGCCAATACCGCCTTCACGCGCCATGGCGATGGCCATTTGGCTTTCTGTAACCGTATCCATAGCAGCGGATACGATGGGAACATTGAGAGGAATGTTACGAGAAAAATATGACTTGATACTCACTTCACGCGGAAGCACTTCGGAATAATTCGGAACGAGCAAAACGTCATCGTAAGTGAGACCTAAAGCGCTGATTTTGGTAGGCAGTGATGACATGGCAACCATTTTAAAATTAGTTGCATGCAAAGATACGAATTTAGACAGAAGTAGCCCCTTTGTGTAAATTCAGTTGGGAAAAAAGGATAAGCACACTTCCAACATATGCCAACGTCATGGCAATTCCGGAAATAATGACAATGTATTTCATCCATTCATATCCCAACCAAACCAAATAGATACCACCAAAAGTGAGTAGGATAGAGACAAAAGGCTCAACCATCAAAATTATTTGAAGTCGCTTGTTGATCCTTGCAAAACCCAACAATATTCCGGTTAGAAAAAAGATAAATGACAAACTCAACACATGGGTGTGGATGATGGTGAGCATCTCACGGGGACTTTTTTTGAATTTCATCACCATGGCATCTTCCTGATCGGCATTTCCGTTGTAATTTTCTACAACACCCTCAGGAGTCATGCTATCTGTCTGTCCCACAAAAGATATACCTGTAAAAAAACCTACTGAAAGTACCACCAAAAAACAGCCTATCATCAAACGTATTGGGTAACTGAGGTCACCTACAAAAATGGATTTCATTGGTACAACGGACTTTGGTGAATGTTCGACAACAAGGAATTGACAGCTCTGGTCATAGACTGCACAGAAATGGTCGCTCCGGAAATGGCAGCGATATTTTGACCATATTCAAAGTGCGTTTGAGGATCTTTTCCGACAAACTGACGCAACCACCTCTTACTGCCTATTTCTCCACCGTAATCTTCTCGATATACCAAGACCTTGATATTTTTGATAATAAACTCTGAGTCAAATACTACCAGATAATCAAAGGTATCTGTTTTGCTAGGCGCATACCCCAAAAAAGCATACCCCAAAAGCTCTTGACCCGTGGTCAAAACCGGAAACAAGTGTCCATTTTTAAGGTCTGCTTTATCAGACACCGGCTCAAGCTGTAGTTGGCCCTCAGAAAAACTTTGTGCAACCACTTTGCGCATCTTTTTGACCAAAGAAGCATTGGGTTCTTGCCCAAAACCTATCGTTGTCAGAAGACATAAAAACAGTTGCACAAATCTTTTTCCTAGCACGCGGCAAATATATTAAAAGAATACCCCGATTCCCATGTTAAACTGACCCACACGCGCTGATCCTTCCACAGCGGTTCCTTTGGACTGGTAATCCGCTTTAAACACGGCGCCATTGGCCAAGTGATAGGAGAAACCATAGGTAAACTCATTGCGGTGATAAGCATCGTTTGCTGCGAGCAAACCTGCGGTTTCGGCATGGGTGTCAAAGTTTTCATAACGCAAAAAAGCATCTAATCTTTGTTTTTTGCCGGCAGTTAAAACATTGTAAGCAGCTTCAATGTAATATCCTCGCATGGCAGAACCCAAATCTGTGTTTCCGGCTGTGTTATAGGCCTCGGTGTCTGACAAAGTACTGTTGATATACTGTCCTCGAGATGAAAAGCGTCCGCGCGTGTAGCGATAATCCAAACCTAACATGCTTAGCCCCACTTGGGATTGTTCGAGCTCGGGGGCAGTTGTTTGCGTATTGCCTATGTAAGTGGATAGCCCAAGTTTTAGTCCGGGAAGACCATAGTACTCAACTTTGGCTGCAAAATTGGCATCTGATCCAACCGACCTGATCCCCTTTTGACGTCCTTTGCGAATCCCGTCAGATCCACGTAACACATAGACATCATCAAGGTAAGACGCAGAACCTGTCATCAAATAAGCCTGGTAGCGAATCGAAGCTGCATTAAAACGACCAGAAACACCAAACCCAATTTCTCTCCAAGTGGTGGGCACCACCATACCGTCTAGACTAGGACGTTCCACACCGTTGTAGGTTGTAGGTTCGTGGTATTCGTTGATAATCCCCATGGGAACCAACATCAGGCCACCACGAAGGTTTATGCCTTCTGAAAGATTGTAATTCAAAAACGCTTGTTCTACAAATACTTCTTGGACATGCTCGTATTCGATTTCGGTAACAAACTGGGTGCGATCATCAAATTTGTAGGCAAACAACAGCACTAGTCGCTGTACGTCTAGCTCCGCAGGGGTTTGACTGCCCTCAAGGTTGTTGTAGGTAATCTCGGCATAACCACCTATGCTCAAACCAGAGGATTGATTGGCCAGATTGGCCATTTGGGTTTGGGCACTATTAAAACCCTGTTGGGCAAGTAAAAATTGGGGAAGGATGCATAACATCGTAAAGGTTAAATTTCTCATACTTATTTAGATTAATTAAAAATAATAGCAAATATACATGCAGCAAAGTGACTGAACAAGTTTATTTAGAATTATTTTAAATAAAGTTATAAATAGGTAGTAAACAATTGTGTAGCCTTGTTGTAGGCCGATTCAAAGTGGGCAAGATTGAGCCCATGGGAAAGTTTTTTTTCAGAAAAAAAGTTAATCAATTTCTCGGTGGGCATATTACCGATAAGTTCATCCTTGGCCATGGGACATCCGCCATATCCTTGAACAGCACCATCAAAACGAAGGCAGCCTCCTTGGAAAGCAGCATCCACTTTTTCAAACCATTGTTTGGGGTGGGTGTGAAAATGGGCACCAAACTCCAAGTCGGAAAATTCGGAAATCAGATGGGAGAATAAATAGGATATGTCATGTGGGTTGGCTGTACCAACAGTATCTGAGAGTGAAACAATTTTTACCCCCATTTCAGCTAGTTTTTGTGTCCAAGTGGCCACAACATCCACACTCCAAGGGTCTCCGTAGGGATTGCCAAAACCCATAGACAAATAGACCACCAAATGTTTGTTATGAGATTGGGTGAGTTCTAGTATGCTTTGTAACACTCCTACAGATTCCGCTATGGTTTTATGAGTGTTGCGCATCTGAAAGTTCTCCGAAATGGAAAATGGATACCCCAAAAAATCGATTTTTTCATGAACACATGCCTTTTGAGCGCCCCGTAAATTGGCGACAATGGCTAACAATCGGGTGTTTGTGTGGGTGGTGTCCAACTGTTCTAAGACAGCTTCTGTGTCTTGCATTTGAGGCACGGCACGTGGCGAGACAAAACTCCCAAAGTCCAAGGTGTCAAAACCGACATCCAATAGCGATTGCAAATAGCGAACCTTTTGGACGGTAGGAACAAAGGTTTTGATGCCTTGCATGGCATCTCTTGGACACTCAATAATTTTTGGGGAAGGCATAGACCAAATGTACTTATTTTCAAGTGATTCTTATGATTTTTAGTATTGAATCGTTCTGCGTATTTTTGTTGTTGAAAAAGAAAAATTGATGAAATTCCAGAACGAAAAGCTTGCACTGCTTAGCGAGCGTCTTATTCAACACCCACTTTACAACCAACTGCACAGCCTTGATGCCATTAAAACATTTATGGAGGTGCATGCTTTTGCTGTGTGGGACTTTATGTCTTTGGTGAAGTTTTTACAACAAAAACTCACATGTGTACAAACCCCGTGGGTTCCCGCGGGTAGTCCCTCTACCCGTAGGCTGATCAATGAAATCGTTTGGGGTGAAGAAAGCGATGTTGATGCTGAAGGCAATCCGGTCAGTCATTTTGAGTTGTATCTCCAAGCCATGGAAGCTGTCGGAGCTGATACACGCCCGATTGAAAATTTTGTAAAACACATCCAAAACGGCACTCCTTGGAGAGACGCACTCGTATTGTCCAATGCGCCCAAGTCAGCGGTAGATTTTGTCACCTCTACAATGGAGTGGATCGAACAAGGCAAAGTGCATGTGGTGGCAGGGGTGTTTACATTTGGTAGGGAAGACCTTATCCCCGATGTGTTTATCGAGCTTGTGAGAAGTTTGTCAAAACAACCCGAAACCGGTGCCGCTACCCTACTCTATTATTTGGAACGCCACATTGAGGTTGACGGAGACACACACGGTCCCATGGCCTTGCAAATGATTGAAGAATTGTGTGGTGATGACAATGACAAACAGCATCAAGCCATGGAGGCTGCCTGTGAGGCACTCCAAGCAAGAATTGATTTGTGGGATGGGATTGCCCAACAACTTTCAGTGCAAAGTGTTGCTCAAAACTCCTATATTTAAACCTTATTAAAATTTTTTCATGAAAAAGAAGTTCTTTCTAACCGCTTTATGTACACTTGCTTACACTACCCATACTCTTGGTCAAAACCCTGCTGACTACGCAGCTTCGATTACGAGTGAAGAACTCAAAACGCATTTATACACATACGCTTCTGATGAATTTGCAGGACGTGAAACTGGAACTGAGGGCGAGCAAAAAGCCATCCATTTTTTGAAAGATTATTATCAAAACATAGGGGTTTCGGGAGGAAACACTGACAACACCTATTTTCAGGCGATGCAGCTTTCCACACGAAGCGGAAAAACCATCAATGGCACCAATGTGTTGGCGTACATTCCTGGCTCTGATAAAAAAGAGGAGATATTGGTAATTACCTCACATCTTGATCATATAGGTGTTGAACCCGATGGTCAAATCAATAATGGAGCCGACGATGACGGATCGGGCACAGTGGCGATGATGGAAATCGCGGAAGCTTTCCAACAGGCAGTTGAACAGGGTGAAGGACCCAGAAGGTCGATTTTGTTCCTCCATGTTTCTGGAGAAGAAAAAGGCTTGTTAGGCTCAAAATACTACACTGACAACCCGGTGTATCCTCTAGAAAATACCGTAACCAACCTCAATATTGATATGATCGGACGGGTCGATTCTTTGCACTTAGACCAACCCGACTATATGTACCTGATCGGATCAGACATCCTTTCTGACGACCTTCATGAGGTTTCTGAAGTGGCCAACCAACAGTATGTCAATTTGAATATAGATTACCGCTACAACGACCCGACCACCTTGGTTTGGGAGCGCGGTCGCTATCGTGAAAACCGCTACTACTACCGCTCTGACCACTACCACTTTATTAAAAACAACATTCCGGCCATCTTCTATTTTAATGGCACCCACCCGGACTACCATGCACCGACAGACACACCAGAAAAGATCGACTACGAACTGCTAGAAAAGCGTACCAAGTTGATTTTTCATACAGCCTGGGCCATCGTCAACAGAGATGATCGCATCCGACTTGATGAGGAAAAGGAAGAATAGCCCATGAAAGTTCTTTTGTTTTGTGTCACTTTTTGCAGTTTAGCGATGAGTCAGAAATACGAATCCCAACCTTACGAAGTAGTCAAAAACTTAGGGTCTATTGAATTGCGCTACTACCCACCCGCCGTGATGGCCGAGGTGCAGTCAGTCAACAATTCCAATAATAACTTTTCTGATTTGTTCCGCTATATTTCAGGTAACAATGCCCGAAATGAGGAAATTGCCATGACCACACCCGTGCACATGCAAAGTGACGGAAACAGCAATCGCATGGCATTTGTGTTACCCAAAAAATACAACATGACACAGCACCCGCCCCTACAAACTCAAATATCAAAGTGTATACCTCTGACCCCGGTTATTTTGCTGCTGTTCGCTATGGAGGCTACAGCAATGCGGAAAAGGTTCGAACACATACACAGCAATTGCTCAACGGTTTGGAGGAAGCAGGCATCGAAGTTTTGGGTGAATTGGTGGTTTTGTCTTATGACAGCCCCTATAAATTTTACAACAGACGCAACGAAGTGTTGGTTCAGGTGCGTCAAT
>CAXRDP010000074.1:0-5702 GCA_964229545.1 Flavobacteriaceae bacterium | reverse complement strand
AAAAGGGATGAGTGTGGCCAAAGTCCAGCAAAACATTTGGCACCAAAATATCAAATGATGTGATGTCCACGGAACCTCATTGGTAACCCACGGCAAAACCACACTTACAGAAGCCCAGACCGTTGCCACCATCAACGTCTTAATGTATTTGACATTGCGAAAACCTCGAGATCTAATAGAGATAGGAAAAACATATAAAAAACTTATAACCCCCAACCCAAAAGCAACCCACAAGAGGGACAAAGGCAAATAAAAACAACAAAGCACACATACCATACCACAGAGGTAGCTCAACGCCCTGATGGATTTTTGCCGCTTCCCTTTGACAAAAAAATAGGACGGCGCTGCCGTGGCATATCTAATAAAATTATAAGTCAAAACCGTGCTGCAAAAAACAAAGACCACCACTGGCAGTGTCAAAGACCAGTCGAATTCCAAATGGGTGATGGTCAGTAGGCATACAACCGCCAAGCCCACATGCAGGCTAGATTGAACATAAAAAGAGAAAAATTTTTGGAACAAAATTTGATAAAAAAATTTCACTAAAGATAACACAGGTGACGTTAAAAACTTTGTTGATATATAAGACCAAAAAAATGGGTCTCAAACCACAAAATGTTAAATTTGTGTGTAGACTTTTCATGCTATGAATACGGAACATTTTGCATACAGACATCTAGGACCAAGAGCAGACGAGGTGAAAGAAATGCTTCAAGATATAGGAGCAGACTCATTACACGATCTATGCGCACAAACCATCCCAGAAAACATTCGTAGCAAGAACAAAATGCAACTCCCAGAACCCATGTCGGAAGCGGTGTATGCACACCATATCCAAACCTTGGGCAATGAAAACAAAACCTATAAGAATTACATAGGCCTTGGCTATCATCCGGCACATCTGCCGGCGGTGATTCAGCGCAACATACTTGAAAACCCAGGCTGGTACACAGCCTATACACCCTACCAGGCAGAAATTGCGCAAGGGCGCCTAGAAGCGGTGCTCAATTTTCAAACAATGATCTGTGAGTTGACCGGTATGCCGTTGGCAAACGCATCGCTTCTAGACGAAAGCACCGCTGCTGCCGAAGCCATGGGGATGTTGTACGCGTTGCGATCGAGTGCTCAAAAGAAGGAGGGACTCCATCGCTTTTTTGTGGATAAAAATGTATTGCCACAAACATGGGCTGTTCTAGAAACCCGCGCTGTACCCTTGGGAATAGAGCTGGTTTTGGGAGATGTCTCAAACATAGATTATACAGATTCTTACTTTGGAGTCTTGGTACAGTATCCCGGTAAGTACGGAACGATTTGTGAGCTCGATAAAATCCTTTCAACCGCACAGACCGCTGGGGCTAAAACCGTAGTGGTGGCAGACCTGATGAGTTTGGTGTTGTTGGAAGCACCCGGAGCATATGGCGCCGACGTGGTGGTGGGCAGTTCCCAACGTTTTGGTATTCCACTGGGATATGGAGGACCCCACGCCGGATTTTTTGCCACCAAAACTGAGTACAAAAGAAGTGTGCCCGGTAGAATTATTGGAGTGACACAAGACCTCTCAGGTGCCTACGCGCTGCGGATGGCCCTACAGACCCGAGAACAACACATCAAACGCGACCGCGCCACCTCGAATATCTGCACAGCGCAAGTATTGCTGGCGGTTATGGCGGGTATGTATGTAGTATTCCATGGCCCTAAAGGAATTCGTCAGATTGCTGAAAAAATACATCACAAAACAAGGGTTTTACACCATGCACTTACCCAACTTGGTATTGTGGTTAAAAACAACACATTTTTTGACACGCTAAATCTAGCGGTTGAAACCGAAAAAGTGCGTGAAATGGCTTTAAAAACCGGTGTCAATTTCAATTATATAGACGAAAACAACTTGAGTATATCCCTCAATGAAACCACCGAGGACGATGATGTACGTCAAATAGTAGAAATCTTTAAAAAAGCATTGAATATTGATGGGGATTTGGATTTTTCAGCATCCAACCCTACTGGAATTCCCGAAAATCTAAAACGCAATAGCCCCTACCTGACACAAGAGGTTTTCCACAAATATCAATCCGAAACTGCGTTGATGCGTTACATCAAACAGTTGGAAAGAAAAGACCTGTCGCTAAACCACAGTATGATTCCTTTGGGTTCATGCACCATGAAGCTCAATGCCGCTTCCCAATTGCTTCCACTCAGCACGCCCCAATGGAACAGCATACATCCGTTTGCGCCCCAAGACCAAGCCACAGGCTATCAAAAAATGCTGTCAGCACTGGAAGATTATTTGACAGAAGTTACTGGCTTCTCGGGCACCTCACTACAACCCAACTCGGGTGCGCAGGGTGAATTTTCCGGGCTGATGGTGATTCGGGCATACCACCAGTCTCGCAATGACCACCACCGCAACATCTGCCTGATTCCCTCTTCAGCCCATGGCACCAACCCTGCCTCGGCAGTGATGGCTGGGATGAAAATCGTTGTGGTGGGCACAGACAAACACGGAAACATCAACCTGGATGATTTGCGAGAAAAAGCCCACGAACATGCAGCACATTTGGCCGCGCTTATGGTCACCTACCCATCCACACATGGCGTATTTGAATCCTCAATTCAAGAAATCACCAACATCATTCACCAATGTGGCGGGCAAGTTTATATGGATGGCGCCAATATGAACGCCCAAGTGGGCTTGACCAATCCAGCTATTATTGGGGCGGATGTGTGTCACCTCAATCTGCACAAAACCTTTGCAATCCCCCATGGAGGTGGCGGACCGGGCGTAGGGCCCATTTGTGTTGCCGAACACTTGGTTCCTTTCTTACCCAAGCACCCTATGTGGGAACAGTCCACTGAAAATGCATATACCATTTCGGCCGCACCCTGGGGATCAGCCTTGGTCTGTTTGATTTCATACGCCTACATCCGTATGCTCGGTGCCGAAGGGTTGACAAAAGGTACTGAATTGGCCATTCTTAACGCCAATTATATCAAAACCAAACTCGAAAAACACTATCCCATTCTCTATTCTGGAGAAAAAGGACGGGCCGCACATGAGTTTATCATTGACTGCAGACCTTTTAAAGAAAAGGGAATTGAAGTGGTTGATATTGCCAAACGCCTGATGGACTATGGCTTCCACGCACCCACCGTATCTTTCCCTGTACCGGGTACGATGATGATTGAACCCACTGAGAGTGAAAACAAAGAAGAGCTCGACCGATTTTGTGCAGCCATGATTGCCATACGGTTTGAAATAGAGGGCAGTGATGCCCAACAAACCGACAACATATTGCGCAACGCACCACATACGCTTGAACTCATATCAGCCGACAAATGGCCTTTCCCTTACAGCAGATCAGAGGCGGCCTACCCGTTGGAATTTGTGCGTAACAATAAGTTTTGGCCAAGTGTGCGACGTGTAGACGAAGCCTTTGGGGATCGTAACCTGATTTGCACTTGCGCACCTATTTCAAGTTATGAAACTGAAGAAATAGACAGTTAATATAGACATTTACAGTACTTTATATTTATTTTCTTCTGAATCCTTATTTTTTATAATGCCTATGCATGTAGTTGAGCATCGTAGTCATTTTTTGCCATGAAGTTGAATATGGTAGAATTCTATATAGCTTTGGATATACCGACAAACCACCTATGAGCACAAAAATCATTGGAACCGGAAGTTATATCCCTGAACAGGTGACAACCAACGCAGATTTTTTAAACCACCATTTTCACAACGCTGACGGATCTGCTTTTGAAGTTGGAAACGATGTGATCATAGAAAAATTCAAAACTATCACTGGTATAGAGGAACGTCGCTACGCCAAAGACCATCATATGACCAGTGATTTGGCGTTTTTTGCAGCCGAAAGGGCCATTGAAGACGCTCAAATTGACCCGGAAACACTAGATTATATTATTGTTGGACACAATTTTGGGGATGTGCGCTCCGGACAACTTCAATCCGATATGCTTCCTGCCTTGGCGGCGCGAGTAAAACAGAGCCTAGGAATAAAAAATCCAAGTTGTGTAGCATATGACGTCATTTTTGGCTGCCCAGGCTGGGTAGAGGGGATGATTCAGGCACAGGCCTTTATCAAATCGGGTATGGCCCAACGCTGTTTGGTCATAGGCGCAGAGACCCTTTCGCGGGTGGTAGATTCTAACGATAGGGATTCTATGATCTTTGCCGACGGAGCAGGTGCCACCATCCTCGCACATTCAGACGATACAGGGGGTATTTTGGCGCACGAATCAGCCACATATACCCAAGACGAAACCTATTATATCTACGCCGGGAAATCCTATCGTCAAAATGGCAAAGCCGACCAGTTTATCAAAATGCATGGCCGAAAAGTCTATGAATTTGCGCTAAGCCATGTGCCTCAGGCGATGAAAGCCTGTTTGGATGCCAGTGGAAAATCCATACAAGACCTCAAAAAAATCTTTATCCATCAGGCCAATGAAAAAATGGATGAAGCCATCGTTAAGCGATTTTACCGCCTCTACAGAGAACCCGTGCCTCAAGACATATTGCCCATGAGCATTCAAAAACTCGGAAACAGCTCTGTTGCGACCGTGCCCACGCTCTACGATATGGTGCTTAAAGACCAGTACCCAGAACACAAACTAGAAAAAGGAGACGTGGTCATTTTTGCCAGTGTAGGCGCCGGTATGAATATCAATGCGATTACCTACCAACTTTAATAAATATTGGTCTCTATATCAACGGCCTCTCTCCCATACGAGATTGATGTGTAGATGATTAGCACGAGGAAGTTCCTCGCGCTAACGTGATAACAGATTAGGTTTCGACTGCGGCCACCTGAACGGTACGGGCAGGCTTAACCTGACAAGTATAACGAACGTACAAACAACATGTCACTCCGGTGAAAACCGGAGTCTTCCACACACTTGTAGATGCTGTGTCGGGGCACAGCATGACAGTAAGACGCCTATACTACCTGTCACACCCATGGAATTGGGTGTCTCTTAAAAACCTTGGTGGATGCCGCATCATGGTGCGGCATGACATTGGAACTCTATATCAAACTGTCACTCCCGTGGAGGCGGGAGACCCCTAAAGGCATGATAAATGCCATATTGTTGTACGGCCAGCCCGAACGTATTGTTCAGTACAGGCGGGCCAGCCCGACAAGTCATTCTGGCGGGCATGACATCCAGACACCTGTTTGGTACGTCGGAAGCTCCTCGCACTAAGCTTGGATTATTTTATTGAGCCTTCTACCTCTAAGCAAACATTATTTTTTACTTTCGTAGGGTGAATATGCTCAAACACATTGGTCAATATTTCCTGATGATTCGCATGATTTTTGTCAAGCCTACCAAAGGGAAAATCATGCGCAGACTGATACTCAAAGACACCCAAGACCTGATCATAGGCTCGTTGGGCATTGTGGGTTTTTTATCCTTTTTCGTAGGTGGAGTGGTGTCCATACAGACAGCGCTTAATATCGAAAACCCCCTGATTCCAAAAAATCTGGTGGGCTTTGCCACGCGTCAGTCGGTCATTTTGGAGTTTGCTCCCACTTTTATGTCGATTATCTTGGCAGGAAAAGTGGGTTCTTTTATCACCTCCAGCATAGGAACCATGCGTGTCACTGAGCAGATCGATGCACTTGAAGTGATGGGCATCAACTCGATTAATTATTTGGTTTTTCCCAAAGTCATTGCCA
>CAXRDP010000073.1:0-11481 GCA_964229545.1 Flavobacteriaceae bacterium | reverse complement strand
ATGAAGACCTTGACAACACAATGTCTTATTTTGCTGATGAAATTGAATATCAAAGTGCTTTTTATGGCGGGCCATTAATGAACAAAGCTGAAACAAGAGAATATTATCAAGGATGGCATGACGCTATGGAGAATATTAATTATGAGCCACAAAATTTTCTTCCTGGTGTTGACCCTGATACAGGCCTTTTAAATGGAAGTGTTAGAACTTATGGATCTTGGTCTGGAACTATGACTGCTTCAGGAAAAAGTTTTAAAGGATTGTGGTACCACTATTTAACATTTGATGAAAATGGAAAGATTATTAATGGAGGTGATTTTGGTGATGCTACAGGACTAATAATGTCTGTTATGCCAGATGAGGAATAATTTAAAATGAAAAAATTACTATTCTTATTGCTATTTATTCCACTTGTTTTCTCTTGTGATACAGAGGAGGTGAATGACCCCTTAATCTATTCAATTGAAGGAAAATGGTTATGGTCACCAACATCAAGTAGCTCAGATTCTAATACAATGTACCTATTTAAAGATGGGATAAGGTATACTTATTATTGTACTTCCGAGATTTCTAATGATTGTCAATCTCTATTTGAATCATTTCAAGCAAACGATGGCAATCACTTACCTACAACAAATCCTTATACATTTGAAGATAATATTCTTACTGTTGATTTACATTTTGGAAATGAATTGGTTGCCAACATAACATTTGAATGTGATGGTGGTAAAATATTTGTTGAATCACAAAATCCACATCATTTATATAGATTAAATTCTAACTGTCAATAATGAAAAAACTACTATTCTTATTTGCATTGATATTTGTTTCTTGTGTTGATGGCGAAGAAATTTTAGGCAATTGTGTTGTTGCTCCCGATTTAGACAGAGTTTGTACTGAAGAATATCAACCAGTTTGTGCTTGTAATGGTATAGTATATGGCAATTCCTGTAAAGCAGAAAGAGAAGGAAATCTTATGTGGAAATCTACCAACAAAGATGTTGGTGAAAAATGTAATTTTTAAATAAATGAGAAAACTACTATTCTTATTTGCATTTATACTCGTTTCTTGTGATATGAGTGAGGAAAATGTTGTTGAACAAGAAGAACAAAACCTATACACATTAATAGTTCATAATACTAATGCCTATGTTTTAGTTACCATTGTTCCTCGCCATCTTCTTCATAAAAAGTACAATACGGGATATTCCAACCATTTTCTGTGATCTCGTATGTGACATCGTAATATCCAGGATAACCAACTACAATAGCAGTAACTGAAAAGTAAATATCCTCACATATAGAATAAAGATCTTTAAAAAATTCTTTTGATAAACCAGCTCCTCCTAATTCCGGTGGGTCATTATCAGAACTTTCACTTATTGTACTTAAAAGATTAATCAATGTTGTTGATAATTCGTCTCTATCTCTAGTTGAGAGGAAATGCTCCTTTAAAGAGTGGAAAATAGATAACTCGTCACCATCTTCTTCATAAAAAATGTCAGATAAGGAAGGGATTTCATTTTTATATTTTTCAATAAAATTGTCCAAAATTTCTTTTTTATCTTCTTTTGGCATTACACCAAAATCATCTTTAAATTGTACTGTAACTTCCGCCATATTTAAAATTGTTATTATTTTATTTAAATGTAAAAAAAATCTAACAGAATTTACAAGTGAAGATATGCCTATGGTTTAGTTTAGGTTAGCTTAAGTTTAAAATCTCATATGTGTCTTGAGAAAATCCACCCATTTCGTCTTTTATTTGAATTTGCAATCCTCCATCTTCTTCAATTCCCTCTTTCCATAAATCTTTTTCACTTGCAGAAGTAACTTCTAAATGCCAAGAGTCTAGATAATCATCAACCGATTGTGATGGATCTAGATAAGTAATGATAATAAAATCATCTTGTACAATGATAGAGTCACTAAATTCTAAAGAATCTCCATCTTCAAGATCGTCTTGAATTGTATCTGAATTTGCTGAAAAAATTGAACCTTCCGTTAACTGATCCTGGATATCTGACAATTCACCATCATCATCTTCAACTAAATTTTCTTCAATTTCTTTTCTTAAATCGTCAGCCAACGACTTAAACTCTTGAGCTGTAATTTTAGAGTTTTTAGATTTTACTTCATAATTCTTATAGTAATCTAACAAAGGAAAGGCGTGTCCAATTACTAAATCATAGTACTTTAATAATTTTTCTTTAGAATAAAAATCACACTCAATAAAATACTTAACTATTACCATATCAATAAATTTATATAAATATAAAAAAATCTAAAATATATTTACATTAATATGTACAGATTTAATTTATAGTTATGTTTAATCAAAAAATTAATTTTAAGGAGGAATTTAATAAACGTGTAAGAGAGAATGTTTGGAATAAACATAATTTAATATTCACCAAGTTTTTCAATTATGCATTGGTTCGTTTAGAGCGAATAGATAATTATTACATTCTAAATAATATATTGCCACCTGACACTTTAGAACAAAGGATTTATAGGTTGGAACTTGGTTATCACGGTATAGGTAAGCCTGGAGGTATTCCTTCCAAAATAATGAGTAAAGATTCTTCAATTTTAAACTCAAAGCATTGTGTGAATGATCATCTATTAGGAGCTACTGAAGTTGGTTCATATATTCACAAAGTATTCAAAAAAAATAATTATAATATTGATTGGATGGTGAAAGAATGGTTATTTGAGAATTTGTATTTATGGGGTACAGTCAAGGTTACAAAAGAAGAACACAAGTCTAAAAATATTCTTAGAAATTCAAATCACACAATAGAACAGAAATCAAACTTTGAACACTATGTCAATGTTTCCCAATTGATTTAGATTCTTGGCTGCATCTTTACTGAAAAATTCAAAAATTTCAATTCCGAAAGATGCAACCACATTTTTACTCCCGAAATCGAGTCTATTATGTTGGCCAGTAAGGTTTTACGAAAGAATAAAAATAAAAAGGAGGTCAAAAATGACCTCCTGTCTATGATGGCTCCCCCTCTTGGGCTCGAACCAAGGACCCTCTGATTAACAGTCAGATGCTCTAACCAACTGAGCTAAGGAGGAATGTGAGCGCAAATATAATTGGTTTTTGACTACCAACAAACAAAAAAATAGGTGTAAATAATAACCCGCTCTACCCCAAAAACCGAAGCACATCATTGGCATTGGCATAGACAAACAAGCCCAACAACAAAACGATCCCAATCAGCTGGGCCACTTCCAAAACTTTGTCATGCGGTTTGCGACCGGTCAAAATCTCATACAACAAAAACATCACATGACCCCCATCCAATGCCGGAATCGGTAACACATTCATAAAAGCCAAAATGATGGAAATAAGTGCCGTGGTATGCCAAAAAGCCTGCCAGTCCCATGCGCCGGGAAACAAGCTGCCAATGGTGCCAAAACCTCCCAACTGGGAAGCTCCTTTTTTGGTAAAAACAAACTTAAACTGAGCCACGTAGTCATACAAGGTTTCGTAACCATACCAAAAACCTTCCTGAATGCTTTCTGTAATCGTATACGATAAAGTGGTAGAGTTCAGTTCAAAAGGCAGTCGCCCTATACCGATCTCACCATCCGCATCCACAGCTACCTCAAAAGTCATTGCGTCTGTTCCGCGCAGCACTTCCAGAGAAACAATGTCTCGAGTTTGGCTTTGCATATATCTTAACAATTCAGGCCATGAGCCAATCGCATAACCGTTAACAGACCGAATAACATCCCCTTCCAAAAGCCCCGCTTCCGCTGCAGGCGATGCTGCTGTCACACTGCCTATAGCAGAAGGCAGGTAAGCCGTAAATGGACGTTCTCCCGACTCAAAAAGCTGAGAGTCAATATCTTCGGGAATGCGTAAGGTTTCTTGGGTGCCGTCGGCATGCGCGACCAAAGCAGTCTGGGGTGAGCGCATCAACATATAGCGAAATACATTGCCTGCATCCTCAAGTGGCTGTCCGTCGATAGCCAACACACGATCTCCGTTTTGAAAGCCCAACGCTTCTACCACTGGAGTGGCTGTCAGTCCGTAGGGCAAATCGTCTTGTTTTATAATTGTTTTGCCCCACACAAACATGATGAGCATATAAATGGCAAAACCCAAAATCAGGTTCACAGTCACCCCGCCCAACATAATAATCAGCCTTTGCCATGCCGGCTTGGAACGAAACTCCCAAGGTTGAGGAGGCTGTTGCATTTGTTCCTTGTCCATGCTTTCATCGATCATGCCCGAAATCTTGACATAGCCACCCAAAGGCAACCAACCAATGCCATAGACCGTTTCGCCGATTTTCTTTTTAAACAAGGCAAACTTCACATCGAAAAACAAAAAGAATTTTTCCACACGTGTGCCAAACAAGCGGGCCGGAATAAAATGACCCAACTCGTGGAGGACAATCAAAAGCGATAGGGAAAGAAAAAACTGTATTACCTTAATGAAAATGGGGTCCATAAACCTATTTTAAGGTGCCAAAGGTAACCCTTTTTTGACACAATTTCAGCGTTGGGAAAGTCCCTGCCCAAACCTTCACAATTGGCACCAATACATTACCTTTGTACCATTGCTATGATTGCGTTTTTCAGTAAATACAAAAGATTCTTAGGTGTGTTGATTGCAGTCTCTGCAGTGACCATCTTTCTATTTTACCGCGCACTAAAACCCACCCCCACTTTGCCCATCTACCAACCCGCCATGATAGATCCCTTATTGGTCGATGAGTCCATCCAATATGTCAAAAAATACCATACCATAGCCGACTTTAGCCTCCTCAATCAAAATGGACAAACGATCACTCATAATGATTATGACAACCACATCTACGTGGCCGATTTCTTTTTTACCACCTGCCCCAGTATCTGCCCCATTATGACCGACAACATGGTGTATCTACAAAGCTTATTGGATGCATTCCCAGAGGTGAAATTATTGTCTTTTTCGGTTACTCCCGAGATCGACAGCGTAGCAGTTCTCAAAGAATATGCGATTCAGAGGGGCGTAAATGACCAACGCTGGAACCTGCTTACAGGAGACAAAAAAGCCATCTATGACCTGGCCAGAAAATCGTATTTGGTCGTTCAAGAAGACGGTGACGGTGGCCCTCATGACATGATACATACCGAAAATTTTGTGTTGGTTGACAACCAACGTCGCATCCGCGGCTATTACGACGGCACCGTTCGCGAGGATATGGAGAAAATCCTTTCAGACATCCGAATTCTTCGTGTAGAAAAATAAATTTGTCATGGTACATATAATGTGTAGATTTGCTTCTTTAAATTTAATCTAAATAAAAAGACTGATGACCTTAGCCGAACTTCACAAAGGGGAAAAAGCCGTAATCGAAGATTTGGTTACCGATAGCGTTCCTCTGAAGCTCATCGAAATGGGCTGTTTGCCTGGCAATGTCATCGAGTTGGTTCAGCTTGCCCCGTTCAAAGACCCCATGTACCTCAATGTCAATGGCGCACACCTTGCCATTCGTCGTGAAACTGCCCACAACATCTACATCAAAAAATTGGCTTCGTGAGTAAGCGTATCAATGTCGCGCTGATTGGCAATCCCAACACCGGGAAAACCTCTGTGTTTAACCTCCTCACTGGTCTCACCCAAAAAACAGGCAACTATCCGGGAATCACCGTCGAAAAAAAAGAAGGGATTTGTAGTCTTCCCAAGGGTGCCAAAGCACATATCATTGACCTGCCTGGTACCTATAGCCTCAACGCCTCTTCGTTGGATGAAAACTTGGTAATCGAATTGTTGTTAAACAAAAACGACAAAGACTACCCCGACCTCGCTGTAGTGGTAGCAGATGTGGAAAACCTCAAGCGCAACCTGCTGTTGTTTACACAAATCAAAGACTTGGGCATCCCCAGTCTGTTGGTCATCAATATGTCGGATCGCATGCTACGCAAAGGCATCTCTATAGATGTGGAGAAGATGGAACAAGCCCTACAAACCAAAATTGCCTTAATCAGTACCCGAAAAAAAACAGGGATTGACAACCTAAAAAACCTGATTGCCAATCATAGAAAACTTTCATCGACATCTTGTTTGGACTTTACCCAAATAGACAGTGCCTATTTTGAAAGCCTTCAAAAAACTTTCCCCAACCAATCGGTCTACAAACTTTGGCTGGTTATTACCCAAGATGTCAACTTTGCCAATATCAACCGAAACAGCATCACACAAACCGAGGGAACACACACCCGTTCGGCCTCCTTTCTCAAAAGACTGCAGCAACGCGAAACTATCAAAAGGTACCAGTTTATCAATGAGGTGCTCAAGTCGAGTTACAATGTCAACCTAGAAGAAGCTACCGATTTTCGGGCACGCTTAGACAGGGTACTCACCCATAAGTTTTGGGGCTATGTGATTTTCTTCGTGATTCTATTAACCATTTTCCAAGCCATCTTTGACTGGAGCAGCTATCCCATGGACGCCATAGACAGTGCCTTTGTGTCATTGAGCGAATCTGCCAAAACCCACCTGCCGAGTTGGTTTGTACCCAAACTCATCGCTGAGGGCATTATTCCCGGTATCGGAGGTGTGGTGATTTTTATCCCACAGATTGCCATCTTGTTTGTGTTTATTTCTCTGTTGGAAGAGTCGGGCTATATGAGCCGCGTAGTCTTTATGATGGACCGTGTGTTGAGACGCTACGGCCTAAGCGGAAAAAGTGTGGTTCCCCTGATTTCAGGAACCGCCTGTGCCATCCCCGCCATCATGGCCACAAGAAATATTGAAAACTGGAAAGAACGCCTGATTACCATTTTGGTCACCCCTTTTACTACTTGTTCGGCTAGGTTGCCCGTCTATTTGATTTTGATCGCTTTGGTCGTCCCAGATACCCGTGTGTTGGGCGCCAATCTGCAAGGACTGGTATTGATGGGTCTATACCTTTTGGGCTTTGCCATGGCCATAGGCGCTGCCCAAGTGATGAACAAACTACTCAAAATGCCCCACCCCAATACCTTTGTGGTCGAAATGCCCAACTACCGCCTGCCTTTGTTGCGCAATGTGCTGATTACGGTCTATGACAAAACCAAGTCTTTTGTTCTTGAGGCTGGAAAAATCATCTTGGCCATCTCTGTTTTGTTGTGGGTGATGGCTTCCAACGGACCGGGTGCTAATTTTAAAAATGCAGAAAATATTGTCGCTGAAACAACCCAACTCACTGGAGAGGCTTTGGAACAAAAAATTGTCGCACACAAACTCGAGAATTCTTATCTGGGTTTGGTCGGAAAAACCATTGAACCCACCATCAGGCCTTTGGGCTATGACTGGAAAATTGGGATTGCCATTGTCAGCTCTTTTGCCGCGCGTGAGGTGTTTGTTGGAACCCTGGCAACCATCTACAATGTAGGCACCGACGAGGAAGACACCATCAAAAACCGTATGGCTGCAGAATTCAAACCCAATGGCCAGCCCATGTTTGACCTACCCACAGGGATGTCACTGATGATATTCTATGCCTTTGCCATGCAGTGCATGAGCACCTTGGCCGTTGTACGCAAAGAAACCAATAGTTGGAAATGGCCCATGATTCAGTTGGTGGCCATGACCGCCATTGCCTATTTGGCCGCTTTTGCTACTTACCGAACCCTTCTATATATTTAATCCATGAAAACCCTACTCACCATCTTGGCCGTCGTAGCATCCGTCACTTATTTGGTACGGAAATTTTGGCCCCGTAAAAAAACAGGGTGCGGAACCACCGACTGTGGGTGTCACTAACCCAAAGCCACATCCAAAATCATCATCACTATAAAACCACCGATAAAGCCTAAGGTGGCTATGTCTGTGTATCTGTCCTGTTGGGTTTCAGGTATTACCTCTTCAACTACCACAAAAATCATAGCGCCCGCTGCAAAAGCCAATGCATAAGGCAATATGGGCGTAAAAAAGGTGACCGCCAAGGCGCCAATCACACCAGCTATGGGTTCTACAATGGCGGAGGCTTGTCCATACATAAAACTTTTTCTACGACTCAGTCCTTGTCGGCGCATGGGCATGGAAACCGCAATTCCTTCCGGGAAATTTTGAATACCAATTCCTATGGCCAAAACCACGGCCCCTGCAATGGATGCCTCGGGAATACCGGCAGCCACACCGCCAAACAAAACACCTACTGCCAAACCCTCGGGTATGTTGTGCAGTGTAATGGCCAACACCAACAGCGTCGTGCGGTGCCATGGGGTTTTAATGCCTTCAGTTTCTTTAAAATTAATATGAACATGGGGCAAAATTCTGTCCATGCCAAAAATAAACAATGCCCCTAAAGCAAACCCCACCGCTGCGGGAATAACCTTGACAAAACCCTCACCAGGACTCATGGCAATACCGGGGGCCAATAGGCTCCAAAAACTCGCAGCCACCATCACCCCGCCTGTAAAACCCAGCATCCCGTCCAAAAAAGCACGGTTCATGGTTTTAAAGAAAAAAACAAATGAAGCTCCTAAGGCCGTCAAAGCCCATGTAAAAAGAGTGGCGTATAAGGCACCCAAAACGGGCGGTGTTTGTTCAAAAAATTCAAGAATTTGTTCAAACATATCAAATAAGATTAACGTAAATATTTTGTGCGATTTTGCTAGAAATCATTAACGTTGAGTTGTCCGTTTGGAGGTGGAGTGAACCATCGAAATGTTCATGGTGTAATACCGTCAAACGCGTGCCTAAGCCTATATTTCGCTTGTCCAGATACTGTAAAAATTCAGATGAATTGTCTTTAACACCCACGCAAACACCCGGCTGTGCAACCTTTAAATCCACCAAAAGCATTTTGTTAGCATACTTCATATAGCCGGCTCGATTTGGTATGGGGTCTCCATGGGGGTCACGGGTGGGAAAATCCAAAAACTTGTCCAACTCATTAATCAATTTGTCGGACTGTATATGCTCCAATTGTTCGGCTACTTGGTGTACTTCATCCCAATTAAAATTCAAATGGGTTACCAAAAAAGACTCCCAAAGTCGGTGCTTGCGAATCACTTGCAATGCTGCCTTTTTTCCCGATTCATTTAAAGAAACTCCTCTGTACTTTTGATAATCCAACAATCCCTCTTCAGACAGCTTGCGAAACATATCAGTAACAGAGGAAGGCTTGGCACCCACTTTTTTGGCAATGGCCGTGGTTGGAACAACTCCATTGCTCTGCTGGGCCGCATGAAAAATGGCCTTGAGATAATTCTCTTTGGATAGGCTGTGACTCATGAGACAAAGATAAAAATTTTTAGACAAGTCTAAAATTATTAATTAGACTAAACTAAATATTTTTGACTGTTTGAATTTTGTATGTTTGCCAGTAAGCAACTAGCGCGTGAAGCACTTTGATTACATCATCGCCGGAGGAGGCGCATCGGGTTTGCTATTGGCCTACAGGCTGGCGCGTCACCCAATTTTGGGAGAGCGGTCGATTTTAATTTTGGAAAAAGAACCCAACAAACAAAACGATCGCACTTGGTGTTATTGGGAAAAAGGCCAAGGAGAGTGGGATGGCTTGTTGCATGCCCGCTGGGACACCGTCCAATTCAAAAGTGTCGCACATCAACAAACCATAGATTTGAAACCCGCGTCCTACAAAATGATACGTAGTGCATCGTGGTATGATTTCATAATTCAGACCTTACAACAACACTCAAATATTACAATCAAGTTTGAAAGTGTTGTGTCATATAAAGAATCGGTGGATGGCGTTTTGGTAACAACCTCTGATGATAGCTATGTTGGACAGCGCTTGTTTAACAGCATACTAGATTGGGGCACTATCAGCCAACAACAAAAATATCCTGTCCTACAGCAGCATTTTTTGGGTTGGTTTGTGCGCACCAAAGTGCCCGTGTTTGATAGCGAAACTGCAACTTTTATGGATTTTGACATCCCCCAAAATGGCCATACACGCTTTATGTACGTCTTACCCATAAGTCCGACAGAAGCCTTGGTGGAGTATACCCTGTTTTCAAAAGAACTCTTGCCAAGGGATGAATACAAAGACGCACTTCAAGCCTATTTGGCAGACAAAAACATCACAGAGTATGAGGTAGTAGAAGAAGAATTTGGTCGCATTCCAATGACTTGTTATCCTTTTTCTAAACACAACACCCGTCGTGTATTACACATCGGTTCCGCCGGCGGATGGACCAAAGCCAGTACGGGTTTTACGTTTCAAAATATCAGCCGAAAAACCCACGCACTAGTAGCGCATCTGGCAGCAGAAAAGCCCTTGAAATCTTTCAACAAAAAGAATCGTTTTTGGTACTACGACCTATTGTTTTTAGATGTATTGGCAACACACAATTCAAGGGGAGCTGCTTTGTTTTCTAACATGTTTCAACAAAACAAACCCGAAGCAATTTTTAGTTTTTTAGATGACAAAAGTAGTTGGGTGCAAGAGCTAAATATCATGCGTTCCTTCCCGACCCTGTTGTTTGTCAAACAACTTTGGAAGCGGTTATTGGCTGCGGTGCATTAAATCTTGAGCAAAGGCTTTTAGGTGTTCATGCGCATGTTGTGACAGCTGTGTTCTGTCTAGACTCTCCATGGCTTTTTGGGTATAAGCGGTAACTTGCTCTCTGGTTTTTGTGTCGGCAGCAGTCGCCACATACAGCGCTTTGACGTTTTCAATTTTATCCATTTCAGAGTCTTGATTCTCCATCCATGCCAGTAGGTCCCTCCGTTGCTCAGGAGTTGCATTTTGAAGTGTCAAATGATACAAAATGGTTTTTTTGTTTTCAACAATATCCCCTCCTACCTTTTTGCCAAAGGTTTTTGGATTGCCAAAAGCGTCGAGGAAATCATCTTGCAATTGAAAGGCCATCCCCAAGTGTACGCCAAAATCATACAAATGTTGGGCGGTTTCATCAGAACCACCTCCTACAAGCGCACCCATTTGCAACGCACAACCCAACAAAACCGCCGTCTTGAGGCGGATCATTTCCAGATAGTCTTCCAAAGAAACATCGGTTTGCTTTTCAAAGTCCATGTCCATCTGCTGACCCACACATACCTCCAGGGCCGTTTGGCTAAAAAGCTTTGTCAATGACTGAAACTGCGCTTGCGGATAGGCATTGAGTTGCTGATAAGCAATCACTAGCAAGGCATCTCCGGATAAAATCCCCGTGTTAGCATCCCATTTTTGATGAACGGTAGCTTGGCCACGTCTCAAATCTGCTGCATCCATGATGTCATCATGAATCAAGGAAAAATTGTGAAACAATTCCACGGCAGTAGCTGCGTGCAAGGCACTATGAGCTGACCCTCCACACGCTTCTGAGGCCATCAGGGCCAACACCGGACGCATACGCTTGCCTCCCAAATCCAATATGTATGCAATGGGGTCAAACAAGCGTTTGGGCTGCTGAGGAAGGGAAAAGGATGCCAAATGTTTGGAAAAAAGAGCTTGATAATCCCCAATGCTTTGCATAGTGTTGAATTTTTGTAAAGGTACAACACCCAAAAAAATATAT
>CAXRDP010000072.1:0-9028 GCA_964229545.1 Flavobacteriaceae bacterium | reverse complement strand
ATAGGCCGGCCAGCCCGATACGTTTGGTGGGCTAAACAATTGCATTCCTTGATTGTGCGTAACCCAGTTCAAATGTTTGGCAAAAATGTCATAGGCCAAAGTATCTGGGCTGTAGTTTTTTACTTGAAACGCCGGATGACCGGGGTTGTAATGCTGTTTGTGTGAGGTACTTCCATCCCAGTATTCAAGGTTTCCCTCTGGGATTTTTAATTCTTTAAGGATGCTGAAGTTAAAATCTAAGGGCGATTTGATCAGGCTGTTGGTGATAGAAGCATCAAAAAAATGGGCACTCTTTAGCAACACCCTCAAAACAGCAATCATAGAATGGTTGTTTTGTTTAAAAATTGTGGCCAAAGGGGCAATGATTTGAGACTCTATTTGGTCGTTGAGCACAGGATACACAAAAAACTGATACAATCGCCTGCATATATAAATAGCCGATTCGTCTGTTTCAAACAACATATCGATGACATCTGTGAGTTCGTCGGCTCCTTCAGGTCCAGATCGTCCAGTGATGGTTCGGTTGTTGTAAAATTCCGAAAAGTGCTTGTCTCCGCTGTCGTGATTCCATTCGTGAAAAACAGTATGCCTTTCTGTGCCTTCTCCGTACACCAAACTTTCGTAGTCGTAGGTCCATCCTACCAGCGCGCGCGCAATTTCTCGTACATCCGATTCTGAAAACTGTGCAAAAGGTCGCTTGCCCACAGTAAACAACTCTTGTACCTCACGCGCATAATTCTCATCGGGGGTATCTTTTTGACTCAAAGCCAAGTTGAGATAGACCAACATTGAAGGGTCCAAGGTCACATTGTAGATAAACTGCTTGTAACTACCAAAACAAGCATCAAACAAGAGTTTGATATACAAGTACCCACCTTTATGACCGATAGTGTCAAAGCAACGGGTAGGAACAAGGTTGTGTAAAAAAACAAAGAGTTTCCAGTGAATGGAGGTTTGTTGCTCGTAAACCGAATTGTTGACCCATGAAATGATGGCCGAATACCGCTCCCAACCAAATTGCTCTTCAGATCCCGGATTGTTGCGAACATACGGACGGTGGATAAACGGCGCACCTGGGGCGACATCTTCGTTGTTGTACTGGGCGGCATAGGCCGCTCCGTCCATATCGTGGTAGTAGTTGTTAGTAGGCTCACCCAACAATTCCGGCGTAAGTATGTGTTCAATGGCTTGATCGAGGTCGAGACCTTCCAAGTCTTGCAGATGGCGTTTGCAAAGCCCCACCACAGTACGGTTGAGAAGATGTTTGCGTTCGGCTAGGCCAAAGGTTCCTGAGTAGGGTGCCAAACTGTAGTTTTGTATGTTTTGGATACGTGTTGTTTTGGCTTCTACAACTCGGTCAATATGGATTTTTGGCTGTTTGTAAAAATCAGCCACCAAGTCTTTCGGCAGTTTGTCAGGAAAACGTTTCACTTATAAGTTTATTACGAATAAATTTAGTGAATATTTTTTGATGTGAACCACTAAAACTTTATCAACTATCTTTCTACTGTCGTACGCCAAATTCTTTTATTTCAGCTATTAAATACTGTATATAGCTCTACACACTTTAATACAACTTTATTACTTGTCTAATTTTCTTTTTATACCTTTGTGACATGCAAAAGTTCGGTTCTATCGTATTGGCAATGTGGGTATTATTACTTTCTTCTCATATACCACTACATGCGCATTTTTGCTGTGACATCTTGGTAGATGCTTCTTTGTATGCGGAAGCAAAAGCTTGTTGTGACCAACAAAAAACTTTAGAGAAAAACCCAGTTATCGGCAAAAAATGCTGCTTAGATTGGGAATTGGTTTTTGACGGTTACGATGACTGCGCCCATACCTCGATTGCTGATTTTGATACGCCTGAATTGTTATCAACAGCCTTTGGTTTTTCTTACCATGCGCCTGTAGTAGTAGCTGAAAAGACTCTTTTTTCTGGCAAAGATCCACCCGAACCGTCTCATGTTTCCCTTTATACATTGTTTGAGGTGTATTTAATTTGATTGACGAATCCTGTTTTCGTTCAATTAAGTTTTATATAACACCCAAATTATTATGTATTCAAAAATTATTGTATTTCTATGTAGTGTTTGTGTGGCCTCTGCACAACAAGCCATCAACGGGATGGTTCACATTCAAGAGGGGCAAGACCTACGTCCACTCGAAGGCGTCAATATCTATTGGGCCGGGACAACGACCGGTACGATTTCCAATGTTTCCGGTAAGTTTCGTGTAACTCCTGTCGATGACACCAACCAATTGGTGTTCTCATATATCGGCTTTAAAACCGATACACTAACGGTCAACACCCGAAAGATGATTCACCACACCATGCGCCCACAAACCGACGACAATCTGGATGAGGTGGTGATTTCCAAGCGTCGAAAGACCGTTCAGAAATCCTATTTCGAAACCCAGAACATTGTCAATGTGAGTAGTGATGAGTTGCTCAAAGCAGCTTGTTGCAACCTTTCTGAGAGTTTTGAAACCAATCCCTCTATCGATGTCAATTTTGACGATGCCTTAACTGGTGTCAAACAAGTACAAATGATGGGCTTGGCCAGTCCCTATCTGATGATTTCTGAAGAGAATATTCCCATGGTACGTGGTGCTTCTCAGGTATATGGTTTGAGTTTTACACCTGGTACTTGGGTCGAAAGTATGCAGATTACCAAAGGGGCCGGCAGTGTGGTCAATGGCTTTGAAAGCATGACAGGCCAGATCAATACCGAACTCAAAAAACCTTTGACCAGTGAAAAGCTGTTTCTCAATCTGTTTCAATCATTCAACGGACGCTCGGAGCTCAATTTGCACACCAAGACCGATGTTTCATCCAAGCTATCGACCAATCTTTTTGTGCACCTCAACCAGCGCGACCAAAAAAATGATCGCAACAATGACAGCTTTTTGGACAACCCTTTGTCTGAACAATGGAATGTGCTCAACCGTTGGCAGTATATTGATGCTGAAAAAGGCTTTGTTTCTTTTTTAAACCTCAGATTGATGGGCGATCAAAAACAACTCGGATCGGTCGATTTTGACCCCGATTTGCATAAAGACACCACTAGCTTTTGGGGAAGTGAAATCTTTACCGACCGACTCGACGCTTCCTTTAAGCTGGGTTATGTCAATCCTGCCATTCCATATGAAAGCATTGGCTTCCAGTTGGCACACAGCCGTCATGACCAAGATTCCTATTTTGGTTTACGCACTTACGACATCAATCACCAAAGTTGGTATGGGAGTGTATTGTTCAATTCCATTATTAGCAACACCAAACACAAGTTTAAAACTGGTCTCAATGTTGCTTACGATGCTTACAAAGAACAAGTGCTGACCAACTCTTACAACCGCATTGACCGTTCTGTAGGAGGGTATTTCGAATACACCTATGACAGTTTGGAAAAATTGAGTGGCTCCCTGGGTTTGCGCTACGACCATCACAACCAGTTGGGAGGGTTTGCTACGCCCAGAGTGCATTTGAGGTATAAGTTTTCCGACCTGACCACCTTGCGGTTTTCTGTGGGTAGTGGCCGAAAGACTGCCAATATCTTTAGTGAAAATCAAAAGCTTTTTGCTTCTTCTAGGACCATAGAGGTGCCCGATGTGTCTGACAGCCGTTTCGGCTTGTTGCCAGAACGTTCTTGGAACTACGGCTTTAGCTTTATCAAAGGCTTTGACTTGTGGCAGCTGCCTTCGAGTTTGAGCTTGGATGTGTTTCGCACTGAGTTTGTCAATCAGGTGGTGGTCGATTGGGAAACCGCCAGTGCCATTCGTTTCTACAACCTTGAGGGCGATAGTTTTGCCAATAGCGTGCAGTTGGGTTTTGACAGTGAGTTGGCTAGAGATGTCAATTTGCGCTTGGCCTATAAGTACTACGATGTGCAGTTGGATTACAGATCGGGACGCAAACAAAAACCCTTACAGCCCGAACATCGTTTTTTTGCCAATTTGGGCTATGTGGGTAGCAAATGGCGATTGGATGGCACCTACCATTACACTGGTGCCATGCGAGTCCCAGCTACGGCCAACCACCTCGACGGGCTGACATCCAAACCTTTTGGACTGGTCAATACCCAAGTCACCTATATCCCAAAACCCGAACTTGAATTTTATGTAGGTGCTGAAAACGCATTTGATTATCGTCAAACAGACCCCATTGTGTCTGCCAACGATCCATTTGCGGCTTCCTTTGATACCACACAAGTATATGCACCTGTTGTAGGTAGTATGTTTTATCTAGGCATGCGATATAATTTTTAAATAAACTTTAATTTTAAAACATCATGAAAACCCTAATTATTTCTCTTTGCATGGCGCTCCCCCTGATGGGTGTCGCTCAAGACCTACCTTCCAAAAATCAACGTTCCAACGTCGAGGTTTTTGGGAATTGTAGCATGTGTAAATCACGTATAGAAAAAGCAGCGCTTGAAGTGAACGGTGTAAAATACGCCAATTGGAACATTCAGTCGGGCGATTTACAATTGATATACAACGCCCGTAAAACGCATTTAGACTCTGTACAAGCTGCGGTGGCTATTTCGGGTCACGATACGCGCGATTACAAAGCAGATAGCGAAGTTTACAACGAGCTGCCCATGTGTTGTCAGTATGTTCGAAAAGGAGAAACCGCCAAGCTGGGACAGATGACCAAGCATTGAGTCAGCTTACGCTAAGGTCTTCTGCCTTGTGTCCGCCCTGATGTTTAAATCCCTAAAACCTCGGAGTTCTCAATATTGAGTTTAATCCTGATTTTTTCTGGCTACTTTCAGGGTGGGTTCACTTTTGCCGTTGAGGTGCTCACTTACTCTCGAAATGCTTACATCCATTCCTATTATTAGAAATATGTCAAATAAATTAATGAAAAACTACTTACCTATACAAAAATTTGCAAAAATATTCCCCAGTAGCTCGTCTGTAGATACCGTTCCGGTCACGGTTCCCAAATGGTTTAGCGTAGTACGTAGGTCTATAGCTAGTAAGTCACTGCTCAAACCTCCTGAAAGTCCTTTTCGAACGGCCAAAGTGGCTTGGAGGGCGTCTTTAAGGGTGGCATAGTGCCGGTTGTTGGTAATGATGGTGTCAAATGATTCGCCTTGCACCATATCTGTAAGTTGTTGCTTTAGTTCAGACAAACCTTGTTGGCTTTGTGCTGAAATAAACAAATGCGTTTGTTCTGTCAAAGAGGCTGAGTAGGCTCGCTTGTCACACTCAGACAGCAAATCTACTTTATTGATGACCACCAAAACTTGAACGTTGTCTATTTCTAAATCCTCGATTTCGCCATGGACTTCCTCGGCAGGGGTTTGGGTGGGGTCTACCACATAGAGTAACAATTGCGACTGAGCGATTTTGTCTTTGGCTCTTTCTACACCGATCGCCTCGATTTTGTCATGGGTGTCTCGAAGTCCTGCAGTGTCTGTAAACCTAAATTGTATGCCTTCCAGAAAGAGGGTGTCTTCGATGCTGTCACGTGTCGTTCCAGGGATGTCTGAGACAATGGCTTTGTCTTCTTGCAGCAGTGCGTTGAGCAAAGAAGATTTTCCAGCATTGGGCTTGCCTGCGATGGCCACCGGAACTCCGTTTTTCATGGCGTTGCCAAGTGCAAAGGAGTCGATCAAAGATTTAAGTGTATGTTGAATGTTGTTGAGCAGTTTTTCCAAAGCGGCACGATCGGCAAAAGCCACATCTTCCTCACTAAAATCGAGTTCCAACTCAATCAAAGATGCAAACTCCACCAATTGGGCACGTAGTGCTGTCAATCGGTCAGAGATGCCACCCCGCATTTGTTGTATGGCCATGCGATGCGCTGCCGCACCTTCACTAGCAATCAGATCGGCTACTGCTTCGGCTTGGGTAAGGTCCATTTTGCCATTCAAAAAAGCACGAAGCGTAAACTCACCGGCTTCAGCCATTTTTGCGCCTTTGTCCATTAAGATTTGCAACAATCTTTGTTGGATATAGGTAGATCCATGACATGAAATTTCCACCACATTTTCACCGGTATATGAATGAGGCCCGTGAAAGACGCTCACCAATACCTCGTCTACCATGACTTCACCATCGTAAATATGTCCTAAATGTACCGTATGACTGGGTTGGTCTTGTAGTTTTTTATCACGAACCGACCGAAACACACTGTCAGCTATCGAAACGGCTTCTGAACCGGACAGACGTACCACAGCGATGGCACCCATACCGGGGGGTGTGGCCAGTGCGGCGATGGTGTGTGTGTCTGTCATGGGCCAAAAATAACAAATGCGTGTTTATAAATCCTTCCTGTAGGTTCGGCGTCTTTTGTGGAGTTTGTGGTCATAGTTTTTCCACATCTTTTGAATGGCACTGTTTTCTTCGAGTTCGGGATTGGTCTCCACATCTGTAATCCCACGCTTGTTGAAAAGGTCCTGCATGCCTTGAAAGATGATGGCTGTCACCCCTTTATTTTGGTATTCTGGATCGATACCAATCAGATAGAAGGAAGCTTTGTGGTTTATACGTTGGGCCTTGAGAATGTGCAAAAACCCAAAAGGGAAAAGTTTACCATTGACTTTTTTAAGGGCTTCCGAAAAAGAGGGCATGGTGATAGCAAAGGCGACTAACTTTCCATTGGCATCGGCCACACATTTGATAAAGTCTGGGTGGATGTATCGAAAATATTTTTCTTTGTAATGCGCTACTTGGTGGGGTTGTATGGGCACAAAAGTCTGCAATTTGTCATAGGTTTTGTTGAGCAAATCAAACATTTCATCTACATAAGGCAGGAGTGCTTTTCGGCTTGAAAATTCAAGGGGCTTGAGTTTGTAACGCTCTGCTATGACAGTAGCGAATTTTTTCACTTTTTCAGGGGCATCTTTTTTATCAAATATTTTGATTTGAAACTCTACCCACTCAGCTTGTTTTTTATAGCCCAACTGCTCCAAGTGTTCCTTTTGGTAAGGGTAGTGGTACCAAGTGATCATGGTGTTTTTATACTCAAAGCCCTCAACCAGTAGTCCTGCCTTGTCCATGTTTGAAAAACCCATAGGGCCTTCCATATAGCGCATATTGTGGGCTCTGCCCCAGTCAGAAACCGCTTCCAATAGTTTTTTGCTTACTTCTATTTCGTCTACCACATCATACCACCCAAACCGCACTTTGTGTTTTTGTTGTTTTTTGATTTCAATCCAGTTGATCAAAGCGGCAATACGGCCCAAAACTTTTCCGTTGCGCTTGGCCAAAAAAAGCTGGGCGTCTGCATTTTGAAACACCGGGTTTTTCTCTTTGTCAAAAACGGCTTTTTCTTCGGCTGTGATGGGCGGAACCCATTCGTCACAATCTTTGTATAAATCAAACGGGAAGAGAAGGAAATCCTTCAGGTCTTTGTCGTTTTTAACTTCAATAATCTCTATCATTTGATGCGTTTCAGTTTGCGCTCTATACGGCGTTGTTCTTTATTGAGTTTTTTAGATTGTTTATTGTTCTTTCGCAACATACGTGCGCTTTTGCGCTCCGACCGGCGAAATGTTTTGTTGTTGTATTGTATGGATTTTTGCAGTTTTCGATCATGGGGTTGCCCTTTGTCTATATGTCTGTCCAATCTGTAAGACAGTCCTAAGCCTGCTTCCAGCAACATGGGCGTTTCTTTGAGGGTTCTTGAGGCGTGGATGTCAATCTGAAGGTTTTTACCCAGCAAATACGCCATTCCCGTTGAAATACTTACGTCCGAAAACAAGGCGCTTTTGGTTGCAAACTCCTCCACAAATGCAGACCACCTGTCATTGAGGTTTACAGTGAGGCTGATGGCATGAAACCGACTTGGATATTTTGAACCGAAATAACGCATTCCCCAATTGGTTACCAATACCCAATGACTGGCCAAGTGATTTTGGGTAATGAGCTGAAAGGTACCAGTAAACATGGGTTGCTTGTACTGCTCAAAAGCAAAGTCAAACAAAGGTTTAAAGGATTCCGCATAGGGAAAACTATCTTCAAAGACCACTTCTGATCCGCCATAGACTGCAATTGCAGGGATGAGTTCTATCCATCGAATCCCTTGATTGGCTTTCCAACTGTAGAGGTTGGGTTTGTACCATTTTGTATTTCTAAAAGGATCAAAAAGCATGTATTTTACCCCAATAGAATTGTTTTTTAACCCAGCTCTCCGACCATTTTTCAACCCTGAACGGTTTTGGAATTGCAATTCATCCGATTGAAAGTCAAGTTGATATATCAGCTCAAAGGTTTCCAAAAATAATCCTGTACGCAGATGGATGGTCGTTCCCAGTCCACTGTATGAGGCATCGGCCAGCTTTTGAAATGTCCCATTTCTGTAAGCGTTTCCCCACTCCACTTGATAGACACCCGGACCCACACCAAAAGCGCCCATAGAAGCACCCGGACGGTTGCTGTTAATGATAGGGGTATACTGTGACCAGCTTTGCAGACTGATTAGCAGAAGAGAAACAATCAAAAACCTTTGTGAGAACTGCATTAGGTCAAAGATAACAGAAATGCTTGAGCAGTAGTGCGCATTGCGCACAGAGTTGTATTTTTGAAGCATGCGCATCTTAAAACCCTTTCTGGCACACCTCATTTCCATCGGGGTTTTTATTGTATTATCATTAGGGTATTTCTATCCTGTGTTGAGTGGAAAAACGGTTTTCCAGTCTGATATTGTACAGTTCAAAGGGATGCAACGCCAAATATTGGAGCACCGTTCCACTTTTAAGGAAGAACCTTATTGGATAGACAATGCTTTTGGGGGTATGCCTACCTATCAAATTGTTTCCAAACACGCCTATGATCTTGTAGGACAAATAGACGATCTGATCCGTTTTTTGCCACGACCAGCTGACTTTCTGTTTGTTTACTTGGTTGGATTTTATTTTTTGGCACTCTTTTTTAAAGTTTCCAAGCCTACAGCTGTGTTGGGTGCAGTGGCTTTTGGCTTTTCGACCTATCTCATTATCATTTTGGGGGTAGGGCACAACACCAAAGCCCTGGCTATGGGATATATGCCTTGGGTGGTTCTAGGGGTCTTGTA
>CAXRDP010000071.1:0-6380 GCA_964229545.1 Flavobacteriaceae bacterium | reverse complement strand
AGAAGACTATTACTGGGGTATGGGGCTTACGGCAGAAGCTGTGGCCAATGAGTACAAAATATCAAGGGAAGACCAAGATGCATTTTCTTATGAGTCCCACCAAAAAGCATTGAAAGCCCAAGCCTCGGGTGCTTTTGACAAGCAGATTGTACCCATACAGATTGATGAAACTTTTATTGATCAAAAATGGTAAAAAAGCACAGCGCAGCTACACGGTTGACAGAGACGAAGGCCCTAGAGCAGACACAAGCGTAGCGGCCTTGTCCAAATTGCGTCCCGTTTTTGCTCAAAATGGATCGGTAACTGCTGGGAATTCCTCACAAATGAGTGATGGTGCGGCTGTGCTTATGCTGATGGACGAAGACATGGTAAAGCAATACAACCTTACTCCAATCGCTCGTTTGGTGAGCTATGCCACTGCTGGTGTGCCTCCCCGATTGATGGGCATCGGACCGGTCAAAGCGATACCAAAAGCCTTGGCACAAGCCAATCTCAAGCTTAAAGACATGGAGCTGATTGAACTCAACGAAGCTTTTGCTGTCCAGTCATTGGCAGTCATTCGTGAGTTGGACATCAACCCTGAAATTGTCAATGTAAACGGCGGCGCCATTGCGCTCGGCCACCCGTTGGGCTGCACCGGAGCCAAACTATCGGTACAGCTTTTTGACGAAATGCGTAAAAGAAAACAAAAATACGGCATGGTCACCATGTGTGTGGGCACAGGGCAAGGTGCTGCCGGGATTTACGAACTCTTATAATTGAAGCCTATGGAAACTCAAGAAAAAAAACTGACACGCGGAGGTGCCTTCTTACTCCAAGACACCGAAGCCCACCATGTGTTTACCCCTGAAGACTTTAGTGAAGAGCAGCGTATGATGCGTGATGCGGTTCAAGAATTTGTCGATCGTGAGGTATGGCCCAACAAACACAGGTTTGAGAAAAAAGACTACGATTTCACCTTTGAACTCATGCGAAAAGCGGGTGAACTCGGCTTTTTGAGCGTAGCTGTTCCAGAAGCCTACGGCGGTATGGAAATGGGGTTTGTATCGACCATGCTGGTCTGCGATTATTTCTCAGGCGCCTCGGGCTCACTCTCCACAGCCTATGGTGCACACACCGGAATTGGTATTATGCCGATCGTGATGTATGGCACCGAAGAACAGAAAAAACAGTACGTACCCAAACTCGCCTCGGGTGAGTGGATCGGTTGTTACTGCCTTACAGAACCCGGTGCAGGCTCGGACGCCAACAGTGGTAAAACCAAAGCCGTGCTTTCTGACGATGGCACCCACTACCTAATAAGTGGGCAAAAAATATGGATTTCCAATGCCGGCTATGCCGACCTGATGATTGTCTTTGCCCGTATTGAAGACGACAAAAACATTACCGGATTTATAGTACCCAATGACCCAGAAAATGGGATTTCAATGGGGGAAGAAGAGCACAAACTGGGCATACATGCCTCCTCTACCCGACAAGTATTTTTTAGTGACACCAAGGTACCGGTTGAAAATATGCTGTCTGAGCGTGGCAATGGATTTAAGATCGCCATGAATGCCCTCAATATTGGTCGTATCAAACTGGCGGCCGCTTGTTTGGATGCCCAAAGACGCACCACCACGGAGGCCGTACGTTATGCCAACGATCGCATACAGTTTAAACAACCCATCAGCCAGTTTGGGGCTATCAAGCAAAAATTGGCTACCATGGCCATGAACTGCTATGTAGACGAGTCGGCATGTTACCGTGCCGCCAAAGATATAGAGGACCGCATTGCCCTGCGTGTAGAGGCAGGCAACAGCCACCAAGAAGCAGAACTCAAAGGCGTAGAAGAATATGTGATTGAGTGTTCCATCCTTAAGGTGATTGTTTCTGAACACACTCAAAACTGCACAGATGAAGGCATACAAGTATTTGGCGGTATGGGCTATTCTGCAGACACCCCCATGGAAGCTGCTTGGCGCGATGCACGTATTGCACGTATTTATGAAGGCACCAACGAAATCAACCGTATGTTGTCTGTGGGTATGTTGATCAAAAAGGCGATGAAAGGCCATTTGGACTTGATAGGTCCTGCCACTGCAGTGGGCGAAGAACTGATGGGCATACCATCATTCGATACACCGGACTATTCTGCCTTGTTTGCTGAAGAAAAACACATCTTAAAAAACTTGAAAAAAGTGTTTTTGATGATTGCTGGCGCGGGCGTACAGAAATACGGCACCGAACTCGAAGAACACCAACAACTTCTTCTTGCAGTAGCCGACATTCTCATCGAAATCTATATGGTGGAGTCTGCCTTATTGCGCACCGAAAAAAATGCGGTTCGCTATGGGGAAGAATCTCAAAAATACCAGATTGCCATGACACAACTCTACCTTTTCCAAGCAGTTGAAAAAATCAACACCAAAGGGAAAGAAGCCATCGTGTCTGCGGCAGAAGGAGATGAACAAAAAATGCTGCTTATGGGTCTGAAGCGGTTTACCAAATACGTAAACCCACCCAATGTGATTGCATTGCGCAATATGGTAGCGGAACGTATCACTGCTGAAAATCAATACTGCTTTTAGTTAGTGATGTTTGTTGTTGTTTGAAAACCCATTAACAATGTTAATGGGTTTTTTGTTAACTTAGCACTGAGCAACCATAAATCTGCTCCGCAATATGAAGACCTACACCACAGCCTGTAACAGTATACCCTTTGGTGTCAACACCCTAGAACCCACAGGTTCGATGGTGACAAGCCCTTCCATCCCTAAACCCTACTTTGATGGCACTACAAGAAGAACTTAAAAAGCAAGGTGATTTTTTGTTTAAACACCGAAGTTATTTGCCTTTAATCCTGTTGTGGGTCTTGGTGTAAAAATTTACCAAGAAAAGTTTGTGGCAGAGTCTATCTTGTCAGAAGTGCTAGAGTCGATCAGTTTTACGGTGGGGCTTATGGGTTTGGGTATTCGAATTTTTACCGTGGGCTACACACCCAAAAATACTTCGGGAAGAAACACCAAAGAAGGGCAAATAGCGGACACCCTAAACACCACTGGCATGTATTCTATAATTAGAAACCCTCTGTATTTGGGCAATTATTTGATGTGGGTGTCGGTGGTAATATTTACAGGAAACATCGGATTTGTCTTACTTTTTTCGTTGGTTTTTTGGATTTATTATGAGCGCATTGTATATGCTGAGGAATCCTTTTTGAGAGAGAAATTTAGCAAAACCTATCTAGACTGGGCATCACACACACCCGCCTTTATTCCCAAACATGTTAGCTATGTTAAGCCCAACATCAAATTCAGTTGGAAAAAAGTTGCCAAAAAAGAAAAAAACGGACTTTTTGCATTGTTTCTGCTTTTTTGGGTCTTTGAATCTGTAGGTGAGTATGTTGAAGAAGGAATGTTTGTCGTCGAAGAGATATGGTTGTATTTGGGAACCATCACTACCGGAATCTTATACCTTGTTTTAAAATACCTAAAAAAACACTCCAACGTATTGGAGGAAGCGGGTAGGTAAAAAAACCAATGCGTTTATGTTTTGATTCAAGGTAGGCGCAAACGGCATTAAAAATTATAAGGAAAGTATTAATTCAAAACCTACAAAAACCCTTTTTCTTTCATCCAATCGTCGTTGTACATCTTACCCACGTAACGACTTCCAGAATCGTGCAGCAAGACCACGACCACATCGTCTTTGGTAAAATGTTTTTTGAGTTGGATAAGACCACAAACCGCCGCACCACAAGAGTTACCGGCAAAAATACCCTCTTCGCGTGCCAACCGTCGGGTAAAAACAGCTGCGTCTTTGTCTGTGACTTTTTCAAAAGCATCAATAAGTTCAAAATTGACATTTTCGGGCAGAATGTCTTCCCCTATCCCTTCTGTGATATAGGGGTAGATTTCATTTTCGTCAAACACACCTGTTTCGTGGTATTTTTTAAAGACAGACCCATAGGTATCTATCCCCCAAATTTTGATGTCCGGGTTTTGTTCCTTTAGGTATTTGGCTACGCCCGAAATGGTGCCACCCGTACCTACTCCCACCACAAAATGGGTGATTTTACCCTCTGTTTGTTCCCATATCTCTGGGCCAGTTTGCTCGTAGTGCGCTTGGGTGTTAGAGGGGTTGTCATACTGGTTAACGTACCAAGCATTGGGTGTTTCTTCGGCTATACGCTTGGATGTTGAATAATAAGATCTTGGATCATCGGGTGCCACATCGGTTGGGCAGACAATCACCTCTGCCCCTACTGCACGTAGAATGTCGAACTTTTCTTTGGACTGCTTGTCCGTAGACACACAAATCAGCTTATAGCCTTTGACAATAGCGGCCAATGCCAATCCCATGCCAGTGTTTCCCGAAGTACCTTCCACGATGGTACCACCGGGTTTGAGACGGCCGTCGGCCTCGGCATCTTCTACCATTTTTAGAGCCATGCGATCTTTAACGCTACTCCCCGGGTTGAAATACTCCACCTTGGCCAAAACGGTAGCATCGACTTCATGGGTGATGCGATTGAGCCGAATCAGCGGGGTGTTCCCAATCGTTTCGAGTATGTTGTTGGCGTATTTCATACTACAAAGGTACAGTTTCCCCTAAATTCTATGTGTAGAAAAGTGTTAGGATTATCACGCAAATTAGCGTCTTTCAATAGCACGTATGGGTGTGATTTTGGTGACTATGTAAGATGGAACCCACAACATCAGCAAACAAACCACGAAAGTCCCCACATTAAGCCCAATGATGGAAAGAAAATCAAATTGTACTGGGACCTTATCTACAAAATAAGTAGCAGGATCGAGGGTGACAAATCCGGTCGCTTGTTGGATACCCATAAGACCCAACCCTAACAGATTGCCCCAAAACAATCCCCAACCAATAAGGTAGGCTGCATTGATAAGAAAAACAGACTGAATGCGTTTCATACCCATAACCCCGAGCAAACCAATCATTTGGGTACGTTCGAGTATCAGCACCAATAGGGCCGTAATCATATTTACACCACCCACCAAAATCATAATAAGAATGACCAATGCGATGTTGGAATCAAAAAGGGATATCCAGTTAAAAATCTCAAAATAGCGTTCTTTGATGTGTTGAACATCTAAGGGTGCAGGTGTAACATCATAAAGTTGTTCGGCACGCATTTCCATCTGGTCAAAATCTGCAACTGTTACCTCCAAAGCTCCGAATTGATAAGCTTCCCAGTCGTTGATACGCTGTAGGTGACGAACGTCTCCGAAGACCATACGGGCATCAAAATCAGGAAATCCCGAAAAATAGATTCCTGAAACCACAAAAGTTCGCCGCTTTGGAAAATCGCGATCTGTCAAAAAATAGGCCGAGATGCGGTCACCGACTTGCAAACCCAATTGGCGCGCCATCGGTTGCGATATCAAAATATCGTTGCTTAAGTCAGCGCTCAAATCGGGAAGGGTACCCGCTGTAAGAAAAAAGGCAAAATCACCCCATGCGTAGTTCGCATTTACCCCTTTGAGTACGACGCCGCTAAAATCTGTAGGGGTTTTGAGTATGGCAGCACTATAAACAACAGGGTTTGTATTTTCGATCCAATCAAATTCATGGATATCGGCAAAAAGAGCCGTATCGATGGGTGTTGGGGTAATCAGCGAGCTGTTGTTTTCGTAGGTAGCGACACGAATATGCCCTTCAAAAGAAGTGATTTTGTCACGTATTTTTTCTTGTAAGCCGAATCCTGTTCCTACGGCTATATGCATGGCAGTCAATCCGATAGCAACGGCCACAATCCCGATTTTAATAATTGGAGCTGAAACGCTATTTTTATGGGACTTTGTGCCGATAAGGCGTCGCGCGATAAAAAAACTGAATTGTAACCTGTGCATGCTATAATCAAAAATACCGCTTTTTTTCTGTTCTCGGCCTTATTGCCAGGTTCGCTTTGCAGCCAACCAATTCCGGCAGCGCAACAAACCGACTTGTATCTTCCGTTGCTTGAGGGCAAAACGGTAGCCGTAGTGGGCAACCACAGTAGTTTGGTGGTAGTTGAGGAGAAAAACCAGCACTTGGTTGACCTTTTGTTGTCCAAAAACATACAGATTCAAACGGTGTTTGCTCCCGAACACGGATTTAGAGGTACTTCTGATGCAGGCAGTTATATCGAAGACGGCATTGACAGTCGTACGGGCCTTTCTATTATATCTCTGCATGGGGCTCACAAAAAACCCCAAGCTCAAGACCTTGAGGGCATTGACATCGTGGTGTTTGACATACAAGACGTAGGCGTCCGATTTTACACATACATCGCTACCCTACAATTGGTCATGGAGGCCTGTGCCGAACAGCAGATTCCCGTACTGGTGCTAGACAGGCCCAACCCAAACGGTCAATATGTTGATGGACCG
>CAXRDP010000070.1:0-6237 GCA_964229545.1 Flavobacteriaceae bacterium | reverse complement strand
TTTCAAGCAGAAGACGGCATACGAGATCTACCAGTGTGACTGGAGTTCAGACGTGTGCTCTTCCGATCTGATCATGCAATTGCTGCGGGCTTTGCAAAAAGAAACCCAGATGAGCATTTTGTTTATCTCACACGACTTGGGCCTTATTGAACATTGGGCAGACCGTGTGCTTGTGATGAAAAACGGGAAATGTGTTGAATTGGGAAAAACAAAGCAGCTGTTTAAAAAACCACAATCTGCCTACACACAAGGACTGATACACGCAAAACCCCCAACAGACAAACGCCCCAAGCGATTGCCAACGGTAGATGATTTTTTGGCTGAGAAGAAAGCTGCCTCTATAGAAACAATGGCACAACGCCAAAAGCGACATCGCGCCTTGTACAAACAACAACCCATCCTAAAAATCGAAGGCTTGCACAAAAGTTTTGTGCAAAACAAAACACAGTTTCAGGCACTGGACAATTTGAGTCTGGATTTATATGAGGGGGAAACTTTGGGTTTGGTGGGCGCCTCCGGCAGTGGAAAATCAACTTTGGGCAACTGTATTTTACGGCTCACTAAGCCAGACAAAGGTTCGGTTTTTTATCGAGGCCAAAACATACACAAAATCAAAGGAAGCGCCCTACAACAATACAGAAAGGATGTACAGCTAATTTTTCAGGACCCTTACAGTTCGCTAAACCCAAAGCAAAAAGTCAAAGACATTCTGACGGAACCCATGCGGGTGCATGGCATTGGGGAAAATCAGGCTGACCGCATTGCTTGGGCAGGAACTTTGTTAGAGCAAGTTGGGCTTGGTAGCGAACACTTAGAGCGTTATCCGCATGCGTTTTCCGGCGGGCAGCGACAACGCATCGGTATTGCTCGGGCATTGTCTGTTCGGCCAAAAATTGTTGTGTGTGATGAGTCCGTATCGGCGCTCGACCTCTCCGTTCAAGCCAAGGTGTTGAATCTGCTCAATGATTTAAAAGACACTTATAAGTTTACTTATCTTTTTATCTCACACGATTTGTCGGTTGTACGCTATATGTCAGACCGTCTTCTGGTGCTAAAAAAGGGGACACCTCATAAAGAAGGCGAAGCCGATTCGGTTTTTGAGGAAATCGCACCAGACTATTTGTAGTGTCTCAGGGGTTTATAAATACCTAATAATAATTGATTAACTTTGTGTAAAACCCTTTTGTTATGAATGCTGTTTTAAGTTTACATTCGATTTGGGCCTATGTGGTGCTGATTGTGCTATTGGCCGTGGTAGTCAATGCCTTTTCGGGTTTGGTTTCGAAAAGAGTTTTCGGCATCCGTGATTTGCGCCTTTCTTTATTTGGGTTGATTGTATCACACATCCAATTGCTAATCGGTTTGCTTCTTTACTTTATTTCACCTAAGTTTCAGTGGTGGAGTGAAGGAATGGGGGCAGTCATGAAAAACAGCACCTACCGACTCTATCTGGTCGAACACCCTATTACCAATATACTGGCGATTGTTTTGATTACGATGGGGTGGTCCATGCACAAACGACAAGTCAACAACAACAAAAAGTTTGTTCGGATTGCCTTGTTCTACACTTTGGGTTTGCTATTGTTGTTAAGCCGTGTGCCTTGGGAGGCATGGCCCTAAACAATCAGAAGGCGTTCAATGAACGCCTTCCTCATAACCAACCATATTAAACTATGAAAAACTAATAGCAAGCAAATGTGTTGTTTGCTGTGTGCAAGGTATGACAATAAGCTCCTTAAAAATCAAAAACATTTGTTAAAGTTTCCCAAATTCTTTGCCAAAATTGGGTTGGTTGCTTTTCATTAGCTTTGTGCCCGAAAACAAACATTATTTATGCAATTTGGTGTTTTAGGTGGAGGAAGTTGGGCCACAGCATTGGTCAAAATACTTTCTGAAAATAATGACAAAGTGTGTTGGTACATGCGCAATAAAAACACCGCCCAACACATCCTTGAGCAGGGCCACAACCCAAAGTATTTGACAGGGGTTACTCTTGATCCCAATCGTCTTTATATCACGCACGATTTAGAAAAAATAATTCAAAAAAGTGATGTGTTGGTACTTGCCGTTCCTTCGCCTTTTTTAAATGAGGTGTTGGTCAAAGTCAGAGGTTTATTAAAAGACAAAATCGTTTTTTCTGCCGTAAAAGGTATTGTGCCTGAAACCAAGTTGATTGTCGGAGAACACCTTCATCAGCATTGTGAGCTCACTATGGATAACATTGGAGTTATTACCGGTCCTTGCCATGCCGAGGAAGTTGCATTAGAAAAATTGTCTTATCTGACCGTAGCGTGCCAAAACACTGACTATGCCACCCAAGTTGCCAAACAACTACAATGCGACTACATAAGAACCAAGGTGTCTGATGATATAATCGGTACCGAATATGCCGCCACTCTAAAAAACATTTACGCCATTGCGGCGGGCATGGCTCATGGATTGGGATATGGCGACAACTTCCAAAGCGTTCTTATGAGCAATTCGATTCGTGAGATGAAACGCTTCATAAACAAACTACACAAAATGAAGCGCAACATCAACAATTCTGCCTATTTGGGAGATTTGTTGGTTACAGGCTATTCCGCTTTTAGCCGCAATCGCATGCTGGGCAATATGATAGGAAAAGGCTATACGGTAAAGTCTGCCATCATGGAAATGACAATGGTTTCTGAAGGATATTATGCCACGCAAACCGCCTACTTACTGTCCCAAGATTTCAATAAGAAATTCCCAATTATAGAGGCTGTCCATAGCGTATTATACCAACAAGAACCTGTTAGGAAGGCAATGGCCAAGCTCTGTGAAAAGCTAGATTAGTGGGCCGCCTTAAACTGACTTAAAAAACGAAGGTCGTTTTCGTAGAACATACGGATGTCCTCAACCTGATACAACAGCATGGCCATGCGTTCTAGACCCATCCCAAATGCAAATCCAGAGTACACATCGGGGTCAATGTTGCAGTTTTTCAAAACATTGGGGTCTACCATTCCACAGCCCATAATCTCTAACCATCCTGTTCCTTTGGTAATTCTATAATCTGACTCCGTTTCCAAGCCCCAGTAGATGTCCACTTCAGCACTAGGCTCAGTAAAGGGGAAGTAAGAAGGCCGCAAACGTATTTTGGACTTGCCAAACAGAGATTTGGTAAAATACAACAAGGTTTGTTTGAGGTCTGCAAAAGAAACGCCTTTATCTATATACAGGCCCTCTACTTGATGAAACACACAGTGAGAACGCGCAGAAATGGCTTCGTTGCGGAACACCCGGCCTGGCGAAAGGGTACGAATCGGAGGTGTATGGGTTTCCATATGGCGCACCTGAACCGATGAGGTGTGGGTACGTAAAAGCATGTCGGGATTGGTCTGCACAAAAAAGGTGTCCTGCATGTCGCGAGCCGGATGGTGTTGCGGGAGGTTGAGGGCAGTAAAATTATGCCAATCGTCCTCAATCTCCGGACCTTCAGAAAGTGTGAATCCAATGCGAGAAAACACATCCACCACCTTGTTTCTCAATATAGAAATCGGGTGTAAAGCGCCCAGCTCGATGGGTTGTCCCGGACGGCTGTAATCGAAGCTTTCATCCGCACCACTTTGTGCTGATTTGCTGTCGGCCTTCAGATTGTTTAGCTTTTCAGTGGCAGCCACTTTGAGCGTGTTGATCTGCTGACCCAAAACACGTTTTTGATCTGAAGGTACTTCCTTAAAAGCAGCAAACAAACCATTTAAAACCCCTTTTTTTCCAAGAAATTTAATTCGAAAAGACTCCAAAGCCTCCGCGTCTGTAGCTTGGAAGGCTTCTACTTCCTGTAGATGGGCTTTGATTTGATCTGTCAATTGTTCCATACCGCCGACAAAAATAAGGCTTTCACATTAGTCAATCAGCTTCTTATCCAAGAAATATCCCACAATGGCTTCTTTCATCAGCAGGCTTTGCTCTCCAGCCTTAAGCATGGGCAAGGGCTTGATAAGCTCATAATGAGGCCATCCGTCATCGTCGACATAGTCAAAGCGGTAGTAGCCATAAGGCTCCAAAAGTCGGCATATAGCAATATGCATCAACTGAACTTTTTCGTCTTTTTTAAACGACTTGTCCCAACGTCCCAACTCCTGAAGGCCCACCAAATAAATGATACCGTCTAAGTCCATCGGTTCGCCATCTGAAAATTTATCAGAAAGTAAGTTAACAACTTGTGCCCAGCGTGCTTTGAGTTTTTGGTCGTGAATCACTGTCCAAAAATACAAACTCAACGCCAATCAAATTGGGTATATTTGTCAGGTGGAGTGGAATTACCTAGACCTCGTTTTTGGCGGGCTCATTATTATAGGAGCGCTCAGAGGTCTATTCAAAGGTTTTATTGTTGAAATTGCTTCCCTATTGGCTCTGATTTTAGGGGTTTATGGCGCCATTCATTTTTCACATTTGGTTGCCCAATGGCTCGTGCAATACGTGGAGTGGAAAGAAAGCTATATTGACCTAGCCGCTTTTGGGTTGACATTTGCCTTTATCATTATCGCGGTGTCGCTGCTTGGAAAGTTTTTTACCAAGCTTGCCAAAATCATAATGCTCAACTGGCTCAACCGACTGTTGGGACTTGTATTTGGTGCCCTCAAAATGGCGGTTATCGCAGGTGTATTACTCATCATTATAGAACGCGCCAATGCAATTTTTGGTTTTATTCCTAACTCTGTGATTTCTGAATCCGTCTTATCTGAGCAACTGCTGAATCTGGGAACTTGGATATTTGACTATGTGCCCGAAGGGCAAGAACAGCTCAACGAATTTCTGCAAGAAAGCTAAAAGGCAATCTGCCGAATCGTTTCCATGGGCACCCAACCCATACTGCCATTGGCCAAACGCACATGCGCCCATTGCTCGATCTGTTCGACCACAACTAGCTTGGTGCCTTCGTGCAACTGCACAAAAACTTCTGACCGCAAGTTTGGTTCAGCCCGAAAATCTACTTGCTGAGCAAAAATAACAGCCTCTGTCTCGGACTGTTGTTGAGCTTGTTGGTCGTAGGCAATGAATACAGAAAAACCACTTGCGATAAAAAACAGCAATGCACCGGAAAAGAAAATTCTTTTGCGGACCGAATAGTGCGCCATGAAATACCCACCAAAAAACAGGCAGGCAACAAACATCGCTATAATTGACAGCAGTGTCCAACCATAAATGGAGAGGGATTGGGCTAGGCGGTTATAAAAAACAGAAAATCCGGTTTCGGGCAAGGGTTCTATAGCATCCAAAGTCATGTTTTGGGCAAAAGGCAAGTTGGTCAGTACGCCTTTGTGGCCACTATCGAGAAGTAGGGCTTTTTCATAATTCAAAATACTTGGTGCGATTTGGTTTAGCTTGTAGTGGGCATTTCCTTTGTTAAAATACAAGTCAGCCGAATGTGCGCCAATTGACAATATGGAATCATACAACACCAAGGCCTCTTGATACTGTCCTAAATTGTATTGGGTGTTGGCTTGGGCAAACAAGTCTTCAGCGGTCTGGGCGTGAAGTGTCGCTGTTATGGTTCCCAACAAAATGAATAAAATTTTACGCATATCAGAACTGTTTGTCAATTTGGGAGATCAACTTGGCTGTGTGTGTGTAATCGGAGCGCATGGCGCCAACAGATGAGGGCGTGTAGCGGGCAAACTCACAGTTTTCCAGTACCCCAACAAAAGCCTCTACCAAGTCATTTTCTATTCCGATTTGGGTCAAAATATTGGCGATTTTTTCTTTGCTAAAATCTGCTGTCTCCATGTGGAGCTTGGCTTTGAGGTAATTGTGCAAAGCGCGTTCCAGTGCTACATAAAACGCCTCGGAGTTGTCCAGATTGCGTTTGGCTTCAGACAAATATTTTCTGGCCATACGGTTGGCAGTACGCATACGCACTCCTTCAAAATCTGCATTAGCTCTCTGTTGCTTCCTCAAAAACAACCAAAAGATGGCTAGCAACAGCACAGGCAATGCCAATAGGGCGTAAAACAAAGATGAGCCTAGAAATTCTGTCGCCTTTACTGGGCTAAATTTGGTATTGATTCGTATAAACTGGAATTGGGAATCAGGCAAGGAAATTCGATTGGTGTTTTGGGTAGGGTCGGTGGCATTGGAAGCTGATGGTCCCTCTGTGACATCAATAACGATTTCTTTTGAACTAAGCGTCTTATAGGATTTTGTTTTCGGGTCAAAATACGAAAACCGCATAGGTGGTATGGGATATTTCCCTTGAAACTGCGGTACCAA
>CAXRDP010000069.1:0-2092 GCA_964229545.1 Flavobacteriaceae bacterium | reverse complement strand
AAATAATCTTCATCGATTTGGTGAACATCAAAAAGACCTTTGTCAGTAATCGCTTTGTCAGTGATGACTTTACCATAAGGTTTGATGCCATTTTTATCTTTTTTTTCAGGTGGCTTGGGCGCAGTAACTTCTTCTTTTTTTTGTTTTTTTCTATAGGGGCGTTTGCCTTGGGCTTCTAAGTCGATAGCACCCAAAAGGGTAAAAACAACACAAAATAGGGGTAGGAACACTTTATTCATAACTAATTGATTTAAGGTAAATAGCCACTAAAGGTGCGTGATTATTTCGAAACACCCAAAAAAATGATACTAATCTGCTAAAGTTACGAACAAGCCAGCCTCGGTTTTGCTTACGTTGGCTAAGTTTTTGCCTGTCAGTCCTTTGATGGCTTTGTCCCACTTTTTGTTGCTCAATTCGCTGGCAGTTTTTAGATCCTGTAGGGGTACGGGTGACTGTTTTTTAAGCAAAGCCAAAACCATTTTTTCTTCATCGGTCAATGCAGGCGTTTTGACTTCAGGGCGCATTTGAGGGAAAAACAGCACTTCTTGAATCGAGCTGTTGTTGGTGAGCAACATTACCAGTCTGTCAATCCCAATCCCAATCCCAGAAGTGGGAGGCATGCCGTATTCCAAGGCGCGTAAAAAGTCTTGGTCGATAAACATGGCTTCGTCATCGCCCTTTTCAGACAAGCGCAACTGATCCTCAAAACGTTCTCTTTGGTCTATAGGGTCATTGAGCTCTGAGTAGGCATTGGCCAGTTCTTTGCCATTTACCATGAGCTCAAAACGTTCTGTCAAGCCCGGTTTGTCTCTGTGAGCCTTGGTCAGCGGACTCATCTCTTTGGGGTAGTCCGTGATAAACGTGGGTTGGATGTAATGGTGCTCGCAACATTCCCCAAAAATTTCATCAATCAGTTTGCCGACCCCCATGGTGTCATCGGTTTCTATGCCCAATGATTTGGCAGTTGTTCGAAGTTCGTTTTCGTCCATTCCAGACACATCTACCCCTGTGTGTTCCTTAATAGCTTCTAGGATGGGAACACGCGGATAGGGTGCTTTAAAATCGATTTTATGTTCTCCCACTTGAGCAACCGTGCTTCCGTTGGCTTCATTAGCTACGCGTTCCAACAGGGTCTCGGTGGTCTCCATCATCCAGTGATAGTCTTTATAGGCCACATAGAGTTCCATGACCGTAAATTCGGGATTGTGGGTGCGGTCCATACCCTCGTTGCGAAAGTCTTTGGCAAATTCGTATACCCCATCCAAGCCCCCTACAATCAGGCGTTTGAGATAGAGTTCGTTGGCAATACGTAGGTACAACGGGATGTTGAGTGCATTGTGGTGGGTAACAAACGGTCGTGCAGCAGCCCCTCCCGGTATGGGTTGTAGTATAGGGGTTTCTACTTCCAAATAGTCCCTTTCGTTAAAGAAAGAACGTATGGTATTGGTGATTTTGGTCCGTTTGACAAAAGTTTCTTTGACTTGTGGGTTGACAATCAAATCCACATAGCGCATGCGGTAGCGTTGTTCGGCATCGGTAAATGCGTCATACACATTTCCGTCTGCATCTGTTTTGGGCAGGGGCAATGGCTTTAAGGCCTTGCTCAACAGGGTTAGGCGTTCTACTTGAACGGTTTTTTCGCCTACTTGTGTGGTAAACAAAGTTCCGCTTACACCAATAATATCCCCGATGTCTAAAAGTTTTTTATAGACCTCGTTGTAGGTAGTTTTGTCATCTTCTGGACAAAGGACATCTCTGTTAAAATACAATTGGACACGCCCACTGGCATCTTGCAATTCAGCAAAGCTGGCCTTGCCCTGAATACGGCGTGACATCAATCTTCCGGCGAGTGTGACATTTTTACCTTCTGCAAAATCCTGTTTTACAGACGCGCTGTCATCAGTGGTTTGAAAAGCTGCCGCCGGGTAAGGGTCTATGCCCAAGGCACGAAGTTGTTGGAGTTTTGCAATGCGTATTTGTTCTTGCTCTGACCGTTCCAAATCGTTGTGATTTTAGCCACAAAGATAATCATCTGGGTTTTGATAATGACAATTTGTGAGTTTGTATATTTGTCCTACATGAGTTTACTACG
>CAXRDP010000068.1:0-12460 GCA_964229545.1 Flavobacteriaceae bacterium | reverse complement strand
ATTACTTCCACTGTTTTTCCCATCTACTATGGTGCTCTGTTTGGTGATGATTTATACATTGATTTTCTTGGGCAATCTATGAAAAACACGGCCTTGATTAGCTATACCACCGCGGCGGCTTTTGCTTTGGTGGCCATGATTTCACCAATACTTTCTGGTATTGCAGATTATATGGGTAACAAAAAACGCTTTATGCAATTTTTTTGCTACCTCGGAGCCTTGTCGTGCGCGGGTTTGTACTGGTTTGAGTTGGAAAGTATTTATTTGGGCTTGCTATTCTACTTTTTGGCATCCGTGGGGGCTTGGTCGAGTTTGGTGTTTTACAACTCTTACCTTCCAGATATTGCCCATCCCGAACAAATGGATCGTGCCAGTGCTTTGGGCTTTTCTATGGGCTATGTGGGCAGTGTGATTTTGCTATTATTCAACCTAGCCATGGTTTTGAACCCGCATTGGTTTGGTATCACAGGCACAGAGGGGGAGGCAGCAATGAAAGCCATGAAATATTCTTTTATTTCTGTTGGAATTTGGTGGATTGGGTTTAGCCAAATCGCTTTTCGGTTTTTACCGCGTGGCAACAAAGACAATGTGTTGACCAATGAAATCATACTGAATGGCTACAGAGAATTGCGCTCTGTGTGGAACAGTTTGTCGGGGCTACCGCATCTGAAGCGCTATATAGGGGCGTTTTTTGTGTTTAGTATGGCCCTACAAACGGTGATGTTGGTGGCCGCCTATTTTGGTGAACAAGAAGTGGCTTGGGGAGAAGGCGAAAAAACCATGGGTCTTATTGTGAGTATAATGATCATTCAGTTGATAGCCATCATCGGTGCCATGCTGACTGCTAGGTTTTCGGAACGGTTCGGAAATGTACCCGTATTGATTTTTCTAAACTTTGTATGGGTTGCCCTGTGCGTATATGCCTATTTTGTGGTTACGCCTTTGCAGTTTTACATAGCTGCAGGTTTGGTGGGTCTGTCCATGGGGGGCATACAGGCTTTGGCACGCTCGACATATTCAAAGCTCATACCAGACACCGAAGACACTACCTCATACTTTAGTTTTTACGATGTTTCCGAAAAAATCGGTATCGTTATCGGAATGGTACTCTATGGCACGATAGACCAACTTACAGGAAGCATGCGCAATGCTATCCTATTCTTTTTGGCGTTCTTTCTAATAGGTGCGTTGTTGTTGCGTCGTATGCACAAAAAGCAAGTGCAGTCAGTCCTCTGATCGAGACTTAACCACACGTTTTTTCACGATCTTACTACTGCTGTGATTTGAAATTTCTATGGTGTAAGGGTCACCGCTGTATTGTACATCCCCAGAACCTAAGACCTTTATTTCCAAGTGCTCTGAGCTATACACATCGGCATCTCCGGAACCCAAAATAGAAACTTTCACTCCCTTGGATTTTAGATTTTTGGCATCCAAATCTCCAGATCCGGTAACCTTGCCTTTAAACGATTTGCTGTTGCCTGACAAGGTGATGTCTCCTGAACCGATAATATCTGCCACCACAATTCCTGAATCCAAAGAAAGCTCAATATCTCCAGAACCCACCAAATTGAGGTCTATGTTTTCTGTCTTGAGGGTAAAATCACTTTCAATATCGCCCGAACCAGTAAGACTTAGCCCGCTGATTTCTTCAATAGGGACCGTGATGGTTATGTCATGATTTCGGCTGGGTCTTAGAGAGACATTGTTTTTGACATCGATGGTCAATTTTCCTTTTCGTACTTCAGTTTCGATATAGGGTAGCAAATTGGATTCACCCTCAAGCGTGATTTGACCTTCTTTGCCTTCTACCAATATCACATCAAAAAAAGAGACCACGTGGATTTTGTCGTAGTCTGGGGTTTGTCGGGTTTCGGTAATCAGTTCTTGATTGCCTTTGATTTTCTTGGTCCATTGTGCATGGCCGACCACCATACCCAATAACAAAATAGAAACAATTGTTTTCATGATAATAAGAATTTGAGTTTACATTAAAACGATTGATTGGGATTTTTGTTACATCCTTGGCATGGATATTGAAAAAGTATAAATGTAAATGTTAATGTGTGTGGCTATATGGGAAAAGCCGTCGTATGTACTGACAATATTTCTCGTTCCATATGCAAACCGACAAAATGACACTCTATTTATGGCGCAATCTAAGCTTATTTCACTTGCCAATCTTTCTTTAGAAGATTTAGAAGAAGACGCAGACCTGATTCCATTGATGACTACTGATGATGAAGAGGTAATCTCCAAAGAGCCGGTTCCGGAAATCATCCCTATCCTTCCGCTTCGAAACACCGTTCTTTTTCCGGGTGTTGTGATTCCGATTACAGCATCGCGTGATAGGTCGATTCAGCTGATTAAAGACGCCAATGCGACCAACAAACTCATAGGGGTGGTCGCTCAACAAGACAGAGAAGTTCAATCACCGGGAAAAAAAGATTTGTTTCGGGTGGGTACCTTAGCACGTATATTAAGAGTGCTCCAGATGCCTGATGGCAATACAACGGTCATTCTTCAGGGTAAAAAAAGATTTCAAATCGATTCTTACATCTCAGAAGAACCCTATCTGAAGGCTTCCGTATCGGAGCTTAAAGAGGAGCGTCCTGAAGAGGGTGACAAAGAATTTGCAGCTACTATAGACTCTATCAAGGATCTATCGCTACAGATTATATCCCAAAGCCCTAATATTCCTTCAGAAGCTTCTTTTGCTATAAAAAACATACAGAGCGATGGTTTTTTGGTCAATTTTGTTTCGTCCAATATGGACATGGACGTTGCTGACAAACAAAAAATCTTGCAGACCAATCAGCTTCATGAACGCGCCCTATTGTGTTTGAAACACATGGACATGGAGTTTCAAAAGCTTTCGCTGAAGAATGACATTCAGTCCCGTGTGCGAAACGACTTAGACCAGCAACAACGCGAGTATTTCCTACACCAGCAAATCAAAACCATTCAGGAAGAATTGGGTGGGGTTTCTTACGACCAAGAGGTAGCAGAAATGCGTATCCGAGCGCAAGAAAAAAAATGGTCAAAGAAAATTCAGGAACATTTTGACAAAGAGTTGGCCAAACTGGAACGAATGAATCCTCAAGTGGCCGAGTATGGTGTACAGCGCAATTATTTAGAATTGTATTTGGATTTGCCTTGGGATAGCTACTCCGAAGACAAATTTGATCTCAAACGAGCCCAACGCATCCTAGATCGTGACCATTACGGACTTGACAAGATTAAAAAACGCATCATAGAGCATCTGGCTGTATTGAAATTGCGCAAAGACATGAAATCACCTATTCTGTGTTTAACTGGCCCTCCAGGTGTAGGAAAAACCTCTTTGGGGAAATCTATAGCTGAAGCCTTGGGTAGGGAATATGTCCGAATTTCTTTGGGTGGCATGCGCGATGAAGCGGAAATTCGTGGACACCGTAAAACCTACATAGGTGCCATGCCCGGACGCATCATTCAAAACCTGAAAAAAGCCGGCACTTCTAACCCCGTATTTATTTTGGATGAAATTGATAAACTGTCTGAAAGCTATCAAGGGGACCCTTCATCCGCTTTGTTGGAAGTATTGGATCCGGAGCAAAACACGGCCTTTCACGATAATTTTTTGGAGATGGAATACGACCTCTCCAAAGTGTTGTTTATTGCGACATCCAATACCCTTTCGACCATACAGCCTGCCTTGTTAGATCGTATGGAAGTTATTGATGTAAGTGGATATACGCTTGAAGAAAAGGTTAATATTGGTGCCAAGTTCCTCTTGCCCAAACAGATTGCAGAACACGGTATTACCAAAGAAGATTTGAAAGTAAGTCGTTCTGCTTTGGCTCAGCTTATCTCGGGTTATACAAGAGAGTCCGGTGTTCGTGGTCTAGACAAGCAAATTGCCAAGCTTGTGCGACATACTGCCAAGTGTATTGCGATGGAGGAAGCAATACAGGCAGAGGTAAACAAAGAAGATTTAGAAGCCATTCTAGGAGCGCCTAAACTCTTGCGTGACCAATATGAAAACAACAAAGTAGCGGGGGTGGTTACCGGATTGGCATGGACCCGTATGGGGGGCGATATTTTATTCATAGAGTCATTGCTTACTCCCGGTTCTGGGGCGTTGAATATTACCGGTAATATTGGTAAGGTAATGAAGGAATCGGCAACCATTGCCTTGGAATTCATCAAGTCGTATGCAGATCAGTTGGGCATAGATGCCGAGCAGCTTAAAAAGAGTAATTTTCACATCCATGTTCCTGAGGGTGCGACTCCCAAAGACGGGCCAAGCGCAGGGATTACAATGCTAACCTCTTTGGTGTCGGCCATAACCCAAAAACGTGTAAAAAACAGATTGGCCATGTCGGGAGAGATTACCCTTCGCGGCAAGGTGCTTCCCGTGGGAGGCATCAAAGAGAAAATATTGGCTGCCAAGCGCGCCAACATCAAGGAAGTCATCTTGAGTAGTGAAAATGAAAAAGATGTTGCCGAGATCGATCCAAAGTACCTGAGAGGACTTCAGTTTCACTATGTCACTCATATGTTGGATGTGTTGCAATTGGCCATTACCAGTCGCTCTGCGGTCAAATCGTTGGTCTCTACCAAATAATTAGGTCATATTTGCGTTATAGCTTCGTGTCAATCTCCATGCGTAATTTGTGTGTTTTTTGTTCTGTTTGGTTTGTGTTTCACGCAAATGCACAAATAGGAGGTGATTACACGTACCAATTCTTGGAACTCCTTCCCAGTCCAAGGCATGCTGCACTAGGTGGGGTTACTACCACATTGTCTGACACAGACATTGAGGCTGCTATGGCCAATCCGGCGTTGGTTTCTGCGCAGTCTTCAGGGCAATTTACGCTCAATATTGAACCCTATTTTGCAGGCATCAACCGCGGAACGGCAGCCTATGTCATAGGGATTGACCGCCAAAAAGCTTTGTTGTTTGATGTGCGCTACATCCATTATGGTTCTTTTGATGCCCGAGACGAATTGGGTACCCAAACAGGCACCTTTTCTGGGAGCGAAGTGGCTTTGGGAGTTTCCTATGCCCATTATCTTTTAGGGCCCAACTTGTATGCGGGTCTACGCCTCAGTCTCATTAGTTCTTCTCTGGAGCAATACCACTCTTGGGGTTTGACATCAGATTTGGGTCTCTATTATCAGCCTTTCAATAACAAACTGCGCTTTGCATTGGTAGCCAAGAATATAGGAACCCAAATAACGACCTATGACGAAGTTCGTGAACAACTCCCTTTTTCTGTGAATTTTGGGGTTTCTAACGAATTGACTTATTTGCCATTGCGTTGGCATTTGGGTGTTCAACATTTAGAGCGTTGGGATCTGGCTTTTGTGAATCCCAACCAAGCACAACTTGACCTTAACGGCAATCCTAACAACCAATCTCCGAGCTTTCTAGCAGAGCTATCTCGGCATTTGGTGTTGGGTGCAGAACTATTTCCTGAGCGTTCTTTTTCAGTTCAGTTAGGATATAATTTTTTGCGCGCAACAGAATTGCGTATCTTGGACCAAAGAAATTTTTCGGGTTTGTCTGTAGGTTTCGGTCTCAATATCAGAAGATTCAGGTTTCAATATAGTCACACACGACATACTGTGGCAGGCAACTCAAGTTTTTTCGGTCTCACCTTTAAACCTTTCTATTGAAGAGGCTAACAATCACCATTGACGGCGCATCCTCTACAGGCAAAAGTACTTTGGCCAAAAGAATCGCTTCTCACTTGGAGTATACTTACATTGACTCAGGAGCCATGTACAGAGCTTTGACTTTGTATGCAATTCGAAACGAGTTTATTGGGGAGGATTATTTTCATAAAAACCAACTCGTCGAAAAATTATCTGAAATCGAGATTGACTTTGATTCAAAAGACGCCATCACCCTTAACGGAGAAGTAGTGGAGGAGGACATTCGAAAAATGGATGTAGCAGAGCATGTCAGCACCTTGGCCAAAGAACCTGTTTTTAGAAGATTTATGGTAGCCAAACAAAGAGAGTTGGGACAGCATGGAGGCGTGGTCATGGACGGCAGAGACATTGGAAGTGTGGTCTTTCCAGACGCAGATATTAAGTTTTTTTTGGTCGCTTCTGCCGAAACACGTGCTGTACGAAGGTTTAGTGAACTTCGTGAAAAAGGAGAGAAAGTATCCCCCAAAGCTGTTTATCAAAATTTAGCCAAACGTGATGCCATAGATAGCACACGGAAAGATTCCCCCTTGGTCAAACCTATAGGAGCTATTGAATTGAGTTCTGAAAACACCACCCAAGACCAGCTTTTTGCGATGGCTTTAACGCATATTTCCACCCGACAGTAGGAATAACACATACAGGATTTGTTGAACTCCCTAAAAGGACTTACTTTTGCGCTCCCTAAGGAAGGTGCTTAGTTGAAAATAATCCTTGGGAAACAAATGATAAATGCCTTCTGTTGTTCGCACCGCGTTTTCAAAGCAACAGAATACAAAAAACAAAACACATGGCTGAAGAGCATGTACAAGATGAAGTTCAAGACCAAGAGGTCGTGCTTCAAGAAAACAAAGAAGAATCAACTGATTCTGAAACCCCCACTCCCTCTCCTGATGAATTTTTAGCAAGCTTTGATTGGGCCAAATACGAAGAAGGTATTGAGACTGTTCAAGACAAAAAATTAGAAGAGTTTGAAAAACTTGTTCAGGAAAATTTTGTTGACACCCAACACACAGATGTCATTCAAGGAACTGTAGTTCATATGACAGATCGTGAAGCGATTATTGATATCAATGCCAAGTCTGAAGGTGTCATTTCTCTCAATGAATTTCGTTACAATCCTGACCTAAAGGTCGGAGACCAAGTGGAAGTGATTGTAGACGTTCGTGAAGACAAAACCGGACAGCTTATACTTTCTCATAGAAAGGCACGCGTTATCAAAGCATGGGATCGTGTCAACGAAGCTCATGACAAAGGTGAAGTGGTGACCGGATTTGTTAAATGCCGCACCAAAGGGGGTATGATTGTCGATGTATTCGGTATTGAAGCCTTTTTGCCTGGCTCACAGATAGATGTAAAACCCATCCGTGACTACGACCAGTATGTAAACAAAAACATGGAATTCAAGATTGTCAAAATCAATCATGAGTTCAAGAACGTGGTCGTTTCTCACAAAGCCCTTATCGAAGCTGATATCGAAGAGCAGAAAAAAGAAATCATCGGTCAGCTTGAAAAAGGACAAGTATTGGAAGGTGTTGTCAAAAACATCACATCATATGGTGTCTTTATCGACTTGGGCGGTGTAGACGGATTGGTACACATTACCGACCTTTCATGGAATCGCATCAACCATCCAAGCGAAATTTTAGAGCTCGATCAGAGTTTGAATGTCGTTATTCTAGATTTTGATGACGACAAGTCTCGTATTCAATTGGGTGTAAAACAACTCAGCCAGCATCCTTGGGAAGCGCTTAGCGAAGACCTTAAAGAAGGGGATGTTGTTGACGGTAAAGTAGCTGTCATTGCTGACTATGGTGCTTTTGTTGAAGTAGCACCTGGTGTAGAAGGCTTGGTGCACGTTTCAGAAATGTCATGGAGCACGCATTTACGTTCTGCTCAAGATTTTGTGAATGTTGGAGATGATGTCAAAGTACAAATTTTGACTTTGGACAGAGAAGAGCGCAAAATGTCGCTTGGTATCAAGCAACTCACACAAGATCCTTGGACAGATATTACAGCCAAATATCCTGTTGGTTCCAAGCACAAAGGTGTGATTCGCAACTTCACCAACTTCGGTGTTTTTGTGGAGCTTGAAGAAGGTATCGATGGTTTGATTTATATTTCTGACTTGTCGTGGACCAAAAAAGTCAAGCATCCATCCGAGGTTGTTTCTGTAGATCAGGAATTGGAAGTTGTTGTTCTTGAACTGGATGTTGAAGGTCGCAAATTGAGTTTGGGACATAAACAAATCCAGGACAATCCTTGGGACAAATACACCAAGGAATTTGCAGAAGGCACTGTCTTGGAAGCTCAGATTGAAGCTGTCGTAGACAAAGGCGCTACTGTGGTGCTTAATGATGACATCACAGCATTTGTGCCCAACCGTCATCTTGAGAAAGAAGATGGTAGCAAATTGACCAAAGGAGAGTCTGCTGAATTTAAGGTTATTGAATTTAGCAAAGACTACAAGCGTGTTGTACTGTCACACAGTGCTGTATTTAAAGCCGTGGAGGAAGAAAACTTCAAAAAGGCTAAAAAGAAAGCTGCTGCACAAAATGAAGTTTCAACACTTGGTGATTTAGATGTACTTGCTGATCTTAAAAAGAAGATGAGTGACAACGAGTAAAACACTCGTTTTATAAACTATAAAGAGGCCTACGGGCCTCTTTTTTATGCGATTAAACTGCTAATAAAATCCCCAACATCCGAAGTGGTATGTTGGGCTTCCGCATTGATCTCGGGTGTACAAACCCCTTTTTCCAAAGCCACATCCACTGCATCGCAAACCGCTTTTGCTTCTTCATGGAGTTCAAAATGGTCGAGCATCATGGCTGCGGATAATATAGTCGCGATGGGGTTGGCAATCCCTTTCCCTGCTCCTTGAGGGAAAGATCCATGTATGGGTTCAAACATCGCGTATTTGTCTCCAACAGAGGCAGACGCCAACAAACCAATAGAACCACCAATCACACTGCCTTCGTCAGAGATGATGTCCCCGAACATGTTTTCGGTCAAAATCACATCAAACTGAGAAGGGTTGAGAATCATTTGCATGGCTGCGTTGTCGACAAAAAGAAAATCCAATTCCACATCTGCGTATTCACGCTGATGTAGTTCAGTGACAACACGTCTCCACAAGCGTGAAGATTCCAAAACATTGGCTTTGTCTATCAAAGTCATTTTGTTTCTTCTTGTGCGTGCCGCTTTAAAGCCCATGTGGGCGATACGCTCAATTTCGCTTTGGGTGTACAAACAAAGGTCGGAAGCGGTTTTGCCATCGTCAGAAAGCTGTTTTTCTCCAAAATATATTCCACCGGTCAACTCGCGGTAGATTACAAAATCTGTTCCACTAATACGTTCTTCTTTTAAAGGAGAGCGGTCTATAAGTGCTTTGTAGGCTTTGACAGGGCGTATGTTACTAAACAAATTCAGTGATTTTCGCAAAGCCAATAAGCCTTGCTCAGGCCGTACTTTTGCATCAGGGTTGTTGTCGTATTTGGGATCACCTATAGCACCAAAAAGCACTGCGTCACTCGACATACAGCATAGTAGGGTTTCATCGGGCAGTGGATTTCCGGTTTTGTCTATTGCAATAGCACCTACCAAAGCATTTTCGTATTCGAAAGTGTGGTTGTACTTGACAGCGACAGCGTCAAGGACTTTGATCGCTTCATCGACGACTTCTGGTCCAATACCGTCACCCGATAATACAGCAATTTTTTTATGCATGTTTCAATTTTTCAAATTGACTGATTTTTTCTTTTTGGCTTACCAAGTAGTCTATGTCATCATATCCGTTGAGCAAGCATGTTTTTTTGTAGGTATTGATATCAAATTCGATTTCTAGGTCGTGACCATCAACAAATAGCTTTTGAGCTTGGAGGTCTACAACAAAAGAGGCGTCAGCATGATTTTCTAAAATTTCGAAAATCCCTTCCAACTCTTCAGGTGTCACCTGGATGGGTAAAAGACCGTTATTCAAAGCATTTCCTTTAAATATATCAGCAAAGAAACTGGACACGACAACCTTGAAGCCATAGTCTGTCAAAGCCCAAGCCGCATGCTCACGACTGGAACCACAACCAAAATTGTTTCCGGCCACCAATATTTTTCCAGAAAATTTTGGGTTGTTTAACACAAAGTCTGCAATCGGCTGATTTTCAGAATTATACCTCCAGTCTCTAAAAAGATTGTCACCAAAGCCTTTTCGGTCGGTGGCCTTTAAAAATCTCGCAGGTATGATCTGGTCGGTATCAATGTTTTCTATATTCAGGGGTACCGCTTGGGTGTGTAGGGTTTCAAATTTTTCCATGTCAAACTTGTGTGCAATCAACAATTTTTCCTTCAACAGCGGCCGCTGCAGCAGTAAGTGGGCTGGCTAAAATGGTTCTGGCGCCGGGTCCTTGTCGTCCTTCAAAATTTCTATTGGAGGTAGACACACAGTATTCTCCGGCTGGAATTTTATCCTCATTCATAGCCAAACAAGCTGAGCAACCCGCTTGTCGAATTTGAAAACCGGCAGCTTCAAAAATATCTTTTAGGCCTTCTTCTTCGATTTGTTTGGCTACTTGTTGAGAGCCTGGTACTATGAGTGCATGTACGTTGGGTGCTTTTTGTTTCCCTTTAATGTAAGCAGAGGCAGCTCTAAAATCTTCAATTCGAGAGTTGGTGCAGCTCCCTATAAATACATAGTTAATAGGAAGATTTTCTAATGTGTCTCCTTTTTGGAAGCCCATATAAGCCAAAGACTTCTCAAATGACAGACCTGTTTCGTCGGGGATGGTTTCTCCAATTCCTATACCCATACCCGGATTGGTTCCATAGGTAACCATCGGGCGAATGTTTTTGGCGTCAAATCGGTATTCTTGATCAAATACTGCATTATCGTCTGATGGAAGTGTTTTCCAGTAGGTGATTTTTTCATCAAGAGCACCGTCTTTGGGTGCAAATTCTTTTCCTTTGACATAGGCATAGGTAGTCTCGTCAGGAGCGATCATGCCACCACGAGCGCCCATTTCGATGCTCATATTGCAGACTGTCATACGTCCCTCCATGCTCATTTGCTCAAAAACAGATCCTGCAAATTCCACAAAATGTCCTGTTCCTGCGCCTGTACCCAGTTGTGCAATGATATAAAGTACCACATCCTTGGGGTGAACACCAGGTCTTAGCTGACCATCGACAGTGATGCGCATGCTTTTGGGTTTGTCTACCAACAGACATTGACTCGCAAAAACTTGTGCCACCTGACTGGTTCCGATTCCAAAAGCTATAGAGCCAAAAGCACCGTGGGTAGATGTGTGGCTGTCACCGCAAACCATGGTCATTCCGGGCTGGGTGATTCCCAACTCAGGACCTATCACATGAACAATGCCTTGATATGGGTGTCCCAAACCATACAACTCTATGCCATGTTCAGCACAATTTTCATTCAGCTGAGCGACTTGTTTTCTGGATAAAGCGTCCTGAATTGGTAAATGCTGGTTGAGTGTGGGTACGTTGTGGTCAGCAGTCGCTACAATTTGTTGAGGTCTAAAAACAGGGATATTTCGATTTTTGAGTTCAGAAAAAGCCTGTGGGCTGGTAACTTCGTGAATCAAATGCTTGTCGATATACAATATGTCTGGACCATCCTGAATGCGGTCTACGACATGGCTATCCCAAACCTTGTCAAAAAGTGTTTTTCCCATAAAAATGGTTTGTTAAATTGAATTTAGATTGGCTGCCTCTACGATTTGAGGTATGTCCTCATCGTTGATTTCTTTTTTGGCATCGGCAAAGCGAAGAAACTCCAAATACACTTTGTCCAATTGTAGTTTCGTAAGTTCAATACCGATGTTTTTAGCACGATAGGCGAGTGCAGCCCGACCACTACGGGCAGTGAGCACTATGGCTGAGGTTTCTACACCTACATCGTGTGGGTCTATGATTTCGTAGGTTTCTCTGTTTTTGATCACACCATCCTGGTGAATACCAGAACTGTGTGCAAAGGCATTGGCACCTACAATTGCCTTGTTGGGTTGCACATACATTCCCATGGCCTCAGAGACCATTTGGGAGGTGTCGTACAGCAATTTTGTATTGATATCGGTCGTCAAGTTTAAATCGGGGTGTTGACGCATAATCATAACTACTTCCTCAAGGGAGGTATTTCCAGCCCTTTCTCCGATACCATTAATAGTACATTCAATCTGGCGTGCACCATTGACGGCACCTGCAATAGAGTTTGCAGTGGCTAGCCCCAAGTCATTGTGGCAATGACATGATAAGGTGGCTTTCTCTATCCCACGGACATTGTCGACAAGATATTTGATTTTCGCACCATATTCTTCAGGAAGGCAGTATCCTGTAGTATCAGGAATATTTAGAACTGTAGCTCCCGCTTTAACAACGGCTTCGCAGACTTTCGCCAAAAACTCATTGTCAGTCCTACCAGCATCTTCGGCATAGAATTCTACGTCTTCCACATATTTTTTGGCATGAGTCACGGCAGCCACAGCACGTTCTATAATCTGTTCTTGTGTGGCATTAAACTTGTGTTTGATGTGTGAATCAGAAGTTCCAATGCCCGTGTGAATTCTAGGTCGCTTAGCTAATGACAAGGCTTCAGCGGCCACATCGATATCTTTTTGAACCGCTCGGGTTAGTCCACAGACCGTAGCATTCTTGACAATTTTAGTGATTTCTTGGACGGAGTTGAAATCCCCGGGGCTAGATATTGGAAAACCCGCCTCTATGACATCAACGCCCATTTGATCGAGGC
>CAXRDP010000067.1:0-84732 GCA_964229545.1 Flavobacteriaceae bacterium | reverse complement strand
TCGAAGGATTAGATAAGCATCCAGGGGGCCACAAACGGCACCGCTTGCATTTTGTATAAAGGCCAAACGCGCTGCTAAATTTTCGTCCCGAACCACCAAAGCCCCTAACACCACATCGCTGTGTCCGCCCAAGTATTTGGTAGCCGAATGCATCACAATATCGGCACCCAATGTGAGAGGTTGTTGAAGATAGGGCGAGGCAAAAGTATTATCAACAGCGAGCAAAATCCTATTATCTTGACGCAATTTGCTGATTGCCTGAATATCAACAATATTCAACATGGGGTTGGTGGGGGTTTCCACCCAAATCAACTTGGTATTGTCATTGATTTTTTCGAAAATCCTTTCCGTGTTTTGCATGTCCACAAAGTGAAAACGGATGCCATAATCGGCAAAGACTTTTGTGAAAAGCCTGTAACTACCACCATACAAATCATTGGTAGAGATGACTTCATCTCCCGGCTTGAGCAGTTTGAGAATGGCATCTATGGCAGCCATTCCAGAACCAAAACAAAGCCCTTGTGTTCCTTCTTCTATACTGGCTAGTGCCTTTTCCAAAGCGGTACGGGTGGGGTTGTGTGTGCGGCTGTATTCGTAGCCTTTATGCCCCCCGGGGGTACTTTGCGCATAGGTCGAGGTCAAATAGACAGGCGGCATAACCGCGCCATAGGCAACGTCGGGAGCTTGTCCTCCATGAATGGTTTTGGTATTGAATTTACTATCAGATTTTCCCATATTTCTGGATTCTCAACGCAAATGTATTTAAGTTTGGTCAACAGCCCCCTCTTTTAGATTAAAAATATGATATTTGAATAGAAATTTCTTTTCATGAATACATATATCTACCTTTCTACTTGTAACACTTGTATGCGCATCCTAAAGGAGCTAGACCTGCCAAAAGAAACCCAACTTCAAGATGTTAAGCACCAGCCCATCTCCGCTTCTCAATTGCAGGAACTATATGAAAACACCCAGAGCTATGAAGCCTTAATCAATAAGCGATCCAAGGTCTATGCGGCTTTAAAAAAAGAAGGTACAGTCTCAGATGAGGCGTTGTTTAAAAAACTCTTATTGACAGCGTACAGCTGTCTAAAGCGCCCCATTTTGATCTGGAATGGTCAATTTTACATTGGGAATGCCAAAAAGACAGTGGATATGATGCAACAAGCGATTCATGGGAAATAAGCGCGCATGGGCTTTGCTCGCAGCCTTTGGAGCCACTACTATCTATGCCCTCAACCATACCATAGCCAAAGACGTAATGCCCACTTATGTGCAAGGCTTTGGGTTTATCATGATTCGTTTGCTGGGAGCCACCCTATTATTTTGGTTGGCAGGACTATTTGTGCCCAGAAATCCAATTGAAAAAAAAGATTATTTACGCCTATTTGTATGTGCTTTTTTCGGCATGGGCATCAATATGTTGTCATTTTTTAAAGGTTTGGAGTATTCCACGCCTATAAACAGTGCGGTTATCATCACCACGACTCCTATTTTAGTGTTTATTTTTTCAGCGTTTTTGCTCAAAGAACAATTGATAAAATCCAGAATTGTTGGGGTATTACTTGGCTTTTTTGGGGCCTTGTTTTTGGTGGTTTTTAATGACCAGTTACACGCAAAAGCTCCAAATATTCCACTGGGAAATATGCTGTTTGTTATCAATGCAGGAAGCTTTGCTTTGTATCTTGTTTTTGTTAGACCCCTTTCCCAAAAATATCACCCCATACATTTGCTTAAGTGGCTCTTTTTGATCGGGTTGGTGGTGTGTCTTCCAGTAACTTGGAGGGAGTTTCAAGAAGTAAATTGGCATGTGATGCCCTTCTCTGCGCTTTGGCGTATCGGATTTGTGGTTTTGGGAACTACCTTTCTGACCTATTTGTTTAACATTTTTGCCCTAAAAACCCTCAAAGCCTCAACGGTATCTGTTTTTACCTATTTGCAACCTGTGATGGGGATTGTATTTGCGATTCTTGTGGGCGCTGACAGCCTAACAACGGTGGGCGTTTTTTCATTCTTGGCAGTCTTGGCGGGGGTGTATTTGGTGACCAAGCGCTATGGCACTACTTGACAGAATGTACCATTAGTTAGGTTTTTTCTTTGCATAAGTTGCAAGAATCGCCCCATCGATGGAGTCCAATTGTCAGCTACGCACTCCGCAGGCTTACTTTAATAAACTTTATTAGCTTAAGTATTTTTCAATGATTTCCAGTTGGTCATGATATTTGGCAATCTGATCAATTTCGACTTCCATAGCCTCAATAATATCTGAATGCTCACCTATGCCCACAGGCTGATTGAGATAGACTTCCAAGTTGGCTTTGTGCTTGGCAATGTGGCCCATGGCGTGTTGCTTTAGGGCCTCTAAAAGTATTGGTCTCATATGTAAGAATTTATTATTAAATATATGAACTCTGATGTGTTTAATAGATTTAAAATGGAAAAATATACCCTACCCCAACCGACACATAACCATTGGTTGAAAGCGATTCTTCATCCGGCAAAGCCTTTGGCAAGTTGATGTTGTAGCTCAATTCGACATCAAAGCTACCCACGTCTATTTCTAATGGGATAGCGAGTTGGGTGTTGATAAGGTCAAACACATCGCGCTGGGTTACTTCGGTGAGGCTCACTTGTTCGGTAATATTTTGCTGGCTAAACAGCAAATCTATGGATGGTCTCAGGCTAAGTTCAACCTCGCCCCATTCGGCCAAATCGATGGTGTAATCTGTGCGGAGGGTGACATAATAGTTCGCATCGCCTCCGAATAAATAACCAACACCCAAGCCGGCACCGAGTTTCTTTTTTCGGTATGACAAGCCGGTGCTCAACAGGTTTTTGTTTAGCCCATCTTGTTCTTCGGCATAGAAAAAGCGGTTGTAGCTCCCCTGAACGCTGATCGACTTGTCGGGGCTTAGATACCAAAAATGCCCAAAACCCGCAGCGACCAAGTCCCAAGCGGGTTCCAAAGCGCTGTAATACAAAGCCCCCACATTGACAAATAAGCCTTTGGTGCTCATATAGGTCAAACTGGGGACAAAACCATACTGGTCGATTTCAAAATCACGTCCCGAAAAATAGACTTGATTGTCGTATTGGGCGGAGGCGTATAAAAATGAAGAAGAGGCGTTGAGGATAGATAGGGTGTCAACAGCAAAAAGACTGTCAAGAAGGGCGTCAAGTTCAGATTTTTCGTCTATGTCTTGGGCTTGAACGAGTCCCAAGCAGAAAAAAAGAAATAGGGCAATTGTTTTTTTCATGTTATAAATATAAAAAATAGTGCCCAACTTTGGTCAAGCACTATTTATGTAGGCATATCTCGTTAAAATTTAGCCTCTACCACGCTTTTTCCCACCTTTGCGTTTTCTTTCTTTCATCTCTTCTTTTCGCTTTTTGATTTGTTCGCGGCGTTCCTTGAGTTGACGTTGGCGCTGTTTGATGTTATGACGGCGTTTTTTTAGTGCTTCTTTTTGCTCATCGGAGAGTGATTCTCTAAACGCATCTTTCAGGTCACGGATGTTGTCTTTGTGGGTGTCTAGCAAATCGCGTTGTTGCTGATTGAGCGATGCCATAAGGGCTTTTCTTCGCTCCTCAGGGCGCAGATCACGGCTTTGCATGATAGCCCGTTGTTCGTCGGTCAGGCTGTTTTTAAAAGCCTCTCTTTGCGTTCTGACCAATTCGTTTTGGGCCTTTAGCATTTCGATTTGCTCTGGAGTTAGGATTTTTTCCATACCACGGAGGTTGTCTTTCGGGGTTCCCTTTCCTTGTTGCGCGCTAAGTGGCAAGGCAAACAAAAAGGCAGCTAATAGATATAAAATTTTCGATTTCATCACTTGTACGTTTATTTTCTAACCTTTAGACCCTAGGTATTATAAAAAGTTGTAACTCAAAGAATGTCTAACACATAATTCTCTTCAAACCATAGGTCGAAGTCCTCTTCTTCAACTGAAATTGACTCCACAAGCAAGATGTCGTAATCGCTAAACTCAGCAGCTGACAAAGGTTGATAATTATCAATAGACCATTTTGTTGCCAAAAGCAACACGATGACTGCTGCGGCTGCGGTCAGTTTTTTCCACAAGGGGCGTACGACTGTAGTTTGCTCGCTTGGCATCAAAATACGATTCAACATACGTTGCTTGGAGCGCTCGAAGTAGTGATTTGGCACTTGGTAACCCAATTTGAGGAATTGTTCTGTTTTGTTGCTAATCATACGGCTGTTTTGAGTTGTTGTGTCAGGGCAGTTTTGGCGGCGTAATAGGTGGCTTTGATCGCATTGACATTGCGTCCGGTAACTGCTGCAATTTCAGTAAATTTTAATTCGTCATAATATTTCATGGAAAACACCATGCGTTGGTCTTCTGTGAGCTCCCCCAGCAGTTGTTGAAAATGTGCGTCTGCTTGGTGTGCATCAAAATATGGGTCTGCACACAATTGGGCCCAATAGTCGGGGAAGTTGCCATCGGGCAACAACAAGCCACGTTTTTTCTGTTGTTCTAAATGTCTCATGGACTCGTTGTAAGCAATTCGATAACACCAAGTTTTAACAGCACTTTGGTGGCGAAACTTAGGCAATCCTTTAAAGATACGCACATAAGTGTTTTGCAGCACATCGTTGGCGTCTTCATGGCGGAGTACCAATTTCCGAATCACCCAGTACATGGGCTCGTGGAATGCCGAAACGATTTCTGTCAGTGCACGCTCATATTTTGAGTCGTGTAGCAGTTCTTGGATGTGATCTTCGGTTAGGTTCAAAACTTTGGTTTTAAGCTTAGACCCCACAAATTTGAAAAAGTTGTTGGTTGGTTATAGTTTGTCATGTGTACTAAAACGTTAATGTTTCTCAAAAAAGTATATTTTAGGGCAAAAATTATTTACTCTCATCATGAGAAAAGAAGCGCTACAAAAATCAGACCAAGATCAACTCACACCTCAAAACGTTTTGGCCGCATTAAGGTCGGGAAATGAACGATATTCGTCCGGAAACACCCAACAAGTAGACGCTGCATCCTTGCGCTCACAGACCACTACGGGACAGTTTCCCAAGGCAGTGATTTTGTCTTGTATCGACTCTCGGGTACCTGTAGAATTGGTTTTTGACCAACATATAGGAGATGTTTTTGTGGCACGCGTAGCCGGAAACTTTGAAAACGATGATATTTTGGGAAGTATGGAATATGCCTGTGCTGTAGCAGGAAGCAAACTTATCGTAGTGCTGGGGCATGCGGGTTGTGGGGCTGTCAAAGCTGCTTGCGACGGGGTTGAGTTAGGTCATATCACCGGGATGTTGGCCTCCATTCGGCCAGCTGTGGATCAAACGGCACGAGCTACCGGAAAATCACCAAGTAGCGCCGATGCAGATTTTGTAAGTGCCACGATCGAAAACAATGTGCGTGCTACCATGAAACGTATTTTGGAAAAAAGCAACATTCTAGATGACCTTTTCCAAAAAGGAAGCATTGGAATTGTGGGCGGTGTTTACCAACTAGATAGCGGCAAGGTCGACTGGCTCGACAAATAACCCAACTTATTTTACACTCAATGATTGCTCATGCACATAGAGAGCATCGCCTTGTGTGTTTTTAAATGTGATATTATAGCTGTTTTTCTCCCAGTCAATGGTGAGTTGCCCATAGCTATCCTCCCCGATGGTAGGGCCTATCCGGTAAGGATTTTCTTCAGTTAAGTTGTAGGTCAAGGCTTCTGTCATACCACTTGAAGTTGCATCTACTAGGGTGGTGTAGCCAATATCCATTTTGGACAATTCGGACATATGTCGATCTCCTGTAAGGAAAATGGGATTTTTTACTTTGTATTTACGCAGCAATTGCAACATTTTCTCTAGTTCTTTGGGGTAGTTGCTCCATTTCTCAAACCGGTGTTGGTTTGATAAAAACTGGATGCCACTTCCAAAAACATGGACTGAAGCGGTAGATCTTTGTAGCTGATTTTCGAGCCATTCCCATTGGTCTTTTCCCAGCAAGGTGCCTATGCTGTCTTTTTGGTAACGTTGGCCTTTTTCTTTGGATTTGTTGTATGGGCTTTTAAAGTAGCGATTGTCTAGTAAAATAAGCTTGATGGAATGCTCATTATCCCCTATGTTATATGCTTGATAGGCGCCCTCTCTTTGATAGGCATCATGGTCTTTGGGCAATTCGAGAAAGGCAAAAAAATCTTTTCTGCTTTGGATTTTGTGTTTATAAGCCGCCCCACCATCGTTCATACCATAGTCGTGGTCATCCCAAATACCATACACTTGGGTGTTTTGTTTCAGTGTTTTGTAGGCAGGTTTGTGGGCCAGTCGTTGGTACTTTTGGGCTAAATCTTGCGGATCTCCATCTTTTCCATAGACGATGTCACCGAGCCAGATAAAGCCATCGGGTTGTTCTTGTGCGATGGTATTTAAAATCACATCGCTGTTAGGGTCGTCCATTTTGTGGCAAGACCCAAAAGAAAGGGTGGTTTTTTGTCCTTGTAGTGCAATAGAAAATAATGCTACTGTCAGAAACCTACCAACGGGTAAATAAGATGGAACCATCAGTGTTGGGTTATCAAATGAACCATTATGCAAATACTTTTTTGTGTAGGTAAATTATGGTCAAACAAGAAATGAGCATCAAGGCCGAGGGGAGCGTGGGCAATAGCGCATCTCCAACACTGAGGTGAAAATAAACCGCAGCGATCATAAAAAGTGCAATTCCCAGTGCGGCCGGGGTTACTAGTTTGCGAAACTTTAGGCCGATGAGCAACACAATTGAAAGCAACACCTTGGCAATGCCTACCAAAGTCATGGTGGTTTTATTGAGCCCATACACGGCAAACTCCTCTAGCATACTGTTGGCCTCACCCCCACGAAAAACGGAAGGGCTGTCGAGCCTGTAGGTCCAAGCACTCAGCACCACCACACCTACTATGAGTATTAAAAGGGTATGTATTTTTTTCATAACCAAACATATTAGGATTCTAAGTTATGAAATGTTAATGAGACCTAAACATTACTATTAAAAAAAGCTTTTTTGAGCAGACAATCGAAAACGCCTACTTATTCCTCAAACCCCATTTCCCAAGTGCCATATATCAGATTTGGAAACACGATAAATTTATCTCCAAACAAATGACGTAGGGAATCGACATGTGCTATTCGATTTTCATTGGGTTGTTTGTAAAACCCTTGTTCAAAGTCTGCAAGATTGTCCCCAAGAAGCAACACAATGTTGTAATCGGACAGCTTATTTCTTCTGGATTCTTTATTGCCATCCGCATCTCTTAACAGCATTTGGGTGTCTTCATAAAAAGGAAATCCTGCAGAGATAAGATTGGCTTTTGTGGGGGCATAATTTTCTACCCTTCTGTTGGAAAGGTATACAATTTCGACGTCTTGACTGTCGACGTATTTAAAGAATTCAAGCGCCCCGGGAATGGGTGTTGCCACTTGTTTGTTGACCCAGTGAGACCATGTTTTTTGGGTAAAAGACAGGCTGGAGTCTATCAGCATCTCGTTATATGGCAGGTTGTTTAGAGCCGTTTCATCAATATCTGCGATGATGGCCAAGGGCTTTTCAGTTGGGGTTGCCAGAGCCGCATCTACTTTTGCTTTTGCAATGTTATAGGCCTGAATACAAAGCGCATGGTATTCTGCGCTGTGTTTTTGCCAGTACATAGAATGGTCTTTTCTGGAATACTCATGGGTACAACTGATGGCAAAACCCACTAACAAGAACAATAAAAGCAGCTTTTTCATGGGATGGTTTTTGAACTTCTAAATTAAAGAATTAAACGAGAAAGGTTCTAAAATTTATAGTTTTTTGGTTTGATAACTTAGAAGAAAAAATCAGATTGTCAATCTTATTAATCTAAAAAAATATGCGCTTCTTTTTTAGAAAATTGATAAACGAAAGATTTTTTTTGCTAATTTTACAATAACAATAACTTAATATTATGAAAAATTTAATTTTATCAACACTATTTGTTTTGTCATGTGTAATCGTTTCTGCACAAGATTACAACTGGACCGTTCAAGGTGACTCTAATTTCATGTACGTTTCTGGAGATGGTTACAGCGGGGGGGAGTTGTCTGTGATGGCTTTGTATAATTTCACGGACAAACTTCAAGCGGGTGCTGGTTTAGGCCTTGGATTTGGTGACTGGGAAGAAGACGCTGCTATTTCAGCTGCTGCTCGTTATTTTGTTACTGATTCAATGTTTGCTTACGCAAGCTTACCATTAACTGATGCCGCTGGTGATGGCCTCACTGTTGGAGCAGGGAAGAGATATAAACTTGGCGACCGTGTTGAGTTTAACCCAACCGCCGTTTATCAAACTGAATTAGAAGAGTTTGGATTGGTTATGGGCTTTGCAGTAAGACTGTAATACTTTAAATAATTAAATGAAAAAGCCATCTGTACAGATGGCTTTTTTTTGTATATAAAAAAACCTCTAAATCAGAGGGTTATATAGCGGAGAAGAAGGGATTAACCGTGGGTTGTTCCCTTGATTCTAGCCCTGCAAATGCAACTTCCTGTCCTTGCAGTACAGACGTTTTTAAATAACAAAGCGCAATCAAGTAAACTTGTTGCACTTTTTATGTATTAAAAACGTAACGAAGTTACGCTTGATCGTGGAGAAGATGGGATTTCCTTTGGATTTCCGCAATACCCCTTTTGGGAAATACAGCAAAAAGTGCTTCTAGCACTTAGCGTATAAAACCAACAAAGCCCTTCCAAATAAATATTTGCAGGGCTTTATAGGGTTTTATCCACAGCTTCTGCTGTGCTTCATAGTGGAGAAGATGGGATTCGAACCCACGACCTCTTGACTGCCAGTCAAGCGCTCTAGCCAACTGAGCTACATCCCCAATTTTTTTTACGCCACCGCCTCCCAGCGGCAGATTTTAAATACTTTTCCCTTTCTCTTGCACTCTAAAGGGTGGAGTATGACTCCTTATGAACAATTTTCCATGGCGTATATGCTTTTGTTGACTTCACTTCACTATTGTTGTGGGCTTTCAATCGTCTCATTATGTCTTTTGTCATCCCAACATAGTAAGACTCATTAGAAACGCTGTAAATTACATATACAAACCACATTTTATTTCTTTCAATGAACACTCCCTACCCGAACGTACTGCGCTAAACCGACCTCATTCCGACTGATTCAGTACAGGGCGGGTAGCCAACTGAGCCCCGCCAAAATGACTTCTGTAGGGCTGGTACATCCCCATAAGGCAGGTCGCAAAAATAAGGGATTTATTTGGTTCTACAACCCATTGTTTCGCATCAGGTAGTTAGGCAATTCAACTACAGAAGTAAGTACACCGTCTGGTCTCACATTGGATTGCGCCACCAATTCTGCACGGTATTTTCCCGTTTGTACCAACAAGGCCTGATAGCCCATTTTTTGGGCGCCCTGAATGTCATTTATCAAATCATCTCCGACCATTAAAATCGAATCTGCATCACAATTGAGTTCTTGGGCTGCCAATGCAAAAAAAGCCGCACTCGGCTTCCCCACCACATGCGCTGCTTTGCCAGTAGCATGTTCTAGCGCAGCCACAAAAGCACCGCTATCCAACTGCAGTCCACGATCGGTTTGGAAATAACGCCCTTTGTGCAGGGCTACCATCTCCGCACCTTCCAACACCTGATTCATCAATACGTTGAGCAAATCATAGTCCCAACGACTTCCAATATCGCCTATCACAATGGCCTCTGGATTTTCATCCACATGAGGGGGGTAGTCGGCCTGAGCTTCAGGGCGCAGCACCAACCGACAACGTTTTAGCCCCAGTTTTTTGAGCTGTAGCACACCGGCATAGTTGGCACTGAGGAGTTCATTTTCCTCCACTTGCAGGCCCAACCCTTGCAGTTTTTCAGTCAGCGCAGGGCGCGATAAGGTGGTGTTGTTGGTCACAAATCTGTAGGGAATGCTTTTGGATTTGAGCCAATCCAGAGTCTCATTGCCCCCCGGAATCAGCGCGCCATCCACGTAGAACACCCCATCTAAATCAAACAATACCCCTTCAACCTTTCGCATATGACTTCCAACCTAATTATCCGTATTTTTGTCAGGTCAACCACAAAGATATGGGGAATCTACCGATACAGGAAGGCGTACAAGTCCACAAAAAAGATGCGGTGGCCTATGTGGGTTTTGCCCACCCCAAACAGAATTCTTTCCCCTCTGCCCAATTGCAACAGCTCCAACAAGCTTTTGTGTCCTTGGCTGAAGACACCCAAATTCATGTAATAGTATTGCATAGCGACCCCACCAAGGTGTTTTGTGCGGGCGCTTCGTTTGACGAGCTTTTACAGATACAAACCCCTGAACAGGGCAAAGATTTTTTTATGGGATTTGCGAATGTAATCAATGCCATGCGCAAGTGTCCACAACCCATCATCGGGCGCATTCACGGACCCGCCATTGGAGGCGGGGTAGGCTTGGTGTCTGCCTGTGACTATGCCTTTGCAACTTCTGAGTCACGCATCAAACTTTCTGAAATCGCTATTGGCATTGGCCCCTTTGTTATTGCACCTGCGGTCAAGCGTAAAATCGGCGCTGCAGCCCTGTCTGAGTTGTCACTTTCGGCACATGCATGGAAAACTGCAGATTGGGCCCATCAAAAGGGACTATTTGCTGAAATACACCCTGATTTTGACACATTGGAACAAGCCACCAACGACATGGCCCAGCGCCTGGCCGGCTATGCACCAAAAGCCCTGATCGAACTTAAAAAAGCTCTTTGGCTTGGCACTGACCACTGGGATGATCTGCTGGCACACAATGCCACAGTTTCTGGACAGCTTGTTCTTTCTGAAAACACCCAACAGACCCTCAAACAACTCAAGAAAAAGAAATGATACGTATCACCAAAAGTTTTTCTTTCGAAACCGGTCACGCCCTATATGGATATGATGGGCTCTGCAAAAATGTTCATGGCCACAGTTATAAATTGAGCGTAACCGTTATTGGCCAACCCATCGATGACAGCAATCATGTCAAATATGGTATGGTCATAGACTTTAAGGATCTTAAAAAAATAGTCAAAGAGGAAATCGTTGACGTATTTGACCACGCCACGGTTTTTAATCAAAACACACCCCATGTGACTTTGGCAAAAACCTTGGAGTCTAGTGGTCATAAAGTATTGTTAGTCGATTATCAGCCAACGAGTGAAATGATGGTTATCGATTTTGCCCAAAAAATCAAAGCCCGCTTACCGAAAAACATCATACTTCATTCATTAAGGTTGCAAGAGACAGCCTCTTCCTATGCCGAATGGTATGCGAGCGACCAGTAATTTGTACTTTTGAAGCCATGAAAGGCAAAAAAATCTATTTTGCTTCCGACAACCACTTGGGCGCACCCACCGCAGAAGCGAGTGTGGTTCGTGAGCGGATTTTTGTCAATTGGCTCGACCATATCAAAGCCGATGCCGAAGCCGTTTTCTTGTTGGGCGATTTGTTCGATGTTTGGATCGAATACAAGTCGGTCGTACCCAAGGGATTTGTTCGTGTGTTGGGCAAACTGGCCGAGTTGTCCGACGCCGGTATAGCCATTCATTTTTTTGTGGGCAACCACGATATGTGGATGCGCGACTATTTACAGCAAGAGATTGGCGCTAAGGTCTATTTTGCCCCCCAAAGCTTTACCCTATCGGGTAAGAAATTTTTTATCGGTCATGGCGATGGTTTGGGCCCGGGAGACAAGGGCTACAAACGCATGAAAAAACTATTCCGAAACCGACTGGCACAATGGCTGTTTCGGTGGTTACACCCCGACTTAGGGATCCCCTTTGCACGCTATTTGTCCCTTAAAAACAAACTCATTTCGGGCGATGAAGACCTCAAGTACCACGGGCCCGAAAAAGAATGGCTGTTTCAGTATGCCCAGCGCAAACGTCAACAAGAACACCATGACTATTTTGTGTTTGGCCACCGCCATTTGCCACTCGAACTTTCAGTAGACGACAAGGCCACCTATATCAACATTGGCGACTGGATTTCACACTACACTTACGGGGTCTTTGATGGCGAAACCCTCACTCTCCAACACTGGAAGCCCGAAAATGATTGAGCAAAAAGACCTCAGCCATGAGCAGGCTGTGCTCATCGGCATTATTACCCAAGACCAAGACGAAATCCGTGTGGCTGAGTATATGGACGAGTTGGCTTTTTTGACCCACACGGCCGGAGGAACCGTGGTCAAACGCTTTACCCAAAAAATGGAAACCCCACACCCCAAAACCTTTATCGGTTCAGGGAAGATGGAAGAAGTACAAGCTTTTGTCAAAACTCATGATATCAGCACCGTGGTTTTTGACGATGAGCTGAGTCCCGCGCAACAGGCCAATATCGAGCAGTTGCTCAAGTGTAAGATTTTGGACCGAACCGGTTTGATATTAGACATTTTTGCTCAGCGTGCCAAAACGAGCTATGCGCGTACTCAAGTAGAACTGGCTCAGTATCAATACCTATTACCACGTCTAAAAGGGCTTTGGACACACTTGGAGCGCCAACGTGGGGGGATTGGGATGCGTGGTCCGGGAGAGACCGAAATCGAAACCGACCGACGCATTGTTCGTGACAAAATTGCTTTGCTTAAAAAGAAACTGGTAGGAATCGACCGCCAGATGGCAACCCAGCGAGGTAACAGGGGTGCCTTGGTTCGTGTGGCCTTGGTGGGTTATACCAATGTAGGCAAATCGACTTTGATGAATGTGCTGAGCAAAAGCAAGGTTTTTGCAGAAAACAAACTCTTTGCGACTCTAGACACCACAGTGCGCAAAGTGGTGGTGGGCAACCTGCCGTTTCTGTTGACCGATACGGTGGGTTTTATCCGAAAACTCCCTACCCAACTGGTCGAGTCTTTTAAAAGCACCCTAGATGAGGTACACGAAGCCGACCTGTTGTTGCACGTGGTAGACATTGCCCATCTCAATTTTGAGGATCATATTCAATCGGTCAATGAGTTGTTGGCAGAAATCAAAGCCCTGGACAAGCCCACCTTGATGGTGTTTAACAAAATCGATGCGTACCACCCAGAAACTATAGAAGCGGACGATTTGACAACCGAAAAGACCGAAAAACACTATTCTCTTGAAGAGTGGCAACAGACTTGGATGGCGCGTACCAATGGAGAGGCAGTGTTTGTTTCTGCCCAAGACAAAACCCACTTGGACAGCCTGCGCAATACCCTATACCGAAAAGTCCGAGAAATACATATCACCCGTTTCCCCTACAACCACTTTTTGTATCCGGAGCTTTAAAGGTCAAGATTGACCCCAATTCCAAACACCTCGCGCACTTGTAGGCGCCCGATGGCATTGTCGTCATAGACCAATTGCAACTCTAGGTTGGTAGAGACGTATTTGTTGATTTGCATATGAGCCGCAACCGTATAGTCAAAATCGATATTTTGAGGGTCTCCCAAATAGTCGCTGTACAGCCCCAATCGATTTTCGAGGGTGATGTTTTCCATGGCTTTGAACTTGTAAAAAGCATTAACAGAGGCACCCAACTCAAACAGATGATTGTCACCTTGTCCCACACCAAAGTATTCCTTACCGGGGTCTAGGTCACGGGTAAATTGCCTGCTGACCATGGTAATACGTTGCGAAAAAGGCGCAATGTTAAACCAGAAATTATTGGATTTTTTCCAGTAAAATCCGATACCAAACTGTATGTACGCAGGAGAAAAGAAATGTGTGCGCAGGCTGCGAGTCTCCTCCCCCTCTTCGTTTTCTCCAAACCGATATCCCCTAGCAAACTGTGATTTGAAATTAAATAAGGTAGAATAACTCCATCTTTCCGAAAACTGCTTCCCTAACAGGGAGTTGATTTCGATACGGTCATTGGTTTTTTTCAGAAAGGCGTCACCTTCTATATAGCTCAATCCGTAGGAGCCGATGAATTTGGTATCCCATGACCAACCATTTTCAAAATAGTTGAGGTCATAGTCCACATTAAGGCTCACCGACACACTGTTGACCCCACCTGAAGCCCAATCACTAAAAGCGGCTTGGTTGACAAGTAGGGTGCCTTTGCCCGAACGTTTCCACCCCTCTTCTGGCTCGGAGGTTTTTTCTTGCGCATTAACAACAAAAGAAGTGAGGAATAAGAGAGATAATAAATAAAATTTAGGGTGCATAAAGTTGGATTTCATTGGTGATCACAAAATTCAGAAAAATCTATCGTTTAAACAAGGGAACTGAGGAACAAGCTTCTCCGTAGGCAATCCGATTCGCAACAGGCGTCAGACGTGTGATCAACCGCACAAAAACAGAGGGAGATACTGAGTCGTCCCCACAACCTTTGATGATGAGGTTTTTACCTTTGTAGGCTTCTACATCGAGTTGGTCAATGGCATCTTCAAACGCTTGTAGCATCGCCGCTTCCTTGTCACCTACACAGACCGCTTTGGCAATTCCGGTCAACTGTGCCGACAACAACATGGGTGCCCATTGGGGGATGAGCAAATCCCCATCTATAATGATACCCACATAGTGGTCCTTATAGCCAGACCAATCTGTGTTTTTGAGCTTTTCTCTAAACGCTTTTTCGCGCAGCACAACGCCTTCTTCTAAAAAATCACTCAGGTTGATTGTGGACACATCTGCCCCTTTGACAAATTCTGCGGGGTCTAGGGTGATCAGACCGCTTTCAGCAACGCGGTTAACGATTTCCATCTTATAAAAATCCGAGTTCGAGTTTGGCTTCGTCGCTCATCAGATCGCGTGTCCAAGGCGGATCGAAAGTGAGTTCCACTTCGGCTTCATTTACTTCCTCAACAGACTGTACTTTGTCTTTTACTTCTTGAGGTAGGGATTCAGCCACAGGGCAATTGGGCGTTGTCAGGGTCATTAGGACTTTGACATCATGGTCTTCGTTGACAAACACATCATAAATCAGCCCCAATTCGTAGATGTCCACTGGAATTTCGGGGTCGTAGATGGTTTTGAGTACCCGGACTATTTTTTCTCCTAAATCTTGATGTTCCATAATTAGTTCAGTTGTGTTTGGTAGGCGAGCGCATAAAGCTTGAGTTGCTTAATCATTGACACAAGTCCGTTGGCCCGAGTGGGTGACAAATGCTCTTTCAGCCCAATTTGATCTATAAATGCGGTATCGGCATCTAAAATTTCTTGAGGACTGTGGTTGGAAAAAGCGCGAATCAAAATGGCAATGATGCCTTTGGTGATAATGGCATCACTGTCTGCTGTAAAAATCACTTTGTCGTCCTTCATATCGGCATGCACCCAAACTTTACTCTGACAACCTTTGATGATATGGTTGTCTGTTTTGTATTTGGGGTCAATCAGAGGCAAGGATTTGCCTAAGTCGATCATATATTCATAGCGTTGCATCCAATCGTCAAAAAGAGCAAACTCCTCAATGATTTCGGCTTGTACGTTTTCTATACTCATCCTTTCAAAAATACAAATTAGCGCAACATTTCGACCGCACGCTTAAGTCCAGAGACCATCGTGTCTATTTCTTCCTTGGTGTTGTAGAAGGCAAAAGACGCCCTCACAGTTCCGGGGATTTTGTAGTAGTCCATAATGGGCTGGGCACAATGGTGGCCTGTACGGACAGCGATGCCCATTTTATCGAGCAGGGTGCCGATATCATAGGGGTGTATGCCTTCGACGTTAAAAGAAATAACCGCCGTTTTTTCAGAGGCTTCCCCGTAGATACGCAAGCCTTCAATCTGTTGAAGGGCTAGGGTGGCATGGTTCAAGAGATCAGCTTCGTATTGGGCGATATGCTCAAATCCAACGCCATTCATATAATTGATGGCAGCACCAAATGCGATCCCTCCGGCTATATTGGGCGTTCCAGCCTCAAACTTATGAGGCAGTTCGGCATAGGTGGTTTTTTCGAAAGTCACCTCGGCAATCATCTCTCCACCACCTTGATAGGGAGGCAGTTTGTTGAGCCAGTCTTCTTTGCCATACAGCATGCCAACCCCTGTAGGACCACAGAGTTTGTGCGCTGATACCGTGTAAAAATCAACATCCAAAGCTTGCAAATCGGGCTTGATATGCGGACAGGCTTGGGCTCCATCGACAAGTACGGCAGCGCCCACACCATGGGCTTGGTCGATAATGTCTTTGATTGGGTTGACCGTCCCAAGTGCATTCGACACATGGTTGACAAATACAAGTCGAGTTTTTTCGTTGAGCAATTTGGCATAGGCGGTCATGTCCAAACTCCCTTCATTGGTCATTGGAATGACTTTGAGTTGGGCACCGCTGCGTTCGCACATCATCTGCCAAGGAACAATATTAGAATGGTGCTCAAGTGCTGAAACAATTACCTCATCTCCTGCGGACAACAAAGTGCCAAATCCGAAGGCCACCAAATTGATGCTATGTGTTGTTCCAGAGGTAAAAAGAACTTCGTGGGCGTGCTTTACGTTAAAATGTTTTTGGAGGTTTTTTCGGGCAAGCTCGTACTTGTCAGTAGCCTCCTGGCTCAGTGTATGCACCCCACGGTGAATGTTGGCGTTGTAGTTTTGGTAGTAGTCTGTGATAACATCGATGACTTGCTGAGGTGTTTGTGAGGTAGCCGCATTGTCAAAATACACCAAAGGCTGACCGTTAACCTTTCTTTGGAGTATGGGAAAATCAGCGCGGATGGCAGCGACGTCTAACCCCATGATCTTATAAGTTAAAGCCTAAATTGACACCCAGTTTTTTGGCGATTAACGCGTTGATGCGTGACTTCACAGACGGAATAGCCACACTCGACAGCACATTGTTGGCAAAGGCATAAGTCAGTAGGGCCCGGGCCTCTTTTTTAGGAATGCCACGTGTTTGCAAATAGAACATAGCCGACTCGTCCAACTGCCCGATGGTACAGCCGTGACTGCACTTGACATCGTCGGCAAAAATTTCCAATTGAGGTTTGGTATTGATGGTGGCTTTGTCGCTCATCAAAATATTGTTGTTTTGCTGGAAGGCATTGGTTTTTTGGGCCTCTTGCTCAACCACGATTTTCCCGTTAAAAACCCCGGTGGCTTGCCCGTCAAAAATCCCTTTGTATTCTTGATGGCTGCTTGAGTTTGGGTGGGCGTGGTGTACGAGCGTATGGTGATCGACCAATTGCTTGCCTTCAATAAGCGTAATCCCTTTCATGGTCGATTCTATCGCTTGATCTTTGTGGTAAAAATGCAAGTTGTTTCGAATCAATTTGCCCCCAAAAGAGAATGTGTGCACTTTGGCATGAGAATGTTTTTGTTGGCTGATATAGGTGCTATCAATTAGGGATGCCTCTTGGTGGTCATTTTGGATTTTGTAATAATCTATTTGTGACCCTTTGTGTGCAAATATTTCGGTTACAGAATTGGTAAACACCGCCGCATCACTCAGGCTTTGGTGGCGTTCGATGATTTGCACCTCGGCCTTGGGTTCGACCACAATCAGGTTGCGGGGTTGCAACATCAAGTTGGCGTTTACGCCTGTGGAGAAATGTATAATCTGAATGGGTTTTTCGACCACACGTCCTTTGGGAATATGAATAAACGCGCCTTCTTTGGTCAATGCGGTATTGAGCGCTGTCAGGGAATCAGAACGATCCGCAATTTGATCAAAATAAGTGTCGATAACCTTGCGGTATTTGGGTCGAGACAGCGCCGCAGACATTAAACACACATCCATGCCTTCATGCGTAGTTTCAGACAAAAACGCACTATACACTCCATCAACCAACACAATTTTGTAGGTGTCTACATCGTGTAAGATATAACGCTGTACGTCACTCAAGGTCAATTCTTGAGTCTTCTTTGGGAATACGCTGTAGTCTGTCTTGACTAGAGTGTTTAGGGAAGTGTATTTCCATTCCTCCATTTTTTTGGTAGGAAATCCTTGCTGCTCAAAGGTTTCTATGGCATTGGCACGTATTTTGGCCACACCATCATGGGCATCAGGCTCCGAAGCCATGGCTACATAAGAAGCGACCAATTTGTCTTTGAGTCCCATATCAGATGGCTTGTTTGATCCAGTCGTATCCTTTTTCTTCCAACTCCAAGGCGAGCTCTTTGGTGCCTGATTTAACGATTTTTCCTTCGTGTAAAACATGCACAAAGTCGGGCACGATATAGTCTAGCAATCGCTGGTAGTGTGTGATTACAATGATGGCGTTGTCCTTGTTGCGAAGTGTGTTCACACCGTTGGCAACAACCCTTAATGCATCGATGTCCAAGCCCGAATCGGTTTCATCCAAAATGGCCAATTTGGGTTCCAACATGGCCATTTGAAAAATCTCGTTGCGTTTTTTCTCACCCCCCGAAAAACCGTCGTTGAGCGAACGCGATAAAAAGTGGGTGTCTATTCCGAGCAATTGGGCTTTTTCTTTTATTTTTTTTAGCATTTGATTGGCCGGCATTTCTTCCAGACCTTGTGCTTTACGGGTTTCATTGATGGCGGTTTTGATGAAGTTGGTTACCGTCACACCGGGAATTTCGACCGGATACTGAAACGATAAGAAAATGCCAAGATGTGCGCGCTCATCGGCGCTTAGTTCACCAATGTCAGTTCCTTGAAACAACACATTTCCTTTGGACACTTCATAATCCTCATGCCCGGCAATTACCGTTGAGAGGGTGCTTTTTCCAGACCCGTTGGGTCCCATAATGGCGTGTACTTCTCCCGCTTTGACGTCCAAATGGATGCCGTTGAGTATTTTCTTGCCCTCTACTTGGGCATGTAGGTTGTCGATGCTTAACATATATTATTCTGAACGGATTTGAATCATTTGATTTTCGATAGGTGCCGAGGGAGCTACGGAGTCGATTTCGACTACACGCACCACTCGGGCCCAGCCTTCTGGGTTCGGATTGTCGGAAATTACGCCTTTGATATACACCTGAACCATATCAAAACTGTCTTTTTGAATGGACACAGCTTGGCTGTGGAGCTTATGGAGCATGTCATCTATGGTCACACCATAAATTTCACTTCCTGTATTGAGCACAGCAGCACCACTGTAGAACAAAAACTCACCTGCAATGGCTTCGCTTTTCTCTTTGGTTTGGGTACTACAAGCGGCTAAGCTGAGCACTGAAATTAAAACAAATAGTCGGGTTTTCATTGTATTTGGGTTTGATATTATCCTACGGAACCTTCAAGAGAAATTTCCAATAATTTTTGAGCTTCTACAGCAAACTCCATGGGGAGTTTGTTAAGCACTTCTTTGCTAAAACCATTTACGATGAGGGCGATGGCTTTTTCGGTGTCTATGCCCCGTTGGTTGCAGTAAAAAATCTGGTCTTCTCCGATTTTGCTGGTGGTGGCCTCGTGTTCGATTTGCGCGCTTTTGTTTCGCGCTTCGATGTAGGGGAATGTGTGCGCACCACAGCGATTGCCCATGAGCAGAGAATCGCATTGTGAAAAATTGCGGGCATCCTCTGCCCGCGGACTGATTTGCACCAAACCTCGGTAGCTGTTTTGAGAGGTGCCGGCAGAAATCCCCTTAGAAATGATGGTGCTTTTGGTGCGTTTGCCCAAGTGAATCATTTTGGTACCCGTATCGGCCTGTTGGTGGTTGTTTGTGACAGCAATCGAATAAAATTCTCCGATGCTATCGTCACCTTTCAAAATACAGGAAGGATATTTCCAAGTCACTGCGGAGCCGGTTTCTACTTGCGTCCAAGAGATTTTGGATTTGTTGTGACAAATACCGCGCTTGGTTACGAAGTTAAACACGCCTCCTTTGCCATCTTTATCACCTGGAAACCAGTTTTGTACGGTGGAATACTTTATTTCTGCATGGTCAAGGGCTATGAGTTCCACCACTGCCGCATGTAGCTGATTTTCGTCGCGGGCAGGCGCCGTACATCCTTCAAGATAGCTCACATAGCTGCCTTCGTCTGCAATGACCAAGGTGCGTTCAAACTGACCTGTTCCAGCTTGGTTGATTCGGAAATAAGTAGACAGTTCCATCGGGCACTGTACACCTTTTGGGATATAACAAAAAGAACCGTCTGAAAATACGGCTGAGTTGAGCGCAGCATAGAAGTTGTCTGTACGTGGCACTACGGTTCCGATGTACTTGCGTACCAACTCAGGATATTCTTTGATGGCTTCAGATATCGAGCAAAATATAATGCCTTTTTCAGCCAAAGTTTCTTTAAATGTGGTCGCAACAGACACCGAATCCATAACGATATCCACCGCCACCCCAGCCAATTTTTTTTGTTCTTCGAGAGAAATCCCTAAGCGCTCGAATGTATTGAGCAGCTCAGGGTCTACTTCATCCAAGCTATTGTATTTGGGTGCGGTTTTGGGAGCCGAGTAGTATGATATGGCTTGAAAATCAGGTTTTGGGTATTGCACATTGGCCCAGTCGGGCTCTTGCATATTGCTCCACGTACGATAGGCTTCCAGTCGCCATTCGGTCATCCAATCGGGCTCATTTTTGCGCTGTGAAATGGCACGCACGACCTCCTCATTGAGCCCTACCGGAAAGGTGTCCGACTCAATATCGGTGTAGAAACCATATTCATACTCTTTGGTTTCGAGCTCTTTTTTTAATTCTTCTTCCGTATAAGCCATAGCAATAACTTAGAGCGAAAAACTTTCTCCACATCCACAGGTACGATTGGCATTGGGATTGTTAAACACAAACCCCTTGCCGTTGAGTCCACCTGAATATTCCAGGGTGGTTCCCACCAAGTAGAGAAAACTTTTCTTATCCACCACAATTTTGACTTCATTGTCCTCAAACACCTTGTCGTCGGATCCAACCTCTTTGTCAAATGCCAAGTCGTAGGACAATCCGGAACAACCACCGCTTTTGACGCCTACTCGTACAAAGTCTTGCACTGCGTCAAAGCCATCGGCATGCATCAATTGCCTTACCTGAAGTTTTGCGGATTCTGAAACCTTAATCATGGTTAAATTAGATTTTGTCTAAATAAAGCGCAAATATACAGTTTTTTACGCTGTTAGACTTAAGTGTAATAAAAGGAAAACATGCAAAAAAGCAGATTACAGATTTTTACTGCTTCCGAACGACAAAAAGCCCTCCGCTAATGTCGCTAACAATGATGTTGCCACTATCGAAAAAAGGATATACGCTCCAAGCCCCGTCAAAAAGTGGATTATTCCCTTTGAGGGGGTTGTCATGATCTTCATCAAACTGGACCGCCATAGTTTCTACCAATCCTGAACCGCTTGGAACTTCTTGGTGGGTTTCAAAAAAGGCAGTTTCTGTAAATTGTTTGTTCTCAATTTGAGATATATCCAGAATACGCAACCCGGCAGTATAACTGGCAAGATAGAACTCCTCACCCACAACATAGCCATTGTGGTCTATGGCATCTGTCTCAGCCACATACTCAAAATGTAATTTGGGGTTGTCCAAATCACGGATGTCAAAAACCAAAGTACGGGTGGGAATGCCCTCTCGCAGTTCGTCCAATTCATCTCCAACCAGAAAAAAGCGGTGGTCTTCGGTCAGCCAGCCTTGGTGGGTGTATTGGGTTTGGGTGTACTGAACACGTGAAATTAGTTGCGGATTGTCTTTGTCTGTCACATCGACCAAGACGACCTCGTTTTCGTTGCTACCCAAAAAGAGTTCCTTACCCCCATGGGCACTGTCTGGCCCATTGTAGGTGACTACTTGCCCATCGTGAGAATAACCACTAGTAGCATAGCCCCCTGCATCTTGTGGCATCAGCGGGTCAACTAAATTGATAAAGTGTGGCCCTCCGCTGTGAGTGGAAGCTCCTACGGCAAAGGCATATCCGCTGTCTTCGTTGACCGCAATGTTGTGGGCGCTACCCAAACCGTCGAAGTGGGCATCGGCATCAAAAATGGTGGGGGCACTGACACCGCGAAGTCGTGTCAGGTCAAAAATTTGTACGCCGTGATTCTCGGCACGGTCAGCAACAATAAGCGCATATTGTCGATACACTTTGATATCGCGCCACACGCTCGAAACCGTTTGGGTAGGTAATTTGCCCAAATAGACAGGATCATTGGCGACAGTCACATCTATAAAGGCAGTGCCATTGTTGAGCCCCATAAGGGCATATTCTTTTCCGGTGGCAGGATCGGTCCAGCCCCAACAATCATTTCCGGCAGTGGCATCCATTTCCCCCAGCGAAAGGTGTCCCATCAGGTCAATTCCTTGACAGGCATATGGACCGGCTACCCCCGACTCGCAAGCGAACAAGGGCTCTATGAGTGGCTGACTTTCTGTTGGGCTTGTTTCTTCACTACAAGCTAAGATGAGTCCCAACAAAGCACCGTAAAGAAGATTTTTAGGATTCATGAGTCTAAGGTAAGGGTTTTGGTATAATAAAAATGCATGTAATTTTGCCAAATGTTTGACAACAAAAATCAAGCCAAAACTCCGCTTTCAGATTTGGGCGAATTTGCACTGATCGATTTGCTAACCAAGGATTTTGCATTAGAACAACCGTCTACCCTCAAAGGAGTCGGCGACGACGCGGCGGTATTGAAACACTCCGATATGAACACGTTGGTCTCTACGGACATGTTGGTGGAGGGCGTTCATTTTGATTTGGCCTATATGCCCCTTAAACATTTGGGATATAAAGCGGTGATGGTCAATCTATCTGATATCTATGCGATGAATGGGAGTGCCACACAAATTACTGTCAGCATTGCTGTTTCCAATCGTTTTCCCAAAGAAGCCTTGGAAGAACTTTATGCGGGGATTTACTTGGCTTGCAAGACCTATAAAGTAGATTTGGTCGGAGGAGATACAACAAGCTCAACGACGGGTCTTATTATCAGCGTAACTGCCTTGGGAACGACTCAAACACCCGTCTATCGCAAGGGTGCTCAACCCAACGATTTGTTGGTCGTTAGTGGAGATTTGGGGGCTGCCTATATGGGTCTACAAGTGCTGGAAAGAGAAAAAGAAGTGTTTAAGGCCAATCCCAACAACCAACCTGACTTGGATGCCTATACCTACCTTATTGAGCGTCAGCTTAAGCCCGAAGCCCGCAAAGACATCCCTGAATTGTTGGCCCAACTCGGTGTAGCCCCAACCGCAATGATAGACATCAGCGACGGTTTGTCATCCGAAATACTTCATTTGTGCAAACATTCCGAGGTGGGCTGTGATTTGTATGAAGAAAAGATTCCTTTGGACCCTCAGTTTATAGCGGTTTGTGAGGAGTTTAATTTAGACAGCACCACCATTGCACTTGCTGGAGGGGAAGACTACGAATTGCTTTTTACCATCAAACAAGAAGACTACGACAAAATCAAAGGCAACCCCAACCTGACTGTCATTGGTCACATCACAGATGCGGCTTCAGGAGCACATATCATCACTAGGGGTGGAGAGAAAATTGCCCTACAAGCCCAAGGCTGGAAGTCGTTTTAGGCGTTCATCAAAGCCTCGATTGCATCAGCTTCTATAGGAATGTTTTTCATCAGATTTACAGGCGCGCCAGTTTCTTGTATGACCACATCATCTTCTAAGCGAATACCAAATCCTTCTTCGGGGATATAGATGCCAGGCTCTACCGTAAAGACCATATTGGCTTGCATGGGTTGGTCTAGCAGGCCATAGTCATGGGTGTCTAGCCCCAAGTGGTGGGAGGTACCGTGCATAAAATATTTTTTGTAAGCCGGCTGATCGGCAGTTTCGTTTTGCACGTCGGCTTTGTCCAACAAGCCCAATCCGAGCAATTCGGAAGTCATGATTTTCCCCACCTCAATATGATATTCCTTCCAGAACGCTCCCGGTACAAGGAGTTGGGTGGCTTGGTTCTTGACTCGCAAAACGGCCTCATAAACGGCGCGCTGACGGGCGCTAAAACGTCCTGACACTGGAATCGTACGTGTCATATCGCTCGCGTAATTGGCATACTCAGCCGCCACATCCATCAAAAGCAACTCACCGGCTTGGCATTGTTGGTTGTTTTGAATGTAGTGCAACACATTGGCGTTGGCGCCTGAAGCGATAATGGGGGTGTATGCAAATCCCTTGGATCGGTTGCGGAGGAATTCATGGGCATACTCTGCCTCAATCTCATATTCCCATACACCAGGCTTGACAAAGTCTAGTATCCGTCTAAAACCTTTTTCAGTAATGTTGCAAGCATGTTGGATACGCGCGATTTCCTCAGGGTCTTTGACAGCACGTAAGGCTTGCAGAATAAAATTGCTCTTTTCGTATGGGTGGTTTGGGAATTCCTTTTGGCACCAAGCGATAAATCGGTCCTCACGTGTTTGGGTTTCGACTTGGGCACGATAGTGTTCGTTGGTATTGATGTATATGTGATCACATGAGGCTGCCAAGGCTTTAAAAACAGTTTCAAAATCCTGAACCCAATGCACGGTTTGTACTCCAGAAACTTGGGTAGCCTCCTTCTTATTCAGTTTGGCACCTTCCCATACTGCAATATGGGCGTTGGTTTCTCGGACAAATAGCAGTTCGCGCTGCGAAGCGTCTTTGGCATCCGGGCAAAGCACCAAGATAGTTTCTTCTTGGTCCACACCGCTGAGGTAAAACAAGTCGCGGTGCTGCTCAAAAGGCAGTGTGCTGTCCGCACTGATGGGGTAGATGTCATTGGCGTTAAATACAGCGATGCTATTGGGCTTGAGTTGGGCCGCAAAGCGCTTGCGGTTTTCAACAAATAGAGATTGGGGGAACGGCGCGTACTTCATAAGGTTGTAGGGATTTAGGGTAAAGGTATTGAAATTCAAAAAATAAGGCTACCTTAACCCCTAATATATTCTTAGTTATGAAAAATTGGCTCCTTTCTTTATGTGTGGTGGGCGCGCTCTTTGCCCAAGACAGACCTTCCCTTGTTTCTCAAACTCCTGTTGTCAATATCGGACCAAGTGTGATGAGCGGTCGCGTGACCGACTTGGCTGTCAATCCCGATGCGCCCCATGAGTTTTATGTGGCCTATGCCTCGGGCGGATTGTGGTATACCGATAACAATGGCACGAGCTTTACTCCTGTGATGGACAACAGTACTACCCAAAACATAGGCGATATTGCTGTCGATTGGGCCAACAACACCCTATGGGTAGGCACGGGCGAAAACAATGCCTCCCGCTCTTCCTACCCCGGTATTGGTTTGTTAAAATCGGAAGATGGAGGTGCTTCGTGGCGGCTTGTGGGTTTGGAAGACGCCCATCATTTTGGAAAAATCGAAATCAACCCCAACAATCCTGATGAAGTCGTTGTGGGTGTGACAGGTCATTTGTATACGCCCAATACCCAACGTGGAATTTATAAAACCCAAGACGGTGGAAAGACCTGGCAACAAACCCTATACATTAATGACACTACGGGAATCATAGATATCAGTGTAGCGCCTGAAAATTTTAATATCATGTATGCCTCGGCTTGGCAAAAAGACCGAAAATCTTGGAATTTTACAGGAAGTGGTTCGGCTTCGGGTATCTATAAAAGTACAGACGGAGGCGATTCTTGGACTTTGATTTCCACACCCGAATCGGGTTTTCTTCAGGGAGAGGGGGTTGGTCGCATCGGTTTGGCAGCTTTTGACAGCGATGACCTCTATGCAATTTTGGACAACCAAGACCGTCGTCCGGCAGAAGAAAAATTGTCCAAAGGGCTCCAAAAAAACGATTTTAAAACCCTTTCTCTGGAAGGATTTTTTGCCATAAATGATAGTTTGCTTGAAGATTACTTACGCACCAATCGATTTCCAAAAAAATATACTGCTGAGTCAGTCAAAGCCTCTGTCAAGTTGGGCAAAGTACAGCCTGCCGATCTAGCACTTTACTTAGAAGACGCCAATGCCTTATTGTTTGACACACCTGTGGTTGGGGCAGAGGTCTACCGAAGTACAGATGGCGGGAAAACTTGGAGTAAAACTCATGAGGGCTACTTGGACGACATCTACTTTAGCTACGGCTATTACTTTGGCCAAATCCACGTATCTCCAACCGACAGAGAAGCCATTTATATTTATGGCGTCCCCTTTTTAAAATCCAAAGATGGGGGGCAAAGCTTTACGGACATCAATGCGCCCAATGCCCATGTGGACCACCATGCTTTGTGGATCAATCCCCAAAACCCCAATCACTTGATTAACGGTAATGATGGTGGTGTAAACATTAGCTACGACGATGGCGCCCATTGGATCAAAAACAACCAACCCTCGGTGGGGCAATTCTACACCGTCTATGCCGATCGCCAAGACCCTTATCATGTCTATGGCGGACTGCAAGACAACGGGGTTTGGGTGGCTCCTCATACGGCTGTTGAAAGCCCGGCATGGCATCAAACAGGCCATAACAATTGGACCTCTATCATGGGAGGGGATGGCATGCAAATTCAGGTAGACAACCGCAATCCTGATATCGTTTTTACCGGCTATCAGTTTGGTAATTACTACAGGATTGACAGAGATAAAAACACCAACTCCTACATCCAGCCCAAACACGAACTGGGCGAACCGCCTTTGCGCTTCAATTGGCAAACGCCCATTTTGTTGTCTCCCCACAACCAAGACATTTTGTATTTGGGCAGCAACAAACTCCACCGTTCTATGAACCAAGGGGACGAATGGAAAGCTCTTTCTGACGACCTCACCCAAGGGGGGATCCAAGGAAATGTGCCCTATGGAACCATCACAACCATAGATGAATCTTCGTTTGCTTTTGGCACTTTGTTAGTGGGTACAGATGATGGTTATATTCAACTTACCCAAGATGGAGGGTTCACTTGGAATCGCATTAGCGACGCACTTCCGCAAAACCTGTGGGTAAGTCGCGTGCAGTTCTCTACCCACGAACCCAACCGCATCTATGCCACACTCAATGGCTATAGAAACGATGATTTTCAACCCTATGTGTATGTGAGTCAAGACATGGGTCAAAGCTGGAGTCCTTTGCACAACGAATTGCCTTCCTCACCAGTCAATGTGATTAAAGAAGACCCCACGCACCCCAACATACTATATGTAGGCACCGACAATGCTGCCTATGTGTCTCTAAATGGAGGCACCGATTGGGAAGCTTTGGAAGACACCCTACCCAAAGTAGCAGTGCATGACTTGGTTGTACAACCCGACAAAAATCATTTGCTATTGGGTACACACGGTCGTTCCATTTATAAGGTTGATCTTTTGCACATTCAACAACTGCCCGAACTTGATGGGAGTTCTCTTTACATATTTGAATTAAGTGATGTCAATCACAGTGACCGATGGGGAAAAGCTCGTAATGCATGGACGGAGCCATACTTGCCGGAAATGGATTTTGTGGTGTATTCCGCCATCAATACAAGCGCTAATGTAGAAGTGTATTCTGACAAAGAAGCTTTGCTATATGCATTTGAGATGGATTTGCAGCGAGGACTTAATTACGGAACCTATGACTTAACCATAGCACCAGAAAACATCCGAAAGTTTATTCGCAAACATCAAGACATCAAACCGTCAGACAATGGGACCTATTTCTTACCTAAAGGGGAATATATTCTGAAAATAGCTGATGTGGTAAGAGGGATTAATATCAAGTAAATCCCATTCTTTTGTTGAACCTAACTGGCTTTTTTTCAGGATTTTGGCCTAAAAACTTCAACAAAACTCTATTTAGAATTCTTCCAAACCAAAAAGGCCTAAAAATACTTGGTCAACAAGCTGCCAGCACCTAATTTTGCTTGTCAAACCAAACCAAAATCTTATGGGTACTGCATCTTCCAGTTCCATTCTCCGCAAAGTAGCCATGGCCTTATCAGGCTTGTTTTTGATTGTTTTTTTGCTTCAGCATTTTACAATCAATATAACCTCGGTCTTTAGCGAAGCTGTTTTTAATGAATTTTCCCATTTTATGGGTACCAATGCCCTGGTACAATTCGTACTGCAGCCTGTACTCATCTTTGGGGTGCTATTTCACTTCATCATGGGTTTTGTCTTAGAGTGGCAAAACCGCCGAGCACGCACGGTTGGCTATGCCAGCTACAAAGGCAGCGCCAATGCAAGTTGGATGTCGCGCAATATGCTCATCTCTGGTGCTGTGGTGCTTTCCTTTTTGGGCTTGCATTTTTATGATTTTTGGGTTCCTGAAATGAACTACAAATACATTGAGGTTTTACCTGAAAACCCCCATAGATATTACGAGGAATTGGTTCACAAATTTGAAGACCCTATCCGTGTGGGCCTCTATGTGGTGTCATTTGTTTTCTTGGCATTACACCTGCTCCACGGCTTTTCTTCTGCCTTCCAATCCTTGGGCGTGAATAACAAGTACACCCCCACCATTAAGGGATTGGGAAAACTCTATGCCATCGCAATTCCTTTAGGGTTTGCCGGCATCGCATTGTTTCATCATTTAAACCACTAATATGGCCCGTTTAGACGCAAAAATTCCACAAGGACCACTGGCTGATAAGTGGACAAAACACAAAAACAACATACAACTGGTCAGCCCTGCCAACAAACGACTTATAGACGTTATCGTTGTTGGCACCGGACTCGCTGGGGGTTCTGCAGCTGCGACCTTGGCGGAGTTGGGCTACAATGTCAAAGCCTTTTGTTTTCAAGACTCTCCACGTCGTGCTCACTCGATTGCTGCCCAAGGGGGAATCAATGCTGCCAAAAATTATCAAGGTGATGGAGACTCCGTGCACCGGTTGTTTTACGATACCATCAAAGGAGGAGATTATCGATCTCGAGAGGCCAATGTGTATCGATTGGCAGAGGTATCTACCAATATTATCGACCAATGTGTGGCACAAGGCGTCCCCTTTGCCCGTGACTATGGCGGGCTGTTAGACAACCGCTCTTTTGGAGGGGTCTTGGTTTCTCGTACGTTCTACGCCAAAGGGCAAACAGGCCAACAATTGTTGTTAGGTGCCTATTCGGCCATGAACCGACAAATTGGTCGTGGTAAAATCAAAATGTATAGCCGTCATGAGATGATGGATTTGGTGGTGGTCGATGGCAAGGCACGTGGGATTATCACCCGAAACTTGGTTACCGGTGAAATCGAGCGTCATGCTGCTCATGCCGTGGTCATCGCTTCTGGAGGTTACGGAAACCTGTTTTACCTATCCACAAATGCGATGGGTAGCAATGTGTCCGCCGCTTGGAAAATTCACAAAAAAGGGGCCTATTTTGCCAACCCTTGCTTTACTCAAATACACCCGACTTGTATCCCGGTTTCCGGAGACCATCAGTCCAAACTAACTTTGATGTCCGAGTCTCTTCGTAATGACGGGCGCATCTGGGTACCCAAAAAGAAAGAAGATGCCCTAGCCATCAGAGAAGGGCGACTGAAGCCCACCGACTTGGCCGAGGAGGACCGCGATTACTATTTGGAACGTCGCTACCCTGCTTTTGGAAACTTGGTGCCTCGCGATGTGGCCTCACGTGCTGCCAAGGAGCGTTGCGATGCCGGCTTTGGGGTCAACAAAACAGGCGAAGCTGTTTTCTTGGACTTTGCTGCTGCCATTGAGCGCTACGGCAAAGAAGAAGCACATGTCAAAGGGTTGGACGAAAACGACAACGCACTCGTGCAAAAATTAGGTAAAGCCATTGTCAAAGCCAAATACGGCAACCTGTTTCAGATGTATGAAAAAATTGTAGATCAAAACCCATACGAAACCCCCATGATGATTTACCCAGCGGTTCACTACACCATGGGCGGTGTTTGGGTTGACTACAATTTGATGACTACCATTCCGGGTTGTTTTGCCATTGGAGAAGCCAATTTTTCGGATCATGGTGCCAACCGACTGGGAGCTTCTGCCTTGATGCAAGGTTTAGCAGATGGTTATTTTGTATTGCCTTATACGATTGGAGACTATTTGGCCGATGACATTCGCACAGGACCCATTTCCACGGAAACCCCCGAGTTTGAAGCTGCCGAACAAGAAATCCGCAATAAAATCGATGCCTTGATGAACAACAAAGGCAATAAGACAGTGGACGATTATCATCGAAAACTCGGAAAGATTATCTGGAACAAATGTGGCATGTCGCGCAATGAAGCCGGACTCAAAGAAGCTCTAGCGGAAGTACGTGCTTTGAGAGAAGATTTTTACAAAAACGTAACTGTGCCCGGGACGGCCGATTCTTTCAATGAATCCTTGGCCAAAGCACTTCGAGTGGCCGACTTCTTGGAATTGGGAGAGTTGTTTGCCAAAGACGCACTCGAGCGCACAGAGTCTTGTGGAGGGCATTTTAGAGAAGAATCTCAAAGCAAAGAAGGAGAAGCACTCCGCAATGATGATGAATTTACCTTTGTTTCAGCTTGGGAATACACGGGTGACCCCGGAACCGCCAAACTACACAAAGAATCCTTGTCTTTCGAAAATGTAGAACTTAAAACCCGATCGTATAAGTAGGAGTTGATATCTAATAACGATTAACACCAAGCATATGAAATTGACTTTAAAAATTTGGCGTCAAGCCCATGCAACCGCAAAGGGCAGCATGCAGACCTATCAAATCGAAGATGTATCGCCCGATATGTCATTTTTGGAAATGATGGATGTTCTCAATGAGCAACTTATCGTTCAAGGGATCGAGCCTGTTGCTTTTGACCATGATTGCCGTGAGGGGATTTGTGGCTCGTGTTCGATGTTTATCAACGGAGAAGCCCATGGCCCTGACCGATTGATTACCACTTGTCAGCTTCATATGCGAAAGTTTAAGGATGGAGACACCATCTATATTGAACCCTTCCGCGCCAAAGCCTTCCCAGTAATCAAAGATTTGGTGGTAGATCGCACCGCCTTTGATAGAATTCAACACGCCGGTGGTTTTGTTTCTGTCAATACCTCTGGTAATACCCAAGATGCCAATGCCATCCCGATTGAAAAAGCGGACGCAGAAAAGGCTTTTGACGCGGCCACTTGTATCGGTTGTGGTGCTTGTGTGGCGACTTGTAAGAATGCTTCTGCCATGTTGTTTGTGTCGGCCAAAGTTTCACAATTTGCGCTTTTGCCACAGGGTCAGGTGGAGGCTACCGACCGAGTGCTCAATATGGTCAAGCAGATGGACGAAGAAGGCTTTGGAAATTGTACCAATACCGGTGCTTGTGAGGTCGAATGTCCCAAAGGAATTTCCTTGGAAAACATAGCACGTATGAACCGTGAGTTTCTTTCGGCCAATGTAAAAGGGTAGGAATTTGAGTTAATCTTCAAAACCGAATCCCAAACCGAAAACCCTCAGTTTTTTGAGTACCCCAGTAGCCTTGGGTGTAGAGAACGTGGAAGATTTTTAATTTCCCAAAGCCCAAATTTCGAAGACCAACCCTCCACTCTGTATAAGGTTTATGTCCCGGCACAGCATGGGCTGCCAAGCCGATTTCGGTGTTGGCGTCGAGTGCTCTTATAACAGGAATTTTTCCCAACAGCCACTTTTCAAAATCATGTTGTAGGTGAAAAGCCGCATACTGTTTGTCGCTATTGCGCGTATAGAATGGCAGCAACTGAAAACGATTGGCTTCATTGAACCAAATATGCGTTTCGTTGCCCAAAGGAATAAAATGGTCCATGAATGGGACTTCCCCAGATTTTAGAAAACGCCCCACATCCAAACGCCAATTCAGCCGCCCCAGTTGTCCGGTTTGAAGAGATTGGTCTACACGCAATTGAATTTTGTTAAAATTGTCATACAAACTATTGGCAAACCCAGCGGTGTAATACAATCGAAGCTCTGGTAGCCCTGGAGGATTTGTTTTCCAGCGATAGTCAGGATGCTCTACATAGTATTGTTTGAACCGAATCCGCACAAAAACATCCAGCAAGAACAATCGGTGTTTTTCAAAGGGGGCTGTTTCTACCCTATCAGTCAGCGGGTTGTTGGATTGATAGGCATTGTCGGTTCCTCTATGGATATCAAAATCGGAGTGGTTAAAAACAGGAGTGCGGTGCGTATAAGCCAAGTTGACGTTGAGTAAGATTCCGTTGGTCGGCTCGTGCTGTCCACCTAGTCCGTAGGCTTCTTCTAAATAATATTTGGCAAAATTGTATCCTAATAGTTCGGTATAAGCACTGTTGATGGTCGGGCTGAGCATGTTGCGATATTGACGCAGCTGTTGACCCGCCTGAAAGCGCAATACACTGCTATGATGCCGGCTCAACACATACGAACCCTCCGCACTTGCATAGGCACGCCGTTTAGCATGACCATACTGCAAACGACTCTTTAAACGCAGTTCTTGTTTTTTGGCTTCATAGGTTTTGTTGTAATCTATGGTCCAAGTAGCATTCCAACCTTGAACGGTGTTGAATTGGAGATCACTCAACAAGCCGCTAAAGGACAACTCACGGTTTAGGTTGCTGTTGCGGTGGCTATAGCCCATCAAAGGGTCCGTCCATTTTAGTTTATTTTGAATTCTATCTAAAGAGTCCTTGTAAGCAGGATCGCTTCGTACCACCTCTATGCTGTCGCTAACAATATAGTCGTTTGACTCTTCTTCGGTGAGCGGAATGGGTCTATTTTGCCAAAACAAGTTGTCTTTTTTGTTTGCATTTTCTTCGATTCGTGCAATCACAGGACTTCTCTTTCTGGGCGCTACCCAGTTAAAATCGTAATTACTGTATACAGCCGAAAAACGTGCCCCTCCTTGTAAACCCAACAAGCCAAACTCAAAATCAAAGACTTGGCTTGTTTTGACCCACAATTCTTGATCGGGTAAAAAAGAAAACTGCTGTCGGATGCGAAAAGTATCAAGCCCCCACATATTCATTCGGTTGCCGGTCGATTCAAGGTCAATTCCACATAGCTGCCAACGGTCTTCTTCAATGTAAATGACTCCCGAATAGGCGGGGTCGGTTTTGTGTTTGGGAACAACAGCGATTTTATTGATCAAACGGTTTTGCTCGTCATAGTAACTTTCTATCAATTGATATCGATAATACGCAAAAGCATTATCAGCTATGGGCGACACGGCCGCTGCTCCTAAGTTATATGAGTTGTCATAAAAATGTAGATTGAGATCTTGTGCACGGTTAAAACTAAACCCCTGACTGTTGCCACTCAACTTAGAGGCTGTGATGTGTTCTTTTAGAAAATCCCCGTCTTGCCATATGTCGGATTGCGTTTCTGACAAATATAGTATGCCCCTTCCCAGGGAGTCCAACCGACTACCCATATCCATGCCTTCTAAATCAACGCGCATCCCTTTTGGGGTACGTGTCAGGCGCAGCAAACCTCGAGAGTAGAATTGAGCGCTGTAGTTTGTAGACCGTCGGAGGTGGTCTTTTCGTTTGGCGATGGCTTCCCGTATGATTCTATGTGCTGGATTTTCTGTGCTACTGACAGCCACCTCTTTGAGTTGTACAATCGCCTCTTCCAACACAATATCGATGTTGATAGCACTGCCGCTATAGTCAATCGTTTTTCGTTGGGAGGCGTGCCCTAGCCTTTGATACAACAAAGTGATTTGCCCTCTTTGTGGCAGTTGCAACACATAATAGCCTTGGGCGTTGGTCAAGGTGCCTGTGGAGGTATGCTCCACCAAGATTCCCACATCCGTTAAGGGTTCTCCTTGAGCGTCTGTGACCCGCCCCTGAATTTGGGCTGATAAAAAAAAGGGAAGTAGAAAAAAACCAACAAACAAAGACATGCGAGGCATACTCAAAAATACAAATAATCCCTAACTTGCTGATGTGAATCAACACCTACATCTCTCCCTCCTCCAATCCGATTTGGTCTGGCACGACCCACAAGCCAACCGCAGTCGATTCGAGACCTTGATGGACAAAGCCCAAGGAGTAGTCGATCTTTTTGTATTGCCTGAAACCTTTGCTACAGGCTTTACCATGACCCCAAAAGAAGTGGCAGAACCCCCCGATGGGCCTAGCGTACAATGGATGCTTGCCCAAGCAAAACAGCGTCAAGCAGCGGTATGCGGGAGCTTGGCCATTTGTGAGGGTGCACATTATTACAATCGGTTCTATTTTGCCCATCCCAACGGAGATGTCGACACCTATGACAAATACCATCCCTATACCCCCTCAGGCGAGGCAAGGGTTTATAAAAAAGGGACAGAAATAAAAACCATCGAATATGGAGGATGGCGCATACGCCCCATTATTTGCTATGACTTGCGGTTTCCTGTATTTGCCCGCAACACAGACCACTACGACTTGTTGCTATGTGTGGCCAACTGGCCCCAACCACGCATTCAAGCATGGAATGCCCTCTTGCGCGCCCGAGCTATCGAAAATATGGCCTTCTCGGTGGGTGTAAACCGCACAGGGAGAGACAACTACCGCATTCAATACACGGGTGGGTCGGCTGCCTATGATATGCTGGGAAACGAAATGTTGTATCTGAATTCAGATGCTGACCTTGGGCAACTGGTGCTGGACAAGGACTTGCTCTACAAAACACGTGAGAAACTTCCTTTTCTCGAGGATAGAGATGCTTTTACTTTACGCTAAAACGTTCTTGCAATTCCCAATTGGCACGTACGTCTAGCAAAGGTTCATAGTGGAAGACCGGCTCTGGCATACGTCCTTCCAAATAGCGTCCCGGATCCCAAATGCCATTTTGATTTTCGTCTAGAATTACGCGCACATAGTATTTGTTGGGTTTAAGAAGCAAAAAGGGATACCGCCCTTGTGGTTCTGTGGCATACAGACTGCGCACCACTCTTTCCCTTTCGTCGGTTAGTTGTATGATAATCGGATAGCTGGGCACATCAAACACCTGAAGGTAAATGCTGCCATAATCGATCCTGCTGGGGGTTTTAAGTCTGTATTGCAAGGTGTCGTTTGTGGATTCAAAAAAATCGGTAACGGCACCCGGAAACAACGCCAGTTGGTAGTTGTCATTGGGCAAAACCTCAAAATCAAAACGCAGACTGTGTGGGTCTTCCAAAAAGACATCAAACGGTACAGCAACCGTGTCTTTGTCCACTAATTTCATCAATGCGTTGTCTATCGATTGAATGGGAGTGGTTGTAGTGATACGCAAAGAGTCTGCCAGATCTATCATTCCGTTGTGTGAGGCACTCAAGGTCAGCGAATCCAAGGCTTCTGGTCGCAAACGGTGCACGATTTCTTTTCGGAGCGTATCTTTTGTAAGTACAAATTGCAAGGAATCTTTCTGAAGGTTTTTATACCAGAAATACAAAGTATCGGTTTTTTTGTCAAAGCTTTGGGTGGTCTCTACACTGTCGGGTAAGGGGGTGGCGAGTTCTAGGGCGATGCCCTCTGGGTCACCGGTGTATCCAAACCCGATGCGATTTTGCCCAGCCTGATAACTTCTTCCAAATGCAAAATCGGGTTGTTCCAAAAACAAGTCCAAGTGATAGAGGCTGTCTGTTGGCAGTTCGATAAAAGCGGAGGCAAAAGCCACTTTATCGACTTGTTGGTCAAAAGTGTAGTTGTTGGCGATATCTTTTTGAGCTACCAAAAGGAACTGTCCCGCTCTAACATTGGAAATCTCAAACAAGGCCAAGCTGTCCAAGGTGTTAGTCAGGTAGGTGGGTTGTTGTTTGTATATGATTGAGTCGGTGTAAGTGCTATCAACTTCATAGAGCATGACCGAAACAAAATTCTCAGCTTCCCGCTTGAGGGCATCTCCGATTGTACCACGAACGATTAGCGAATCCACATAGTCTCCTGTAGAAAGCACATATTTAAAGTAGGGATACGGATTCCCTTCATTGTTGTCCACAATGCTTTGGCCAAAATTAAAACTATAGGTGGTGTTGGCTCGCAGGCTGTCACGCAAATCGATTTGAATGTATTTGGCGGCACTTCCTTGAGGCGATATTGTGTAGGCCGATGAGGGCAGTGGCGGCGAAATGATGAGTTGTTCTTTGAGTTTGTTCAACTTGATATACTCATCAAAATACAGTCTGATGCGTGAATCGTCAAATTGGGTAGAATTTAATTCGGGTAGGGCGCGAATAAGCACCGGAGGGGTTTCATCTTCCGGCCCTCCAGTGGGGTTACCACGGCGTGCGCACTGCACAAACATCAGTGCCACCAACACAAACAAAACGAATTCTACAGGCCGCTTCATTACCACAAAGAAACGACTATTTTCACGACTAAGGAAGCGGCGATTGTGCAAAGCCAATGGCGGCCACAGACACCAAAACCCCTTCGCAAGCAGTCAAACACTGCACAACAGCCGATAAGGTAGCTCCTGTAGTCACCACATCGTCTACCAACAACACATGATGCCCTTTGAGTGTGTTGGTGTTGCGAACTTCAAACGCATCATGGACTTGTGTCCATCTTTCAGTTTGGGTCATCCGGACCAGTGTTTTGGTAGGTTTGTGGCGTATCAATAATTTGTCCTTGTAAGGAATATTCAAACGCTGCGCCAGTGCTTTTGCAAAGCCCACCACCTGATTATACCCCCTTTTGCGCTGTCTTTTTTTATGCAAAGGCACTGGCACAATGAGGCTGTAAGTTACTCGTTTGCTAGTTGCCATTTTTCCACCTAATATTTGCCCAAAAAATACACCTATCTTGTATTGCCCTTTGTATTTGAGTAGGTGAATCAGTTTTTGTAAAAGCCCTCTCTTTTCAAAAAAATACAATGCGGTGGCTTCTACAATGGCGACTCTTTTATTGAGTATCCTGTATAGAGGGTTGTTTGGGAATTGCTCATAGTGGGTTTGTGGCAACTTTTCTAGGCACTCCAAACACAATTGTGGCAGGGAATGAGGGAGATTACAATGGCAACCCAAACATAGTTTAGGAACGAACACTTGCACAAGATCAACAAAAAGAGAACGCATTGGGGCTGTTTGTCTCTGACAATTTACGAAAAGAAACGTTATTTTTGCGCCATGTCAACAACGGATCAATTCAAAAAAGTCATCGCCCATGCCAAAGAATACGGCTTTGTGTTTCCCTCGAGCGATGTGTATGACGGCCTAAGCGCTGTGTATGATTATGGCCAACAAGGCGTATTGCTTAAAAACAACATCCGCAACTACTGGTGGAAGGCCATGGTTCAGCTCAACGAAAATATTGTCGGCTTGGATGCGGCCATTTTTATGCATCCCACCACGTGGAAGGCTTCGGGCCATGTCGATGCTTTTAACGATCCTTTGATAGACAACAAAGACTCCAAAAAACGCTACCGTGCCGATGTGTTGATCGAGGACTATGTAGCCAAGTTGGATGCTAAAATCGAAAAAGAAGTCAACAAAGCCGCCAAACGTTTTGGCGATGCTTTCGACAAAGAACAATTTGTTAGCACCAACCCAAGGGTATTGGGCTATAAAGAACAAGGAAGTGCCATTCTCACACGAATGGGCCAGTCTTTGGAAAAGGAAGACTTAGCAGACATCAAAGCCCTGATTGAAGAACTGGAAATTGTCTGCCCAGTGTCGGGCTCCAAAAATTGGACTGATGTCAAACAATTTAACCTGATGTTTGGCACCAAACTAGGGGCTTCTGCAGAACACGCCACCGACTTGTATTTGCGTCCGGAAACCGCACAAGGAATTTTCGTCAATTTCTTAAATGTCCAGAAGACAGGGCGTATGAAATTGCCTTTTGGTATTGCCCAAACCGGGAAGGCGTTCCGCAACGAAATCGTGGCACGGCAGTTTATCTTCCGCATGCGCGAATTTGAACAAATGGAAATGCAGTTTTTTATCCCGCCGGGCAGTCAGAAAGAATGGTATGCCCACTGGAAAGAAGCCCGTCTTAAGTGGCACCTATCGCTGGGAATGGGTGAAGACAATTACCGTTTCCACGACCATGACAAACTAGCCCACTATGCCGATGCGGCTTGTGATATAGAATTCAGATTTCCTTTTGGTTTTAAAGAATTAGAGGGGATTCATTCCCGTACAGATTTTGATTTGGGAAGCCATGAAAAATATTCAGGAAAAAAACTCCAGTACTTTGACCCGGAGCGAGGCGAGAGCTATGTGCCTTATGTGTTGGAAACTTCCATCGGTTTGGATCGCATGTTTTTGGCTGTCTTTTCTCACTCCCTTCAAGAAGAAACCTTGGAAGACGGCTCCTCGCGTACTGTATTGCGACTGCCACCGGTATTGGCACCTACCAAGGTGGCGGTATTGCCATTGGTCAAAAAAGATGGTTTGCCTGACATTGCCCGACAAATTGTTGACGCTCTAAAGTGGGATATGGAAGTCGCCTATGATGAAAAGGACGCTGTGGGACGTCGTTACCGACGCCAAGATGCCCTCGGAACGCCCTTTTGTGTGACCGTCGATCACCAAACCTTGGAAGACCAGACCGTCACGCTGCGCCATCGAGACAGTATGGTTCAAGAACGTATTGCCATTTCGGAATTGGGTACCGTTGTCGGAGATGCGGTTTCAGTAAAAAAAGCCTTAGCGAACTGCTAAAAACGCTTGCCTAAGGATAGTCCAATCCGACCATGTGCTTCATGGGTTTCATTAGGGTTGAGCAGATAGCGCCCAATACCCAGAAACGCTTCAAACGTAAACCCATTGCGGTTTACCCATTTACGCCCCACACTCATCCCTAAAGAGATTTGAAACTCGTCTTCTAGCTCATAAAAGCTGACCGAAGCCAAAGAACTAAATGCCTCTACAAACAAGCCACGCGCGCCATAATCCTTGCGATTAAAGAAATAAAAGCGGTAATAAGGATTCACTGAAAAATTTTGATAGCTCACTTCGTTATCACCTAGGTCTGCGAAGACCGAAACCCCATATCCATTGGATGCATCGACCACGCGTTCATAGTAGAAATGCAGGGCAGGTGACACCAACAAATCCAACATATTGACCCGAAGTTCATGCTTGCCCAAAGGATCTGCAAATTCAAAAGAAGAATCTTTGACAATCTCCACCTTTACAGGCTCTTCCTGCGAAAAGAGTATCAGACAATAGAGAAAAACAGAAATAAATGAGAGTATTTTTTTCATGACATAAAATTTGGTTTAGCCAAAGATATTAAACTTTCGTTATGTATTTTCGCTTTTTATGGATATCATCTCATACAACGTTAACGGCATCCGGGCAGCCCTAAACAAAGGCTTGTTGGACTGGCTACGCGCGGCCAATCCCGATGTGCTGTGTCTACAAGAAATCAAAGCCAACCCTGAACAGTTTGACCCAAGCTTGTTTGAGGCTTTGGGCTATAATTATCACTATTGGTATCCGGCTCAAAAAAAAGGCTATAGCGGCGTTGCCATTCTAAGCAAACGAGAACCCAAACAAGTGGTTTATGGCACAGGCATAGACTATATGGATTTTGAAGGCCGCAACTTGCGTGTTGATTTTGATGAGGTGTCTGTGATGAGCCTGTACTTACCTTCGGGCACCAATCCTGAAAGACTGGCTACCAAGTTCCGCTACATGGATGATTTTCGAACTTATGTGGATGATTTGCGTTCTAGCCATCCCAATTTGGTTATCTGTGGTGATTACAATATTTGTCATGAAGCCATCGACATTCACGACCCCATCCGCAATGCCAAAGTTTCGGGTTTTTTGCCTGAAGAGCGGGCTTGGCTTGATGCTTTTATCAAAAGCGGATTTACGGATACTTTCCGCCATCTCAATGCGGAGCCTCATAACTACAGTTGGTGGAGCTATCGGGCCAACGCCCGTGCCAATAACAAAGGCTGGCGCATAGACTATGCCTTGGCCAGCGAACCCCTTACCCCCAACATCCAAAGGGCTTTTATATTGCCCAATGCCTACCATTCCGATCATTGCCCTGTGGGCGTTTCTTTAGCGATATGAACAGATGAAATACACAAAACTTCCACACACTGACATAAAGGTGAGTAAGATTTGCCTAGGCACGATGACTTTTGGGAAGCAAAACACCCAAGAGGAAGCTTTTGAACAGATGGATTATGCTACAGGCCAGGGGGTCAATTTTTTTGATACTGCCGAATTGTATCCTGTACCCGCAACCGCGGAGACCCATGCCGAAACCGAACGCATTATCGGCAACTGGTTTGCCCAACGCAACAATCGTGACAAGGTGGTATTGGCGACCAAAATTGCAGGCCCTGGGGCTTATACGGCTCATATCCGTACCACAGGATTTTCTCCCGACTCGATTCGAGAAGCTGTGGATGGCAGTCTAAAAAGACTGCAGACAGACTATATTGATTTGTATCAATTGCATTGGCCCGAACGCACAACCAATATGTTTGGCGTCAGAGACTATGCGCACAACCCTGACGACTTGTGGGTTGAAAATTTTACTTCCATTTTGGAAACATTGGACTCCTTAATCAAGTCCGGAAAAATTCGCCAAATCGGTTTGTCGAATGAAAACCCGTGGGCGGTGATGCGCTATATGGCCTTGGCACAAACGGGTTTGCCCCGTATGGTGACCATTCAAAACCCGTACTCACTACTCAACCGGTTGTTTGAGATTGGCAATGCGGAGGTTTCCATACGTGAAGGTGTGGGTCTGTTGGCCTATTCGCCATTGGCTTTTGGCGTATTGAGCGGCAAATACAGAGGAGGTGCTGTTCCTAAGAATAGCCGCTTGGATTTGTTTCCACGCATGGCGCGCTACAGCAGTCAGCAGTGCAAAGATGCCACAGACCGCTATGCAAAAATTGCTGAAGATGCCGCAATTTCATTAACACAGATGTCTTTGGCCTATGTGACCCAACAACCCTTTGTGACTTCCAACATCATTGGGGCTACACAAATGTGTCAGCTTAAAGAAAACATAGATTCCGTCCATTTAGAACTGAGCGAGGACGTCATAGCAGCCATCAATGGGGTGCATGCAGAGATTCCCAACCCTGCGCCCTAAAACAACAAATCGACCAGACTGCGGATATTGTCGAGCGGAACGACTTTGATTTTGCTACTTGTGGTTTTGGTCTTTTGGGCTACGACCAAGGTGTGAAAGCCAAGTTTTTCGGCCTCTTGAATCCGCTGCTCCATGCGCGCCACATTGCGAAGCTCTCCCGAGAGCCCGATTTCAGCAGCAAACGCATAGCCTTCGGGGATGGCGACGTCTAAACTGCTAGAAAGCACAGCGGAAACGACTGCAAGATCTAGCGCAGGGTCTTCAATTCGGATACCTCCGGCAAGATTGAGAAAGACATCTTTGGCACCCAATGTAAAGCCGGCGCGTTTTTCCAATACCGCTAGCAGCATATTAAGTCGCTTGGCGTTGTATCCAGTACAACTTCGTTGGGGAGTTCCATACACTGCCGAACTGACCAAAGCTTGACATTCGATGAGCATCGGACGCATGCCTTCCAAAGTAGCAGCAATGGCATGCCCGCTCAGTCCTTGACTTTTGTTGGAAATAAGCAATTCGCTGGGGTTGACCACGGGTCTGAGACCACTAGATAGCATTTCATAAATACCAATTTCTGCGGTAGCGCCAAATCGATTTTTGGGAGTTCGTAAGATACGGTACATATGATTGCGATCTCCTTCAAACTGTAAGACCACATCGACCATATGTTCCAAAATCTTGGGCCCGGCAATCATGCCGTCTTTGGTAATGTGTCCTACCAAGACCACAGGAATATGGGTTTGTTTGGCAAAGCGTTGTAAAGCGGATGTACATTCTCGAATTTGAGATACACTCCCCGCACCACTGTCTATCAGGTCGGTATGTAGGGTCTGCACCGAATCGACGATCATCAAATCAGGCTGGAGTTGTTGGGCTTGGGTTAGGATGCGCTCCACATGGGTTTCGTTAAGCAGAAAGCAATTTTCAGTAGATCCATTCATCCGGTTGCTGCGCAATTTGATCTGAGCCAAACTTTCTTCCCCTGACACATACAGTACTTTGTAAGGCACTTGAAGCCCCAGTTGTAGTAATAGTGTAGATTTTCCAATACCTGGTTCGCCGGCCAAAAGCACCAAAGCACCCGGTACAACACCGCCCCCCAATACTCGATCGAGCTCAGGGTCATTGGTCTTGGCACGTTTTTGTTGATCCGACGAGACATCTTGAACCAAAACAGGCGTATTGGATTGCCCATTGGAAACATTTTGCCACACTTCGACTTTGGGTTTGTGAAGGACTTCTTCGACTATGGTATTCCACTCTTTACAGGCATGACACTGGCCTTGCCATTTGGCATATTGGGTACCACAATTTTTACAGAAAAAGGCTGTTTTCACTTGCGCCATAGTGCCTCGAAGATACTTATTTATTTCTGTTCACAACAGGCAACAGGAAAAAGGAAATCCCGCCAAAAAACACCACCATCACGGTTTGTGCTGTCCACATAATCCAGCCATAGGCTAGGGCCAATTCATAGGGTAGCCCATATTGGGACAATACTGCCGCAACTGCAATTGGGTACAATCCGACACCGCCATTGGTAGCCGACATGGCCAAACCACCTGCAATAAAAGCAGGGAAAAGAGCAGAAAGGTTTAGATATGCTGCCCCGGGCAGCGCAAATTGGATCACCCAAAACATGAGCAAATACATAGCCCATATAAAAAAGGTATGTATCCAAAACCACACCGCATTGGGCATGTTTCGAATGGAGGTTATACCACTGAGAAGTCCTTGGCTAAAATTTCGGATTTTTTGACCTAATGGGTGTTGGGTTTGGCGGGCCCAATAAAAAAACAACACCCCAAATGACAGTAGCATAGCTGTAAACCATATTTTACTATTATTGTTGGCAGTTCCCTCAAAAAAAGAAAGTACCATGTCTCTTTCAAGCAAAACGCCAACCCCAATACATATCAACAGAAGCAACAAATCGACTAGGCGTTCCATGACGACTGTTCCAAAGCTTTTTTCAAAAGGAATTTTTTCATAGGCTCTTAAGGCAGTAGATCGCAATACCTCACCCGATCGAGGAATGCCCAAATTGGAGACGTAGGTAATGAGGACTGTTAGTACCAAATTCAAAAATCGAGGTCGATATCCGAGAGGCTCTAGTAAAAAACCCCAACGATAGGCACGAGACAAGTGACTCAAAATGCCGAACAAAACGGATAGCCCCACGAAGTAGAGATCTGCTTGCCGAATGTATTTCCAAATTAGAGTACGCTGTTCTGAAGTGGTATTGGCATAGGAGTAGTAGACAAAAAACAGACCTATACCAAGAGGAATGGCAGTTTTCAGCAGTTTAGATAGAAACTTAGGCAAAATTAACGAAGTGTATTGGTCTCGGTTTCTGGGAAAAGAACGGTGGGTTTAAAGGATTGTGCTTCTTGCGGACTCATGTGCGCATAGCTGATGATAATGATCACATCACCTTTTTGAACTTTTCGTGCAGCGGGCCCGTTGAGGGTTATCTCACCGCTGTTTTTTTCACCTTTTATAACGTAGGTTTCCAAACGTTCTCCATTGTTAACGTTGACTACTTGAACCTTCTCTCCGGCAACCAATTGGGCAGCTTCCATCAAAGCGGCATCGATGGTGATACTCCCCACATAATGAAGTTCAGCGCCCGTAACAGTTACGCGATGGATTTTAGACTTTAGGACTTCGATAAGCATGCAACAAATATACTCAATTGAGCAACATATTATCGATAAGCCGCACATCATCTACCCAAACCGAAATAAAAGCTCTACTTGATACTGTTGGGCTGTAGTGTTGCACTTTTTTCAGGGTTTGGTTGTTTGCAATTTCGAAATACTCCAATGTAAAATCAGGAAATGGCACCAAGGATTGTTCAGCAATCTGTTGAAGTTTTTTTATGGAAACTTTTCCAAAGGCTGCTTTGACTTGTTTTAGAATGTCGTAAAGCACAGCTGCTTGTTCTTTTTGAGTGGCAGTAAGTCTTTGGTTTCTAGAACTCATGGCCAAGCCGCTGTCCTCTCTTACTATGGGGCATGATTGAATCTCAACTTGCATTTTTGCTCCTATCAACTCTACGATTTTGAGTTGTTGAAAATCTTTTTCTCCAAAATAAGCGATATCTGGGGTTAGGAGTTCAAACAAACGCTGGACTACGGTAGCTACTCCCTGAAAATGACCGGGTCTGTGGAGGCCTTCCATACTGATATCCAAGTCCAAAAAATCATAGGAATGCACCTGAAGCCCATCGGGATACATCATCTCAACCGTGGGCACAAAAACACAAGCTTCAGGAGCTATTTTTTGTATGGCTTCTAAATCAGAAGTCAAAGTTTTTGGGTATTTGTGGAGGTCTTTGGGGTCGTTGAATTGGGTGGGATTTACAAAAATACTGACCCAGGTGAAGGCGTTTTCTTTTGCCGCTTTTTCAATCAAAGACAAGTGACCTGGGTGTAGCGCCCCCATAGTGGGCACCAACCCCTGTGGCTTAAGGGATCTATGAGATTTTTTAAATTCCTCAAGTTTAGGAAGGCATTGAATTACAGGCATTTTTGCAAAAGTTTAACAGCCCCAAAAGTCGGGAATTCGTAATAAATCGGTTTAAATTTAGTAATTTTGCTTTCCCAACTACAAATTAGATAAAGGGCATTTTATGACAGGGAAAAGAGTTTTGTATGTTTCGTCTGAGGTAGTGCCCTATCTTCCTGAGTCCAAGTTGTCCAATATGTCATTCGAGGCTCCAAAGATGGTCAACGACCGAGGTGGGCAAACACGGATTTTTATACCTAAATACGGACTAATTAACGAGCGTCGTCATCAGCTTCACGAGGTCATACGTCTTTCAGGAATGAACTTGGTTATCAATGATATTGATATGCCTTTGATTATCAAGGTTGCTTCTATACCAAAGGAACGCATGCAAGTTTATTTTATCGATAACGAAGACTATTTTAAAGGAAGACGTTTGGCAGAAGACGAGGATGGCAACCTTTATGCCGACAATGACGAACGTGCTATTTTCTTCGCAAAAGGTGTCATTGAGACGGTAAAAAAATTGAATTGGGCGCCCGATATCATACACGTTCAAGGATGGATTTCGTTGTTGATGCCCTTATATTGCAAAAAATACTATGCCGACGATCCGTTGTTGGCCAACACCAAAATTGTGACTTCATTTTTTGATACTCCGTTTGAACAGAGCCTGTCTAAAGATTTGGCTTCTAAGATTGCCTTTGACGGCATAGATGCTGTAGCACTAAACGGCTTATCCAACCCGGATTATACGGCATTGGCTCAAAGCGCTGTCGAATATTCAGATGGAATCATTATTGCAGACAACGAAATTGACCCCAAACTGAAAAAGACCATTCTCGAATCCGGTAAGCCTACCATGAGTTTTGTGCAAGAACGTGATTTTGAGGACAATTATGAGTCGTTTTACATGAACCAAATCTTAAGCTAATCTAAGATGACTTTCAGACACAAAACCACCGTGATGACATTGGGGGTAATGACTGCACTGCTGTCTTGCACCAAAGAATTCAATGATATTGACCCACAAATCCTTCCTGGGAGTTCTTTTTTGTTTGAAAGTGAAAGCTTTGGTGTAGCGGTTTCTCATCACCAAGTGGGTGTGGTTCGTACAGACAATTTGAACCAATTCCAATTGGGGCATATTGAAGACCCTGTCTATGGAAAATTGTCTGCAACTTTTACCACACAAGTGAGCCTGCCTCTAAATTACGTCAACATTTTTGGGACTGTCAATGCCGATACTGAGGCCAACGGAACACAGTCAGACACGGTTGATAAGCCTGCTCACGATGAGCAAGAAACGGTAACAGCCGTTTGGCTAGAAATCCCTTTTCTAACCAATCAGCGCGACTCTGACGGCGATGGCGTTATAGACGCCTTAGACGTAGATCCCAACGACCCTACTAGTGATTCAGACGGAGACAACTTAAGTGACACAGAAGAGTCCCGTAACCCGAATCTCAACCCCTTAAACCCAGACACAGATGGTGATGGCATTAATGATGATGTTGATGAGGATACGTTACATCCAGATGCAGGTGCCAATTCTTATGAAATCAATTCTGTATATGGAGACCTTGAACAAGTGCGTTTTCAAATACACAAGTCAGATTACTACTTGAGGACCTTAGACCCCAATGCCAATTTTGAAGAGGGGCAAGCCTATTATTCTGATTTTGACCTTTTACAACTGGGTCATGCGCCGACTGTATTATTTGATGGAGATATAACCTTAGATTTTAACGAAATTGTCACCTACAAGGAGGATGACCCCACGACTGAGGACGTAGATGAGTCTGAAGAAGTCGATGAACGCCTGAGCCCTAGGTTACGCATTCCATTACAAAACACGGAATTGTTTCAAGAAATTTTAGACAAAGAAGGTGGTGTGGAGCTCGATAGTAACGAGGCTTTTCAAATGTATTTTCAAGGTTTGGTAATGAGTATCGCTGAATCTAGCCCCATATTGATGCAGCTCAATTTCTCGGCCGGTCAGCTCATGGTTGAATATGATTACCAAAAATTGGTGCTCAAGGAAGAGGGAGATGCAACTGTACAAGAGGACTACATAGTTGAGGCAGCATCGAGTTCTTTGACGCTTTCAATGAGTGGGATTCGGTTTAATACTTTTGCTCAAACCGGTTTCTCAGCAGATGTGATGAGTGCAGTTTCCGGGAATGACAATCAAGAAAACATCTACCTCAAAGGAGGTCCTGGGATAATGGCTCAAATTGATTTGTTTTCAGGAATTTCAGGTCAAGTCTTGTTGGAAGAACTGCAATCGCGCCCCTGGCTGGTTAATGAGGCCAACCTGATACTCTATGTCGATCAAACCCAAACAGCATTGATGGGTGACATAGCACAGCCCGAACGCTTGTATCTGTTCGACGCAACAAACCATGTGCCCATCATTGACTTTGACATTGATGACAGTGGGGGGAATTATTCCGATCAAATCAAAATCAATTATGGGGGGATTCCTCAATATGATGATGCTAATAATATTGTCTCCTACAAATTTCGCCTGACCAAACATTTGAGCAATTTGTTAAGAAACCCTGAGGATTTTGAAAACGTATCCCTAGGATTGTCTGTCACCTCAAATATTTTAAACATTGCCAATACCACCACTCTGAATGATGTGGAAGTCCCCGCTTCCATGATTGGCAATCCATTAGGAACCGTATTGGCTGGCCCTAACCATAGCAATCCAGATTTAAGACTAAAGTTGGAGGTGTTTTATACCGAATACGAAGAATAATCTATATTACCCCGAGTTCTTTTCCCACTGCCGTAAAGGCATCAATCGCTTTGTTGAGCTGTTCTTGGCTATGTGCGGCAGACACTTGTACTCGGATACGCGCCTGACCTTGTGGCACCACTGGATAAGAGAACCCAATCACATAAACCCCTTTTTCTAATAGTTTGTGTGCCATAGATTGGGCCAGATGGTCATCATATAGCATGATGGGAACTATAGGGTGGGTGCCCGGTTTGACATCAAAACCTGCGGCCACTATTTTTGATCGGAAGAACTTGGTGTTTTCTTTGAGCTTATTTAATAGGCTGGTGTCTTTTTCAAGTAGTTCTAAAGCAGCTATGGTAGCGCCGACCAACGCCGGTGCGAGGGTATTGGAAAAAAGATAGGGCCTCGATTTTTGACGTAGTAGGTCAATTACCGCTTTGGACCCACAAGTAAACCCACCCGATCCGCCACCCAAGGCTTTTCCAAAAGTGCCTGTGAGTATGTCTACTTGGCCCCAAACGCCTTTCTCTTCGTGTGTTCCCCTGCCGGTGGGCCCAACAAACCCGGTGGCATGACATTCGTCAGACATCACCAAGGCGCCATAGCGTTGTGCCAAATCACAGATTTTGTCCAATTGGGCGATGGTTCCATCCATAGAAAAGACCCCATCGGTAACAATAATTTTGTTGCGACTGCCCTCGGCTGCTTGAAGCTGTTTTTCCAAATCTTCCATGTCGTTGTGGGCATATCGGAACCTTTTGGCTTTGCACAGCCGGACACCATCTATGATAGAGGCATGATTGAGCGCATCGCTGATGATGGCATCCTCAGGCCCAAACAAAGGCTCGAATAGTCCGCCATTGGCATCAAAGGCCGCTGCGTACAATATGGCATCTTCGGTACCCAAAAATGAAGCAATTTTTTGTTCCAAAACGCGGTGGATATCTTGGGTACCACAGATAAATCGCACAGACGCCAACCCAAGGCCATGGCTTTCTATGGCTTTCGTGGCTGCTTGTAGGAGCTTGGGATGGTTGGCCAACCCTAGATAATTATTGGCACATAAGTTCAGTACATCCTTGCCTTTTTCTACTTTGATTTGTGCATCTTGGGCGGAAAGTATGATGCGTTCGGACTTTAAACGCCCGCTTTGGGCAATCGATTCTAATTCGTCAGTGATACGTTCTGTAAATTTTTTTTGCATTTGGGCGTTAGGATAAGGTGTTATATATTTAACTAAAATAAACCAAATCTTTAATATATTCATGAATCGAATTCTTATTACCGGTGCTTTGGGCCAATTAGGAACCGTTTTGGCCAAGGCCTTGTATATGTCAGAAAATTACTATGTGCTGGCTACCGACATTCGAAGCCCAAATCAAAAACTTCCCTATGATTTTGCCCAGGTCGACGTGTTGGACTATGGGCAGATGGAGCACCTGGTCGTTTCACATAAGATTGACTGTATTTATCATTTGGTTGCCACGCTCTCTGCCAAAGGGGAGCAAGACCCTTTTATGGCATGGAACCTTAACATGCAAAGTTTTCAGCATATAGCAAAGCTTGCCATCACCCACAAGATCAATCGAATTTTTTGGCCGAGTTCGATAGCAGCTTATGGGGAAGACAAAAACTCAAGTTTTGCCCCCCAAAATGCGGATATGAACCCGACGACCATATATGGGGTCAGTAAGTTGGTGGGTGAAAAGTTGATGAACTATTACTACCTGAAGTACGGCCTCGATATCCGCTCCATTCGATTGCCGGGCGTACTATCTATGGATGAACCCGGCGGGGGTACTACCGACTATGTGGTCGAAATGGTACATGCGGCTCTAAAAGGCCAGCCTTATACTTGTTTTTTGGCAGCAGACACCGAACTCCCCATGATCTACATCAACGACGTGGTAAGTGCGGTTATGCAGTTGATGTCTGCCCCGCATGTACCATTACACCGTGCTTTTGCCTACAATGTGATGGGCTTTAGTCTCACACCGCAAGTTCTTGCTGATGCGCTTCACAAAAAAGGCTATCCATTTGCCTTGAATTATGCACCTGATTACCGCCAAAAGATTGCTGCATCTTGGCCTAGGACTTTGGACGACAGCCTTGCTAGGTCGGCTTGGGGCTGGGCTCCCAAATATGATTTAGCGTCTTGCTTGTCCGATATGTTGGACTAAAGTTGTTTGCGCAATCGTGCTACGGGAGCTCCGATAATTTCTCGGTATTTGGCCACAGTGCGCCGTGCTACGGGGTAGCCCTTTTCGTTGAGTAGGGTTTTGAGTTGTTGGTCTGTGAGGGGTTTGGATTTGTCCTCTTGGTCGATGATGGCTTCCAATGCATGACGAATTTCGATAGAAGAAACATCTTGCCCTTCGCTGTTGGTCATGCCCTCAGAGAAAAAAGATTTAATCAGCTTGGTTCCGTAAGGCGTGTCGACATATTTGCTGTTGGCCACCCGAGACACCGTAGAAATATCCATTTGAATGCGGTCGGCAATGTCTCGAAGTACCATGGGTTTGATTTTTTGTTCATCACCCGTCATAAAATAGGCCTCTTGATAGTCCATGATGGCACGCATAGTGATATACAAAGTGTGATTTCGTTGTTTGATGGCATCAATAAACCATTTGGCAGCGTCGAGTTTTTGTTTGATAAACTGCACAGCCTCTTGTTGAGATTTACTTTTTACTGTCGAGGCTTTATAGCCTGCGAGCATCTCTTTGTAGGCTCCAGAAATATGCAGATCGGGGGCATTTCTGCCATTGAGTTGTAGTTGCAAACCGCCATCGATTATCTGTATGCTAAAATCCGGCACCACATGGCTGTTGATTTTGGTATTAGAAGCATAGGCACCACCCGGTTTGGGATTCAATTTTCCGATTTCCTCAAGGGCTTCTTTGAGTTGGTCTTCACCTACATCAAATTTGACCAATAGTTTGCTGAAATGCTTTTTGGAAAAGGCATCAAAACCGTTTGATACAATCTGAAGCGCAAGAGCCACTTCGGCGGTTTGTTCTTTTCGTTGTAGTTGTAGCATCAGGCATTCTTGCAGGCTGGTTGCGCCCACCCCGGCAGGATCTAACTGCTGTACCCAATGTAATACTTGGCTGACCTCTTGCTCATCGGTGTAAAAGTTCTCTATAAATGCCAAGTCATCGACAATGTCCAAAAGCGCCCGTCTGATATAACCTGTGTCATCAATACTACCCACCAAAAAAGCGGCGATTTGAGCTTGGCGTTCGTCCAAATTGAAGGTGCTAAGTTGTTGACTTAAATATTGATGAAAACTTTGCCCGGCCGCATAAGGAACTTGTTTTTCTTCATCGTCGGGACCATAATTATTGGCTCTGAGTCGATAGTCGGGAATTTCATCATCACTCAGATACTCATCTATGTTGATGTCATCGGTTTCTATGACCTCTCGCTCTTCCTCCTCATTGACAGCAACAACGTCGTCCTCTAACTCCTCACGGCCGGTTTCTAGTGCGGGGTTTTCTTCAATTTCTCGTTGTAGTCTTTGCTCAAAAGAAAGTGTAGGCAACTGAATCAGCTTCATCAACTGAATCTGCTGGGGCGACAGCTTTTGCGCTAGTTTTAACTGAAGTTCTTGTTTGAGCATACCAGCACCTTAATAGGATAAAGGTACAAAATACCGCAAATCAATACCCATTTTTAGAAAGAAGCATTTTGGGGGGTGCGTGGAAAGGGAATCACATCGCGAATGTTGGACATGCCGGTCGCAAATTGCACCAATCGCTCAAAGCCCAAACCAAAGCCAGCATGAGGCGCCGTTCCAAACCTTCGAAGGTCCAAATACCAGTCGAGTTCTTTAGGGTCAATATCCATCGCTTTCATACGCTGTTCGAGAATATCGAGTCGTTCTTCTCGCTGCGACCCTCCGACCATCTCACCAATTCCAGGGAACAATACGTCCATGGCACGAACGGTTTTTCCATCATCGTTTAACCGCATATAGAAAGCCTTGATCCCAGCTGGATAATCAAAAAGAATGACAGGACATTTAAAATGTTTTTCAACCAAATAGCGCTCGTGCTCACTTTGCAAATCTGCGCCCCACGCATCTATAGGGTATTTAAACTTTTTCTTTTTGTTGGGTTTGGACTGACGCAATATGTCTATGGCCTCTGTATAAGACACCCGTACAAATTGTTGAGCGACCACAAATCGCAATTGCTCCAACAGACCCATAGGCTTGCGCTCGATTTGGGGTTTGGTTTTTTCTTCGTCAGCCATACGGCGATCTAAAAACGCCAAGTCTGCCTGACAATGCTCCAAAACATATCCCAAAACACCTTTGATAAAATCTTCTGCCAAATCCATGTTTTGGTCCAAGTTGTTGAAAGCTACTTCGGGCTCAATCATCCAAAACTCGGCTAGGTGTCTGGAGGTGTTGGAGTTTTCCGCCCTAAAAGTAGGCCCAAACGTATAGACCTTACCTAAGCCCATGGCATAGGTTTCTGCTTCCAGTTGACCCGAAACGGTCAGGTTGGTCTCTTTACCAAAAAAATCTTCTTCAAATGCCACGCTTCCGTCCTCATTTTTGGGTGGATTTTTAGCGTCTAGGGTTGTCACACGAAACATTTCTCCTGCCCCCTCCGCATCACTCCCAGTGATAATTGGAGTGTGTACATAATAAAAACCTTTGTCTCTAAAGTATTGATGCACGGCAAATGACAGCGCCGACCTTACCCGCATCACGGCCGCAAAGGTCGAAGTGCGCACTCGCAAATGCGCTTTTTCGCGTAAAAACTCAAAAGAATGTTTTTTGGGTTGTATTGGATAGGTTTCGGGATCAGAGGCGCCCAATATGGTGAGGCTACTGACTTGAACTTCATAGTTCTGTCCCTGGCCTTGACTTTCTACCAAAGTACCTTTGATGTGTAGTGCAGCACCTGTGGCGATTTGCTTGAGTAGGTTTTCATCTGTCTGTTCAAAATCGACCACACATTGAAGGTTTTCTAAGGTCGAACCGTCATTGATAGCAATAAAGCGGTTGGCTCGAAAGGTTCGTACCCAACCGTACAACTCGATTTCTTGATGCAATGCTTTTCCTTCTAATAGCGCTTGAACACTGTGCTGGCTCATGGACAAAAAATTCAGTTGCAAATATACTCCATTTTGTATCTATACTGGCCGGTGGTTTATGAATCCTCTTCAGGGAGGATGTCAAAACGAGGTTCTTTGAGTGTGCGTTCGTTGGCAATGCTTTCCTCTAAAGAGAGTAGAAGGGATGGCAAAAGTATCAGGTTGGCTAACATAGCAAACAGTAGGGTTGTAGACACCAAACCACCTAGGGCAACTGTACCACCATAACTAGAAATCATAAACACAGAAAATCCAAAATACAATACGATAGAAGTGTAAAACATACTCACACCGGTCTCTCGTAAGGCCGCGTAAACAGATTTTTTAATACGCCACTTGTTGGCCTGAAGCTCTTGTCTGTATTTGACCAAAAAGTGAATGGTGTCATCGACCGATATTCCAAATGCTACGCTAAACACCAAAATGGTGGAGGGTTTAATGGGTATTCCCAAAAAACCCATCATACCAGCTGTGAGAATCAGCGGAATGATATTGGGAATTAGCGATATCAGAATCATGCGAAATGACCGAAAGGTATAAGCCATAAACAAAGCAATCAACAGAATGGCAATTGAAAGTGACACAACCAAATTGCGCACCAAAAAACGTGTCCCCTTCAAATAGCCGAGTGCTTTGCCTGTGAGGGTGACTTCAAAATTTTCATTTGGAAAAAGTTTGGCGGTTTCTGACATAAGCCCCGCTTCTATGGCCTCCATACGAGCTGTAGAAACGTCTTTCAGCATGGTAGAAACCCGAATAAACTGCCCTGTACTATCTATTAGGCTTCCCGATAAGCTAGCCTCACCCGACATATTTTTAACAAACGAACCAATAAAGCTGTTTTCTTGACGCGTGGGCAATTGAAAGTAGTTTGGGTTTCCATTGTAATATGTTTGTTTGAAATACTTGGCCACATTCAGTACAGAGACACTCTGTGACAACTCTGGTATTTCGTTTATATAGATATCTAGTTTTTCCAACCGATTTAGTGTAGAGAGTCGTGTAGCTCCGTTTTTTCTTTTGGTATCAATCATAATTTCAATGGGCATGACACCATTAAACTGATCCTCAAAAAACCGAATGTCTTCAAAAAAGGAAGTGTTTCTAGGGAGGTCATCAATGATGGTACCCGATAGTTTGATTTGATACATGCCTGCCACACTGAGCATCAGTGCAATCACAGACACAAAATAGACCCCTACGCGTTGGTGACGTACCATACGCTCCATCCAATCCACAAATCCCGTCATCCACTTTCTGCTCAAATGGGCCAAGTGTTTTTTCTTGGGAATTGACATATAGCTATACATGATGGGGATAATAAGCAGCGACAACACAAAAATCAGCATGATGTTGATGGAGGCCACCAAGCCAAATTCTTTGAGCAGTTTGCTGTTGGTGAGAGTGAAGGTTGCAAATCCCAATGCAGTGGTCATATTGGTCATCAGGGTGGCATTTCCGATTTTGGAAATGACTCTTTGGAGTGAGCGTGCTTGGTTGCCGTGTTTTTTGATTTCTTGTTGATACTTATTGATTAAGAAAATACAATTGGGCACACCGATCACAATCACAATAGGGGGGATGAGAGCCGTGAGTACGGTAATTTCATACCCCATCAGCCCGAGCACCCCAAAGGCCCACATAACCCCAATAATTACCACGACCATTGAGATAAACGTAGCGCGGTAGGAGCGGAAAAAGAAAAAGAAAATCAGTGTTGTGACCAAGGTAGCCGCCACCACAAACAAACCGATTTCGTTTAATATGGTCGCTGCGTTGATGGTACGTATGTAGGGCATGCCCGAAACACGCACATCATTTCCTGTTGCGTTTTCGTAAGTTGCAATTTTGGGAATCAGAGATTGGTTGACAAAATCTTGTCGTAAACCACTGTTAACCGCTTCTTTTTTTAGGTAGATCAGTGTTTGCACCACCTCATTCTCTGGACTCACCAGCAGCCCTTTGAAAAACGGAAGTTTTTCAAACAAATTTTTTTTGAGTGCACCAGCTTGGCGGTCTGTTTTGGGTTGTTGGTTGGCGATAGGACCCATTTCGAAACGCTGTTGCGCATTATTTTTTTTGAGTTCCTCCAGGGTGCCAATCCCTACCACCGAACGTACTGCTTCTTCCTCCTGAAACGAAAGGGTCAGCGTGCTCCAATCAGCGATTCCTTGTTTGGTAAACAAAGCCGAGTCTTGCACAGCCAAAACAATAATATTTCCTTCATCACCAAATTTTTCTACAAACGAAGAATAGGCTACGTTAAAAGGATGGTTATCGGGGAGCAGATTTGCTTCTGTAAAGCTAAAGCGCATGTTTTTCCACTGCATCGACAGAAAAACGGTAGCAACAACGACTAGAAGTATAAAAAAAACACGATTACGCAGGATAAGCGAGGCGACAGCGCCCCAAAAACGCGTATTGATCCATTCTATCATAGCAATGTTACGAACACAAAAGTCCTTAGACCGTCATGATCTCTTTTTCCTTTACAGCATATTTTTCATCAATCTTTTGGATATAGCCATCTGTCAATGACTGTACATCCACCTCGGCATTGCTTTTTTGGTCTTCAGACAGGTCAAATGTTTTGATTTCATTGTTGGCGTCCTTGCGCGCGTTGCGCACCCCTACTTTTGCATTTTCTGCTTCTGCTTTGGCCAGTTTGACCAATTCGCGGCGACGCTCTTCGGTGAGCGGTGGTATGTTGATGATGACCGATTCACCATTGTTCATCGGGTTAAAACCCAAGTTGGCAACCAATATGGCTTTCTCGATATCAGGTATCATGGTTTTATCCCAAGGCTGCACAGAGAGTGTTTGTCCGTCGGGAGTGTTGACATTGGCTACTTGGCTCAACGGAGTTTGTGCGCCATAGTATTCAATCTTAACCCCCGACAACATATTGGGGTTGGCCTTTCCGGCACGTATGTTGACAAAAGACTTTTCAAGATGGTCAAGTGCTTTTTGCATTGCCTCTTTGGTCATGTCTAAAAGTAAAGTCAATTCTTCCATGGTAATTTATTTGACGGTAGTACCAATTTGTGCACCTGAAACTACTTGCTCAAGATTGCCGGGCGTATTCATGTCAAAAACAACGATCGGCAGGTCGTTTTCTTGACTGAGCGTAAAGGCGGTAGAGTCCATGACTTTGAGGCCTTTTTGAAGGACATCTTTAAAGCTGATATTATCAAATTTGGTGGCATTGGCGTCTTTTTCCGGGTCGGCATTGTAGATGCCATCCACACGAGTCCCCTTAAGAATAACATCTGCATCGACTTCGATGGCACGCAAAACGGCAGCGGAGTCTGTGGTAAAGAACGGATTTCCCGTCCCAGCGCCAAAAATCACGACACGCCCTTTTTCGAGGTGGCGTACGGCCCGCCTTTTGATATAGGGTTCAGCAACGGCCTCAATCTTAAGAGCCGTTTGGAGTCGGGTTTGTACCCCCGCATCCTCTAATGCGCTTTGTAGCGCCAAGCCATTGATAATGGTGGCAAGCATACCCATATAATCACCCTGCACACGGTCCATGCCATTGCTGGCGCCTGCTACCCCGCGAAAGATGTTGCCCCCGCCAATGACGATGGCTATTTGAACCCCTTTATCGACAACATTTTTGATTTCGTTGGCGTAGGCAGCCAAGCGTTCGGGGTCAATCCCGTGGGCTCGATCGCCCATCAGCGCTTCCCCACTGAGTTTAAGTAATATGCGTTTGTAATGCATGGAGGAGATTTCCTGCAAATATAACCATTTAGCCCCTGAAAAATAGATACCAAAAAAAATGCCTTGGAAAACCAAGGCATTGTTCTACATGAAAGGGTTAGGCTTTATACCAAAGCCACCCTTTTAAATCCGGTTACTGTAAGTTCGCTGTTTACAGATTTTACATATTCAGCAACACTTTGTTTGGCCTCTTTGATATAATCTTGGTTGACCAAAGTGTTGTCTTTAAAGAAACGCTTAAGTTTTCCTTTGGCGATGTTGTCCAACATGGCTTCGGGCTTGCCTTCCTGACGCAATTGGTCTTTTGCAATTTCGATTTCTTTTTCAACTGTAGCCGCATCGACCCCTTCTTCGTTAAGGGCGATGGGGTTCATAGCGGCGGCTTGCATGGCCACGTTTTTGGCAGCTTCGCCAGCCCCATCCACGTTGGCTGACAAACTGGTTAGGGTAGCGATTTTGTTTCCAGCGTGAATGTATGAGCCCACAAAAGCACCTTCTAAGCGTTCAAACCCACCGATTTCAATCTTTTCTCCGATCACCCCGGTTTGCTCGGTCAGCTTTTCAGCTACTGTGATACCTTCAAAATCGGCAGCTAAAAAAGCGTCCAAGCTATCGAAACCAAGAGCCAAGTCGGCCAGTTTGTTGGCCAAAGCCAAATAGCTATCGTTTTTGGCAACGAAATCGGTTTCACAGTTCACAGACACAATCACTCCTGCAGTGGCATCTGCGTTTACACGAGCGATTACAGCACCCTCAGAGGAGTCGCGATCGGCTCGGTTGGCAGCCACTTTTTGTCCTTTTTTACGTAAAATTTCAATGGCGGCGTCAAAGTCTCCGTTAGACTCAACCAAGGCTTTTTTACAGTCCATCATTCCGGCTCCGGTAGATTTACGGAGCTTGTTTACATCTGCAGCACTAATTTTTGACATGCGTAGGGGTTTAAATTTTTATTCTTCCTCTTTTGATTCTTCTTCGGGCTCTTCTTCAGAAGTTTCTTCCTCAGTAGCTTCCTCTTCCTCAATTTCTTCAACCTCAGCAGGGGCTTCTTCAATATCAGCTTCTTCCGCAACAACCTCTTGGGTTTCCACAGCAGCTTCTTCAACTACTTCTTCAGTTTCGGTTGCTGTTTCAGGAACTACTTCTCCTTCTGTTTCGGCAGCTTCAGCAGCTGCTTTTTCTTGTTTGCGCTCGCTTAGGCCTTCACCCACAGACTGGGCGACCAATGCCAAAATTTTGTCGATCGATTTTGAAGCGTCGTCGTTGGCAGGAATGGCATAGTCCACTTCTCTTGGGTCGGCGTTTGTATCGACCATTGCAAAAATGGGGATATTGAGTTTTTGGGCTTCACGAACAGCGATATGCTCACGGCGAATGTCAACGACAAACAAGGCTCCGGGCAATCGTGTCATATCGGATATTGAACCCAAGTTTTTTTCCAATTTGGCTCGCAAACGGTCTACTTGAAGTTTTTCCTTTTTAGACAAGGTTTCAAACGTACCGTCTTTTTTCATGCGGTCAATGGCAGCCATTTTTTTAACAGCCTTGCGAATGGTCACAAAGTTGGTAAGCATACCTCCAGGCCAACGCTCTGTAATGTAGGGCATGTTGACTTCAGACGCTGCCTTAGACACGATGTCCTTGGCTTGTTTTTTGGTAGCTACAAAAAGGATTTTACGCCCCGATGCAGCGATTTTGTGTAGCGCTTGCTGGGCCTCTTCGATTTTGGCAACCGTTTTGTACAAATTGATGATGTGGATACCATTGCGCTCCATATAAATGAAGGGCGCCATGTTGGGGTTCCACTTGCGTGTGAGGTGACCAAAGTGGACACCTGCGTCGAGTAATTCTTTTACTTCGATTTTTGACATTGTTGTTTTCGTTTACGTTCCCTGATTAGCAATATTTGAGTGGCGTTTTTTTTCGGCCTCAAACATTTAGATGCTAAACTAATGGCAACAAATTAGACACTATTAAATGAACTTATGTATAAGCCAATGCTACCAAACTGTTAACGTTTGGAGAATTGGAATTTCTTACGGGCTTTTTTCTGCCCAAACTTTTTACGTTCTACCATACGAGGGTCGCGTGTAAGCAAACCTTCTGGTTTAAGTACGGCGCGGTGGTCTTCGTCGACGGCACACAAAGCACGAGAAATGGCCAAACGGACAGCCTCTGCCTGACCGTTGGGTCCTCCGCCCAATACAGAAATATTCAGATCAAACTTCCCAAGGCTTTCAGTTAGGGCCAAGGGTTGGTTGATTTTGTACTGTAGGGTAGCGGTTGGAAAATAATCGGCCAATGGTTTTTTGTTGATCGAAATGTCTCCCTTACCCTCAGACAGATATACCCGAGCAACAGCAGTTTTACGACGACCAATTTTATGAATCACTTCCATATTATTTCAATTCGTTGATGTTAATAGCGGTAGGCTTTTGGCCATCATAAGGATGTTCGTTGCCAGTCACCACATAGAGATTACGAAATAAGTCGGCACCCAATTTGTTTTTGGGTAACATGCCTTTAACAGCTTTTTCAACCAGTCGCTTTGGGTCTTTGGCAAAAAGCTCGGTGGCAGACAAGCTGCGCTGACCGCCAGGATACCCTGTATGACGGATGTAAGACTTGGCCTCCCACTTGTTGCCGCTCAACTTGACTTTCTCGGCATTGATCACCACCACATTGTCGCCACAATCCACATGAGGCGTGTAGCTGGGTTTGTGCTTGCCGCGCAACAGCTTGGCAACTTTGGACGAAAAGCGCCCAAGGATCTGATCTTCGGCATCGACCACCACCCACTGTTTGTCAGCGGTTTGCTTGTTGGCGGAGATGGTTTTGTAACTCAATGAATCCACTAGAATTTCTTTAAATCGTTTACCCAATAACTTCGGTTGACCGAAATTGGGCTGCAAATGTACAATTAATAGGGAAAAAAGCAAACCACCTTTTGAAAATAAAATTTCTCTGTTAATGCGCTGCCAACCAATCGGTACCTGTATCCATATCTACCACCAAAGGTACGTCGAGTGTAAAGGCTTGCTCCATCTCTGTTTTGACCATTTGTTGCAGGTCTTCCAACTCACTTTTCTTGGCGTCAAATACCAGTTCGTCATGTACTTGTAACAACATCTTGGACTCAAATGCTTTGAGCTTTTGGTGGATGCGCAGCATGGCGATTTTGATAATATCGGCAGCGCTCCCTTGTATGGGTGCGTTGACAGCATTGCGCTCGGCAGCCCCCCGTACAACCGGATTTCGAGAGTTGATGTCTTTGAGATAGCGACGGCGACCCAACACGGTTTCTACATAGCCGTTTTCTCGGGCAAAATGCACTTGTTCACCCATATAAGCCTTGAGGCGTGGGTAGGTGGTATAATAAGCGTCTATAAGATCTTTGGCTTCGCTTCGGTTGAGGCTGGTCTGGTTGCTGAGTCCAAAAGCCGAAACACCATAGATAATCCCAAAGTTAACCGTTTTGGCTTGGCTGCGTTGCTCACGACTTACCTTAGAGAGGGGTACGCCAAAAACTTTAGCGGCCGTACTGGCATGAATGTCTTCGTTGTTGATAAAAGCAGACTGCATTTCGGGGTCGCCACTCAACGAAGCAATTACCCGCAATTCGATTTGTGAATAGTCCGCAGCAAGCAATATAAATTCGTCATTTCGCGGCACAAAGGCTTTGCGTACCAACTGACCCCTTTGGGTTCGAATGGGTATGTTTTGCAGGTTGGGGTGGTTGCTGCTCAACCTTCCAGTGGCTGCAACTGCTTGGTTGTATTGGGTATGCACACGCCCTGTCGCAGGGTTGACCTCTTCGGGCAAGGCTGCCACATAGGTGTTGTTGAGTTTTTGGACCGACCGCCATTCCAAAATATCGGCTACAATGGAATGGTCTTTGGCCAAATACGAGAGCACGTCCTCGGCTGTGGAGTATTGACCTGTTTTGGTTTTTTTGGGCTTGTCGACCAGTTTGAGTTTGTCAAACAAAATGGGGCCCAACTGCTTGGGAGAAGCTAGGTTAAAGCGCTCGCCTGCTTGTTCATAAATACGTTCTTCTAAGGTTAGCGCCTCTGCGCCAAATTCTTTGCTGAGTTTTTTTAGGTACTCCACATCAATGCGAATGCCTTCTCGCTCCATATCTGCCAAGACGGCCACCAAAGGAATTTCGATATCGCGGAAGAGTTTTTCCAAATGGTTGGCTTGCAATTCTTTGGTAAAATGATTTTTAAGCTGAAAGGTAATGTCCGCATCTTCAACCGCATACTCTTTTTGCTGTTCGAGAGGCACCTCGCGCATAGAGCGTTGTTTGGGCCCTTTTTTACCGATAAGCTCGGTGATGGATTGCGGGCTGTAGCCCAAATAAGTTTCAGACAGCACATCCATATTGTGGCGCATGTCGGGGTTGATCAGGTAGTGAGCGATCATGGTGTCAAACATGGGACCTTTGACCTCCATATTATATTGTAATAATACCTTCAGATCGTATTTGAGATTTTGCCCGATTTTTTCGATGTCAGTCGCTTCAAAAAACGGTCGGAATAACTCAAGTGTGGTTTGACACGCCATCCGATCTTCAGGAAGCGGAAGATAGAAGCCCGTATGTGCCTGCCAGCTAAAAGCAATGCCGACCAGCTCTGCCGTCAATGGGTCCAATCCGGTAGTTTCAGTGTCAAAACAGACCGATTTTTGTTTCATTAAGGCATCTAACAGCAGTTGTTTTTCCTTGTCGGTCTCAATGGTTTGATACAGATGCGAGGTGTCAGACAAACTGGCCAAGCCGCTCTCCGCTTGCACATTTCCTGTGCCCGGCTGATTGAACAAATCAAAGGCTTGGGGCGCTGTGGGTGTAGGGGGATCGGCTACTTCTTGAGCTGGCGAACTTTCCGCAAACAGTTTTAAAAAGGTTTCTGTCATACGCCGAAATTCCAACTCTTGGAATATGGACTTGACCTTATCGGTATCGGGTTTGTCGAGGGTATATTGGGCGGCTTCAAACTGCACCGGCACATCTAGCATGATACGTGCCAGTTTTTTTGACAAAAGCCCCAAATCTTTGTTGGCTTCGATTTTTTCTTTCATTTTGCCCTTAAGCTCATGGGTGTTGGCCAGTAGATTTTCCATACTGCCATATTCGGCTAAGAATTTTTTGGCGGTTTTTTCACCCACGCCCGGCAATCCGGGTATGTTGTCTACCGAGTCGCCCATCATGCCTAAAAAATCGATGACCTGTTCGGGCTCTTGGACCTCAAATTTTTGTTGTACTTCCGGGATTCCCCAAATTTCAATGCCGTTGCCCATGCGTGCGGGGCGGTACATGAATATATTTTCTGACACCAATTGCGCAAAATCTTTGTCAGGGGTAACCATATAGATCTGAAATCCTTCTTTTTCCGCTTGTTTGGACAAGGTCCCGATGATGTCGTCGGCCTCATACCCTTCTTTTTCTATGATGGGTATGTGCATGGCTTCCAAAATCTGATGGATATAAGGCACCGCGATTTTGATGGCTTCAGGAGTTTCGGAACGGTTGGCTTTATAATCTGAAAAAACCTCGGTTCGGGCAACAGACCCGCCTTTGTCAAAAGCCACCGCCAAATAATCGGGTTTTTCACGTCGAATCAAATCCAGCAGTGAGTTGGTAAAACCCATAATGGCACTGGTGTCCATGCCTTTGGAATTGATCCTCGGGTTTTTGATAAATGCATAATAGCCCCTGAATATAAGGGCATAGGCATCGAGAAGAAAGAGTCTTTTTTGTTCGGCCATGGGCTAAGCTCAAAAATAGGGCTTAAATTCGGAATTCGTTATATCTTCATCAAAGTGTATTTTTGGGTCATGATACGCTGGATCATCTTCCTGTTTTTTTTCTTGCTGTTGAGTGGTTATGCGGGTCAGGCGTTGCGCACCCTCACACCTTCTCGTTGGCTTATGGGTTTGTATTGGGGGTGCTGTGTGTTGGTTTTTCTAAACCTCAATTGGCAGTTCTTTGGTATAAGTGACCCTCAGAAAGAATCAGCGCGTAACTACGCACTTGGATTTTACATCATTTTGTTTGTTTTCCAAAGCTTGGTGGTCGCTTTTTTGGCGATTGAAGACATTACACGTGTTTTGAGAGCTGTCATCGCATTTTTTGTTCCCGAATTGGGCCCTGTTTGGGTGGGCCGCAGAAAATTTATCAGTCGGTTGGCATTAGGGTTGGCCGCCCTTCCTGTGGCAGGTTTGATATATGGAATTTTTAAGGGCAGATACAATTACAAGGTTTTGAGGTACGAGCTTGCTTTTGAGGATCTGCCTGAACAATTTGACGGTTTTCAATTGACTCAAATTTCTGATCTCCATTGCGGGAGTTTTGACAACTACAAACGGGTACAGTACGGCATTGATTTGGTCAACGATCAGCAATCCGATGTAATATTGTTTACCGGTGATTTGGTGAACAACCGTGCGGACGAACTCCAAAAATGGCAATCTCTTTTTGGAACCCTTACAGCCAAACATGGGGTCTATTCTGTATTAGGCAATCATGACTATGGTGACTATGTGCCTTGGAACAGCCCCGAAGACAAAACCGCCAATTTCAATCGGCTATTAGAAATCCAAGCGCAAATGGGATTCCAGCTACTTCGAAATACACATAAGCTTATTGAAAAACAAGGGCAATCCATCGCTATAGTGGGTGTCGAAAATTGGGGTGCAGGTGGCTTTAAGAAAAAGGGCGATTTGAACAAAGCCCTTAACGGTTTGCAAGCAGATAGTTTTAAAATTTTGTTGAGCCATGACCCTTCGCATTGGCAACTCAAAGTCAAAGATGCGCGCGTCCACATCCCCTTGACACTGAGCGGTCATACGCATGGCATGCAATTCGGAATAGAAATACCGGGGAAGTTTCAATGGAGTCCTGTTCAATGGCGCTACCCTTATTGGGCAGGGATGTATCAGGAAAACAACAAGTACCTCAATGTCAACCGAGGGTTTGGCTACTTGGCCTATCCAGGGCGCTTCGGAATATGGCCCGAAATCAGCGTAATCACCTTAAAAAAAGCGGTTTAACATCATTTTAACCATAAAAATGTATTTTTGCTCTAAGCATATCCTAAATTTGAATGAACCATGTCTAAGTTTGGTGAATTAATAGATGCGCAAATTCCAATCCTACTCGACTTCTACACAGAGTGGGGAGAAACAGCTAGTGAGATGCATTCAGTACTACGTGATGTAGCCGCTGCCATGGGCGACCAGGGCAAAGTCATCAAAATCGATGTCGAAAAAAATCCACAGTTGGTTGAAGCTTTGCGCGTAAAAGGCCTGCCTACCCTAATGATTTATAAAGGGGGCGAAATGGTATGGCGTCAGAGTGGTGAGCAAGATGCCAACACCCTGATTTCTTTGATGAAAGATTTCCTCTAAAGATTCAAACTGTCGTATCTGGTGGTAGCAGCATCAAACTTTTGTTGTGCTTCCACAATAATTTTTTTGTCTTGCTCGTGTCTTTCCAAGGTTTCCAGTAGGGATCGATAGGCTTCTATATCCAAGTTGATGGAAGATGTGTAGTAAGCCAAATCTTCCTCTTGTACACTGGTGTACAATTCCAGTCTGTTTTGATAGGCAGCAGCTATTTTTTCATATAAATTTAGCCCACTCGCGTTGTCATTGGCCTTGTACAAAGCCGATACAAAGGGTTGGAATTCTGCATAAAAATCATAGTCTCCGTAGAAATATCTGAATGGCAAAATTGATTCATAGAACAGCCCAAATTCCTCGGGAAGTACCTCAAAATCTCGGGCTTGCACAACAGCTTCGACCAGACTTCGGTAGCGTTCTACATAAGCCAGCAATTCTTGAGACATACTGTATTGGTCATCCAGCGACACGCCCGCGTAGTAGTTCATATATTCCCTGTATCCTTTGGACAACTGCTGCATCAATATTTGTGCTTTGGCTTGCGCCCCTGCGCTGTAGTAGGCTTCCACAAAAGGGGTAAGTAGGCTGTAATAGCCGAAGGATTCTAGGGGCATCTTGTCCATGGCCAAGTCGAGTACTTCGATGGCTTTTTCTGACTGTCCTTGATCAATCAGTGCTTCTGCCAATCGGCTGATATTCGAACGGAAAGAGATGCTGTTTTTTCGGGTTTCGGGGTCGTGGTAAATGTTCGGGCTGTCAGCATTCCCCCAATCCCATTTCTTTACAACCTCATACATTTTCTCAGCATCAACACGCCCCATTTGGTATGGATTGTTCGGGTTCATAGGCGTACGAATCGGTACCAATTTATAGACCAAGCCCTCGAGTTGAAGGTACTCTTTCATCCAGAAATACTCTTCCTCATCATAGCTACCTCCCGTAAAGTAGATAGGTCTTTCCCAGTCGTTGTTTTTCAAAATGTCGAGCATCAACAAGCGGTTTTTGTATAGCCCAGAGGTAGGCAGATCTATATCGATATAATCTACAATCAAGTCAGCGTCTTGGGGTTTTACTAAGCCACTTTTCAGCACGTTTTCTTTGTTGACAGGCACTCGAATTTTGTTGGTGGGATAGTAAACCAACTCTTGAGTAGCTTTTGGGATTCGCTCCATGTCAGCACCGTATTGTTGCAACAAATGTTTGTATTTGGTACGTGGGTGGTCACTGCTTACCCAACTCATAAAGTCATCAATATCCCAACGCACGCTGTCCAAAAGCGCTTCGTGTTTGATATAATCCCTGACTCCGTAGGCATATTGGGCATGTTTGAGTTGAGAGGGTATGGGTGTACTCTCATAGGTTCTTCTTTTCAGCTGATCGATATACCAATCGGTTGCCAAAAGTTGGGTATTGATGCTGCGCACATCTGTCCGATAGCCTTCAATCTCTTGGGCATACCACAAGGCAAAGGTATCGTTGTCACCTATGGTAAAAATCATGGCATCAACTCCTTCTTCGATAGAGTCCAGATAGGCTTTGGCAGTCGATTGGGCCGTATATCTGCCAGATCGATCATGATCGTCCCAGTTTTCAGAAGCCATCAGCACAGGAACAGCTAACAAACTAAAAATGGCTGTCAATACCACGGCCAATTTGGGCTGCAAAAATGTACGTAAGCGAGTAGCCAGAGCCAGCACGCCAAATCCAATAAAGATGCTAAAGGCATAGAAAGAACCCACAAGTGCATAGTCTCTTTCTCGAGGTTCAAAAACACGTTCGTTCAAATACACCTTTAGTGCCAATCCTGTAAACAAAAACAGTAACAACACCACCCAAAAGCGTTTGGGGTCTTGTTGGTATAAAAACAACAGCCCGAAAAGCCCAAACAGCAAAGGCAGCATGTAGTATTTGTTTTTGGCTTTGTTGTTTTGCAACTCACTTGGGAGCGCGTCTTGAGACCCGAGGCGCCAGTTGTCTATAAAAGGAATGCCGCTAATCCAATTGCCATTGGTGCGGTCTAGTTTGCCTTGAATGTCGTTTTGGCGTCCTGAAAAATTCCACATAAAATACCGCCAATACATATAGCCCATTTGAAACTCAAACATATAGCGGAGGTTGGTAAAAAAGGAGGGTTTTTCAATGTCCAAGTAGGAACCAAATTGTTGTAAAAAACGGTGATAGTCTTCTACATCTGCATCCCCCTCATTCCAACGGCCAATAAACTCATTGACCATCTGTATCAGTCCTTGCTCATTGCGATATTCAGCTTTGATATCAAAATCTACAACCCCAAAATAACGCATATAGTTGACCGCGTTCCCACTACTCCACATTCTGGGAAGTATGCCTTCATGAGCACTATTGCTGTTGATGCGTGCTTGTTCCCACTCGTTGACTACGATATAGCGCCCTATTTTTTCATCACGTTCATATTTGGGTTTGTCGTCCACATAGGGATTGTCAGGGTCTTGCCCGGCGTACATGTCCGTAAACATGGGGCCGTAGAACAAATGGGTGTCAGGGTATTGCTCAAGATTGTAGTATGCCAATAGGGAGCGCGCATCGGTAGGAGCATTTTCGTTGATGACCGTGTTGGCATTGGCGCGTATGGGCAGCATCATCCACGAAGAAAAACCTATGAGGATAAACAGCACACACAGCAGGGCGGTATTGATTTGCACCCATTGTTTGGATTGTGTCCATTTGAGCGCGAACCAAAAAAAGACTGTGATGGCTGTGCCAGCTATGACGGTACCGGAATTGAACGGCAAGCCCACCTGATTGACAAAAAACACCTCTGCATACCCAAAGAAGGCCAAGGTAGAAGGCAACAACAATTTGAAAATAAACAACAAAATGGCCACTGAAATGACATTGGCCAGTACAAAGTTTTTAATAGTAATCGTTTGGGTATTCTTAAAATAATAAAGCATGCCGATGGCTGGGAGTGTCAACAATCCCATAAAGTGCACGCCAAAAGAAAGCCCCACTACAAAGGCAATCAGCACCAACCAACGATCTCCACGTGGGGTGTGCATATCGGCTTCCCAACGCAAGCCCAGCCAAAAAAGAACTGCCAGTATGCAGGTCGCCATGGCATACACTTCCGCCTCAACGGCGTTAAACCAAAAACTATCTGAAAAAGCAAAGCCCAATGCCCCTACAGCAGCAGCCACAAAAATTCCTGCATTGTGATTCCCTTGGTTATTTGGGTCTAGTAATCGCTTGCTCAATCGGGTGATGGTCCAAAACAAAAACAAAATCGTAAATGCACTTGCCAACACCGACATCATGTTTACTGCGAGGGCGATGTGTTCTGCCGTAGGCGCCAACCCAGCAAAAACAGCACCCACCATCTGAAAAAAGGGCGCCCCCGGCGGGTGTCCTACTTGGAGTTTGGCTGAAGTGGCTATGTATTCGCTACAATCCCAATAACTGGCGGTGGGTTCTACCGTGAGTATGTAGGTGCCAAGTGCCACGGCAAATGTTGCCCAACCCAGAAGGTTGTTCCATTGATTGTAGTTCATGCAAACGAATTGAAACGAGGTACGAAAGTACACATTTCTCATTTTGGAGTGAAATCCAAATACAAAGTATTGGTCTTCCAAAAACTTTATTTTACTTTTGCACCTCCAATGGCCTATGGTGTAACTGGCAACACGCCTGCCTGCCGGCAGGCAGGTCTGATTCAAAATCAGATTAAAAACCGGCAGAAGTGTGCTTCCGGCTTGTAAACGGAGGATACAAATTGGCCTATGGTGTAACTGGCAACACGTCTGATTTTGGTTCAGAAGAGTCTAGGTTCGATCCCTAGTAGGCCAACAAAAATCCCGCTACTTGCGGGATTTTTTTGTTTTAATTCTATTGTTTTTTGAAAGCCAAGTAAACAGCCAGCAACCCAGACAGCCCGCCATAAACCAACCAAGGCAAGTAAATACTCACATCTTGTTGTAGCACCAGCAGTGCCCAACCAAAAGTGAGAAAGCTCCGCAGTTGTTCAAACCGTAAAGCCCATTTTTTGCCGTCCATTACACTGGTGTAACCAAACACAGCTACAAACAAAGCCAACCCAATTTCCATTAGCTGAGCCGACTCTAAGGATGCGAAATTGTACAACATTTGTAACAACAAGCCAAGTGTGGCCAAAAGATGAAATAAAGCCCAATAGGAGAGATTATTGGAAGTTGTTGGCGCATATTTTTCAAAATGGTGTACGTCTTTTATGGTTTGCAGGGGTCTTTTTTGAGCCACATCTGTTGGGCGCCAACCGGTAGGCTTCACCCAAATGCGGAGTTTGTCCTTCCAGTTGCGGGTATGCCATGCATCTTGTGCCAGGCTCCATAGGTGCATAAAGTTGATTAGTACGGGGTTCCAAGTGCGTACAGGTTTGAGCACCCCATACACAGGTGGCTCTTCGTCCAATTCCTCTTGGAAGGTCCCAAACATACGGTCCCAAACACAAAAAATGGCCCCCAGGTTTTTGTCAATATAGATGGGGTTGATGGCGTGATGTACCCGATGCTGAGACGGTGTTACGATGATATACTCCAACCAACCCAACTTGCCAATATGGCGCGTGTGGTACCAAAATTGCCCAAACAAATGCAAGGGCGCCAACAGCCCAATAACTTGCTCTGGAATGCCAAGTAGGGCGGCAGGAATCAAAAACAAAGCCCCATAGCCCAACAGATTGGAAATACTTTGACGGAGCGCACAAGCCATATTAAACTCTTCGCTGCTGTGATGGATGATGTGTTGGTTCCAAAACACATTGATTTTGTGGTTGAGCCGATGTGACCAATAGGAGGCGAAGTCTATACACACAAAGGCCGCCAAATAGAGCCAAGGCGTGGCTGAGATTTCAACCAATGAAAGCGTGTTTTCTAACCAAGGGTAGGATATCAGTATCAATGCAAGCCCAAGGGTGTCTTTGAGGATATTGGTCAGTCCCGAGCTCAAACTGGCGATGGTGTCCATAAACACATAGGTCTGTTTGCTGGTCCAATACCCATAGAGCATCTCCACAGACATCAGCACCACAAAAGCTGGGATCGCGTATAACAGTGCGTTGGCATAGGTTTCCATCCCTGCGAATGTAATAAATTCGGGATTTTAGCTTGCACTTATTCGTTACTCAAGTATGGAAAAAGCACTCCCGACACAAAGTGGAATGCGATTTCTAAAGCCGTCAAAACAACAAAGCAAGCAATTATAAAAATCACAACTCGTTTCATAATTCCAATTATTTCCCCAAAAAATGTTGCAATACCGAAGTCTGGCTGTAAGGTCGGTTAGTAGAACAGATATTGGGGCGGTTCTGTATCAAAGGTATAAAATCCAATAATATTCTGTATATTTGCCTCGATTTTGTGGAACTACGGAAGGGGACAGCGTCCTCTTTTTTATTTCTAAACAATGGAGTTTACAAAAAAAGTACATACCCTTTTGGAAGAAGCCTTGGCAGCGCAGCCCGATTTGTTTTTGATCGATTTGCAGATCGACGAGCTGGCGCGCATTCGTGTTACCCTAGACGGTGACAAGGGGGTGACTCTCCAGCAGTGTATGGCTGTCAGCCGCCATATCGAGCACAATTTGGACCGTGAGGCCCAAGATTTCTCTTTGGAAGTCAGTTCGGCAGGCGCATCGACTCCCTTGCAAACTGCCCGTCAGTACCGCAAACACATCGGCAGAAAATTGGTAGTAGAAACCGCTGACAATCAGTCCTACAAAGCCACCCTGACCGAGGCAGACGATCAAAACATTACCCTTCACTGGAAGGCTCGAGAGCCCAAACCAGTGGGAAAAGGAAAACACACCGTGGCCAAGCAAGTGCGCTTGCCCTATGGCCACATTCAAAAAGCAACCGTTCAATTACAATTTAAGTAACCCCGCAATGGAAAATCTCGCATTAATCGAATCATTTTCAGAGTTTAAAGACGACAAATTCATCGACCGTGTGACCCTTATGGCGATATTGGAAGAGGTGTTTCGCAACACCCTCAAACGCAAATTTGGCACCGACGACAACTTTGACATCATCATCAACCCCGATAAGGGTGACTTGGAAATCTGGCGCAACCGCATCGTTGTTGAAGACGGTGCTGTAGAGGATCCCAATGAGGAAATCGAACTCACAGAAGCCCGCAAAATAGAGCCTGATTTTGAAGTAGGTGAAGACGTGTCAGAAGAAGTAAAGCTTTCCGATTTGGGCCGACGTTCCATTTTGTCCCTTCGACAAAACTTGATTGCCCGTATCCACGAGCACGACAACACCATTATCTACAAGCAGTTTATAGATCTTGTGGGTGAGATTTACACAGCTGAAGTACACCACGTACGCAATCGTGTAGTGATTTTGCTAGACGATGATGGCAACGAGATTGTCATCCCCAAAGACCGACAAATCCCCTCTGATTTTTACAGAAAAGGTGACAATGTGCGTGGAATTATTGAGAGTGTGGAACTCAAAGGCACCAAGCCTAGTATCATCATGTCAAGAACATCCCCCAAGTTTTTGGAGAAACTTTTTGAACAAGAAATCCCCGAAGTTTTTGACGGCCTGATTACCATCAAAAAAGCGGTCCGCGTACCCGGTGAGAAAGCCAAAGTAGCGGTCGACTCATACGATGACCGCATCGATCCTGTAGGTGCTTGTGTCGGGATGAAAGGTTCCAGAATACATGGAATTGTACGTGAGTTGGGTAACGAGAACATTGATGTGATCAATTACACCAACAACACCCAATTGCTCATTACGCGTGCATTGAGTCCTGCAAAAATTACCTCGATGACCATTGATGAGGAGCAAAAACGTGTTGAAGTATTTATGGATCCTTCGGAGGTGTCTAAAGCCATTGGTCGTGGCGGTTTTAACATCCGATTGGCGGGCCAATTGACCGGTTATGAAATCGATGTTTATCGTGAAGGTGCTGAAGAAGATGTTGAACTGACAGAGTTCTCTGACGAAATCGAAGCATGGATTATCGAAGAATTTAGAAAAGTTGGTCTAGACACTGCCAAGAGTGTGCTGGAGCAAGAAGTATCCGATTTGGTAAAGCGTACAGACTTGGAAGAAGAGACGATAGTCGAAGTACGCAATATATTAAGTGCTGAATTTTCAGGTTAAAAGCGCTGGAAATTTATATTTTTGAATTTGAAAACAAGGTATGTCTGAAGTAAAAACAATTCGCATCAACAAAGTTCTTCGTGAGTTAAACATCTCGTTGGATCGTGTGGTGGATCATTTGGCTGAGCATGGTCATAAGGTAGAAGCCCGACCCACATCAAAGATTTCTCAAGAAGAATATCAATTGTTGTTGGATGCTTTTCAGACCGACCGCACCAAGCGTGAGGCCTCACACGAAGTCAGTGAGGAGAAGCGCAAGGAAAAGGAAGCCATCCGCCAGCAGATTGAAGAAAAACAAGAGGCCAAACAAAAGGTAATTTCTGCCAAGTCAGATCTCCAAGGATTACGTCAGGTAGGCAAAATAGATTTGGAACCTAAAAAACCAGCGCCCAAGCCTACCCCTGAGAAGAAGGAAGTTCAAAAAGTTACTGAGCCGGAAGCAGTATCTGAAAAAACAGATGTAACTGAAGCCCCTTCTAAAGAAACACCGGCTGAAGAAGCATCTTCTGAGGAGGCCCCGAAAAAACACACGACCCAGTATACCAAACTAAGCGGTATAAAAGTAGCAGGAGACAAGATTGACCTCCAAAAATTTGAAAAGCCAAAGCCCAGTTCCAACGCGGACCAAGAGCGCAGGCGAAGAAGAAAACGCATCACCAAAGATGCACCGGGGGGTAAGTCTGACAACAAACGCAAATCCACGCGTCCTGCTGTTGTAAAAGAAGAACCAAGCGACGAGGAAATTCAAAAGCAAATTCGAGAAACTCTCGAAAAGCTACAAGGGAAAACTACCAAATCCAAAGGGGCCAAATACCGTCGTGAAAAGCGTGACACCCACCGCCAACGTTCAGAGGAGGACATGGCGCAAATGGAAGCCGAAAGCAAAGTACTTAAAGTCACTGAGTTTGTTACTGTCGGAGAGGTAGCCACTATGATGGATATCAGCTCTACAGAAATCATATCGGCTTGTATGACCTTGGGAATCATGGTGACCATGAACCAGCGACTGGATGCCGAAACACTCTCCATAGTAGCTGAAGAATTTGGGTATGAGGTAGAATTTGTCACTGCAGATATTGAGGAAGCCATCCAAGAAGAGGAAGATGCGCCAGATAGCCTAGAGCCGCGTGCCCCCATTGTGACTGTTATGGGTCACGTTGACCACGGAAAAACATCTTTGTTGGATTATATTAGAAATGCCAACGTGACGGCCGATGAGTCAGGAGGGATTACCCAGCACATTGGAGCCTACAGTGTGGAGCTGGAAAGCGGTCAGAAAATTACATTTTTAGACACGCCTGGTCACGAAGCTTTTACGGCCATGCGTGCACGCGGTACCCAAGTGACCGACTTGGTCATTATTGTAATCGCCGCAGATGATGACATCATGCCGCAAACCAAAGAGGCCATCAGCCACGCTCAGGCAGCCTCTGTACCTATCGTATTTGCCATAAATAAAATAGACAGTCCCAACGCAAATCCTGACAAAATCAAAGAAGGTTTGGCAGGCATGAATTTACTTGTCGAAGATTGGGGAGGTAAGATTCAGTCGCATGATATTTCAGCCAAACAGGGAACAGGCATCAATGAGCTATTAGAAAAAGTGATGCTAGAAGCCGAATTACTCGAGCTAAAGGCCAACCCCAATAAGCCTGCTCAAGGAACGATTGTAGAGGCTTTTTTGGACAAAGGAAGAGGTTATGTTTCGACCGTGTTGGTTCAGGCAGGAACCCTAAGGATTGGAGACTTTCTATTGGCTGGTCGCCATAGCGGAAAGGTTAAAGCCATGCAAGATGAGCGCGGCCATGATGTAGAAGTCGCGGGGCCATCCACTCCTGTTTCCCTTTTGGGTCTGGACGGCGCACCCACAGCCGGAGACCGTTTCAATGTTTTTGAAGACGAAAAAGAAGCCAAACAAATTGCAGCCAAAAGAACCCAGTTGGTGCGTGAGCAATCTGTCCGAACACAACGTCACATCACTCTTGACGAAATCGGAAGACGCATTGCCTTGGGGGACTTTAAGGAGTTGAACATTATTCTGAAAGGAGATGTTGATGGTTCTGTGGAGGCACTTACAGACTCATTCCAAAAACTTTCCACAGAAGAAATACAAGTCAATATCATTCACAAAGGTGTGGGTGCGATTACGGAATCGGATGTGTTGCTAGCTTCGGCTTCCGATGCTATCATTGTTGGGTTTAATGTACGCCCTGTGGGTACTGCCCGCCAATTGGCAGACAAAGAAGAGATTGACATTCGCAGCTACTCGATTATCTACGATGCCATCAATGATCTCAAGGACGCGATGGAAGGCATGCTGTCTCCAGAATTCAAAGAAGAAGTTACTGGCAACGTTGAAATCCGTGAAACCTTCAAGATATCCAAAGTAGGTACCATCGCAGGCTGTATGGTTATGGATGGGAAGATTTTACGCAACTCGGGTGTGCGTATCATCCGAGAAGGCGTCGTTGTTTACACGGGTGTCTTAGAGTCCCTAAAACGCTTTAAAGACGACGTTAAAGAGGTGACCAAAGGCTACGATTGTGGTTTGCAAATCAAGGGCTACAATGATATTAAAATTGGAGACACTATTGAGGCATTCCAAGAGATAGCCGTCAAGAAAAAACTCAAGTAAACTTTAAGGAAGCAAAAGGAAAGCCTGAGAGAATTTCTTTTTAATCTCTGCTAAGGCTGTCAATCCCTCTAGTCTGGTGGCGTAGCGCCCCACACGAATCTTATAGTTGGGGGTTTCAAAGCTCAATTTGGCTTCTATTTCTGGAAAAAATTCCACAAAACGCTCAAGTTGTATTTCGGCTTGATCAAAATTTCCAGAGAAGATTTGGACCGTGTATTGTTGTTGTTCAGAGCGTGTTTTGTCTAGGTCAATTTTACGCGCCATGACAGCCTCTAAATTTTCAGGCAATGTAAGCCGCAATTCAGCTTCTTGAGCTGTAAGCACAAAGCTTGGAATCAGCACCACAAAAAAGAGCAATCTTTTCATGCCCACAAAGAAACACCGACTCTTCATGACACACAATATTTGTTTTCTATTTTTGTTTAATTTGACTATAACATTATTTTTATAAAGAACTGATATACAGTATTTTAATGTGTCAATTTAGAATAAATATAAATTATTTTTAAGCCTACACAAGGTTTCCTAAAATGAGGGCTGTGTCGTACTTTTGTCAGCTGAATGTTCATAGCTAAAGCTTTGATGAATTTACGCCAAACAAACATGACTAGGTTTTCTTACCGAAATGTTGTCCCAAGCCACATATTCCTAACGACCCTCCTCGCGCTTATTTTTTCTTCCTTTGTCGGGGCACAAGAACCTGATATTCAAAAAGGGAAATCACTTTTTAATGCCAATTGCGCGGCTTGTCACAAACTCAACAAACGCGCCGTGGGCCCTGCTTTGGCAGGAGTTTCCGAAAAATACGACAAGGAATGGCTGTATAGTTGGATCAAAAACTCCACTGCCATGGTCAAGGCTGGAGACGCCCAAGCGGTGGCTATTTTTGAGGAGTACAACAAATCAGTGATGACTTCATTTCCTCAGTTAAGCAATGAAGACATTGACAACATTTTGGCTTATACAGATTTTACGCCCCCGGCGCCTGCCGTACCTGCGGCTGTTGCGACCGCAACTAGTGGAGGCGGAGATGACACTTCCTCTACCTTTATTCTAGGCGTACTTGTTTTGGTGCTGTTGATGTTGATCGCTATGTTGTATATGGTTAACAACACCTTGAGAAAAATAGCTGCAGCCAACGGAATTGAAATTGTAAAAGCAGAAAAAGATAAGCGTTTGCCGTTGTGGAAAGCTTATGTCCAAAACTCATTTTTGGTATTTGTCTCGGTCATTTTCTTACTGCTTTCAAGTGCGTATTTTGGTTACGGTTATTTGATGCAAGTAGGTGTAGACCAAGGTTATATGCCTGTACAACCGATTCACTATTCACATAAAATCCATGCGGGTGACAACCAAATCGATTGTAAATATTGTCACTCCTCCGCCCGTGTTTCTAAACATTCAGGGATTCCATCGTTGAATGTATGTATGAACTGTCACGTCAATATCGCCGAGTACAATGGTGAGGAAGACCTCGAAAAAGGATATACCAAAGAGTTTTACACCAACGAAATCAAAAAGCTCTATAAAGCTGTCGGTTGGGATGAGGAGAACCAACGCTACACTGGTGAAACGCAACCGGTCAAGTGGGTACGCATTCACAACCTGCCCGATTTTGTGTATTTCAATCACGCGCAACACGTAGAGGTGGCGGGTATTGAATGTCAAAAGTGTCACGGTCCGGTTGAAGAGATGGAGATTTTGTATCAACATTCCTCATTGACAATGGGATGGTGTATCAACTGTCACAGAGAAACCAATGTGGACGTAGCCAATAACGAATATTACACCAAAATTCACGAAGAACTTTCCAAAAAATACGGCGTTGAAAAACTCACGGCCGCTCAAATGGGAGGTTTGGAGTGTGGCAAATGTCATTATTAAGGGATAAACAATGATGAACCAAAAAAAATATTGGAAAAGTGAGGTAGAGCTCGACGCGGATAATGGTTTTGTGACGGACCTACAACACAAGGAGTTTGTTGAAAAACTTCCCGAAGATGCTTTTCTAGGCGATCAGAAGGTCATGGATGACTCCAAAACCAACCGTCGAGACTTTTTAAAGTATGTGGGCTTTAGCACAGCAGCAGCTTCTTTGGCCGCTTGTGAAGGCCCGGTTTACAAGTCGATTCCCTATGTGGTTCAGCCCGAAGAAATACGTCCCGGAATCTCTAACTATTACGCTTCTGCCATCGCAGATGGTTTTGACTTCGCCAATGTGCTTATCAAAACGCGTGAAGGACGCCCTATCAAAGTAGAAAACAACAATGAAGCACCCACCAACGGCCACGCCAATGCTAGGGTACAAGCTTCTGTTTTGTCTATGTATGACAACCTTCGACTGCGAGGCCCTCAATATGGAGGTAGCCCTGTGAGTTGGTCTACTTTGATCGAACAGACCAAAGAACAACTCAGTGCGCTGAAAGACGCAGATGCAGAAGTGGTTTTGCTCACTCACTCCTTTGCAAGTCCAACTACCGAAAAACTTATTGCTGACTTTTTGGGTCAGTTTCCTAACGTCCGTCATGTGGTTTATGATGCCCTTTCGGATGCCGAAGCACTTGATGCCTTCGAAATCGCTTACGGAAGTCGCGTGCTGCCCACCTATGACTTTGCCAAAGCTGAGGTCATCGTTTCTGTCGGCGCCGACTTTTTGGGCGACTGGCAAGGTGGAGGCCACAGTGCCGGATACGCCAAAGGGCGCATCCCTAACAAGCACCACGGCAAAGCGAGCATGTCCAAGCACTACCAGTTTGAGTCCAATATGACTTTGTCTGGAGCGAGTGCAGACGTTCGCGTGCCTTCAACACCTGCTACTCAAAAACAAGTATTGGCAGCTATTTATGGAGCCCTTTTTGGTAAGTTTGATACTTCAGCACTCAGCAAAAAAGTAGCCGCGCAGGTCAACACAGCCATCAAACAACTCAAGCGTGCAGGCAAAAACGCGGTGGTGGTTACCGGACTGCCCTCCGTAGATGCACAGCGCATCGCATTGGCCATTAACGAATTGCTGAAGAGTCGTGTTATCGATACCCAGCACACCACAACCATTCGCCAGGGTAATCCGAGCGAAGTGGCACAGCTAGTGGATGACCTCAACTCTGGAGCTGTACAAGGAATTATTACGGCCGGAATCAACCCTGCCTATTCACTGCCCAACGCAGATAGCTTTGCAGCAGCCATGTCTAAGGCCAAGTTTTCACTTGCATTTGGCATGAAAAACGACGAGACTGCGAGTCTTGCCCAATGGGTCGCTGCCACACCACACTACCTAGAAGCTTGGGGCGATGTGGCTTTTAAATCGGGTCACTATGGGTTGACACAACCCACCATCCGTCCGCTTTTTGACACCCTTCAGTTTCAAGACGTATTGTTGGCATGGAGTGGTAGTGAGACTACCTACCACGACGCCTTGCAGTCACACTGGAAGTCTAACATTCTCAATGGTGCTTCTTGGAGCAAGGCGGTGCATGATGGTTTCTTTGTGGGGCAGTCACCAGTTGCAAATACATACAAAGACAATCCCGCAGATGCCTACAATACATTGGCCGGGGCACAAGACAAAGGTTTCAGTCTTTTGTTGTATTCTAAAACTGGGTTGGGGGATGGCCAACAGGCAAACAACCCATGGTTGCAAGAACTTCCTGATCCCATCAGCCGTGTGACTTGGGACAACTATCTGACCGTATCCAAATCGGATGCCGAAGCTTTGGGCTTATGGAATGAAACCCAGTCCGACGGTGCGCTCAACGGCGGATTGGCCAAAGTGACCGTAGGAAACACCTCTGTAACCGCGCCGGTTTTGATTCAACCTGGACAGGCCAAAGGTACCGTAGGTTTGGCGGTGGGTTACGGCAAAACGGCTGGTATAAAATCTGAAATGCAAGTAGGTGTCAACGCCTACCCATTGTATAAAAACCTTTCATCGGTTCAGTCTGTGCAGATTGAAGCGGTTGATGGTGTACACGAATTTGCTTGTACCCAGTTGCACAACACCCTGATGGGTCGTGGTGACATCGTTAAAGAAACTACTTTGGAGATTTTTAACACCAAGGATAGGTCATATTGGAACCCCGTTCCTGTGGTCTCCAAAAACCATATTGAAACCCCTGTCACTTCTCCAGAAGTTGATATTTGGGATGCCTTTGACCGATCTATCGGGCATCACTTCAATCTGTCGATAGATTTGAATGCATGTACTGGATGTGGTGCTTGTGTGGTGTCTTGTCATGCGGAAAACAACGTTCCTGTAGTGGGCAAGCGTGAGATTCGAAAATCGCGCGATATGCACTGGTTGCGTATTGACCGTTACTACTCGGCAGAAGACACCTTTGAGGGCGATTTAGAAACTGTTGACCAAATCAACGGTTTGGGAGATTCATTGACCACTTTTGGTGAGATGGAAGCTCCTTCGGAAAATCCACAAGTGACTTTCCAACCCATCATGTGTCAGCACTGTAACCACGCGCCTTGTGAAACAGTTTGCCCTGTGGCAGCTACTTCACATGGACGCCAAGGTCAGAACCACATGGCGTACAATCGCTGTGTCGGTACGCGTTACTGTGCGAACAACTGTCCCTATAAAGTACGTCGATTCAACTGGTTCTTGTACAGCAATAACGACGAGTTTGACTATCACATGAACGATGATTTGGGCCGCATGGTGCTCAATCCTGATGTGGTGGTTCGCTCGCGGGGTGTGATGGAAAAATGTTCTATGTGTATCCAGAAAACACAAAAAACCATTTTGGACGCCAAACTGGAAGGGCGTCAGATTCAAGATGGTGAATTCCAAACGGCTTGCTCGAGTGCATGCCCTACAGGAGCCATTGTTTTTGGAGACATCAACGACAAAGACAGTAAAGTTGCACAGTCTAAGGAAAGTGACCGCATGTACCACTTGTTGGAGAGTGTCGGCACCAAACCCAATGTGCAGTACCAAGTGAAAGTAAGAAATACAGAGACAACATAAACCAAAACCTATGGCCTCTCATTACGAAGCACCTATTAGAAAACCACTAGTAACCGGCAACAAATCGTATCACGATGTGACGGTCGATATCGTTGCTGCTGTGGAAGGCAAAGCCAACAAGCAGTGGTGGATTGTATTTGGGATCGCCCTCTCCGCCTTTTTATGGGGAATAGGGTGTATCATATATACCATCTCTACCGGAATTGGGGTTTGGGGCCTCAACAAAACAGTAGGTTGGGCCTGGGACATCACGAACTTTGTATGGTGGGTAGGTATTGGCCACGCCGGAACACTTATCTCTGCGGTTTTGCTGCTGTTTAGACAAAAATGGCGTATGGCCATCAACCGTTCTGCAGAGGCGATGACCATTTTCTCAGTAATCCAAGCAGGTCTCTTTCCTATCATTCACATGGGGCGTCCTTGGTTGGCTTATTGGGTATTGCCCATCCCCAACCAGTTTGGTTCTTTATGGGTCAACTTCAACTCCCCATTGCTATGGGATGTATTTGCGATTTCGACCTATTTATCGGTATCGCTCGTGTTCTGGTGGACAGGTTTGTTGCCTGACTTTGCCATGATACGCGACAGAGCTATCAAGCCTTTCCAAAAGAAAATTTACGGTTTGTTGAGTTTTGGTTGGAGTGGTCGCGCCAAAGACTGGCAACGTTTTGAAGAAGTATCCTTGGTATTGGCCGGATTGGCAACCCCTTTGGTACTTTCCGTACACACTATCGTATCGTTTGACTTTGCCACCTCGGTCATTCCCGGTTGGCACACCACCATCTTCCCGCCCTATTTTGTGGCAGGAGCAATCTTTTCAGGATTTGCTATGGTGCAAACCCTGCTGATTATCATGCGTAAGGTGTCCAACTTGGAGAATTACATCACCGTTCAGCATATCGAACTGATGAACATCGTTATCATGATTACTGGTTCGATTGTGGGTGTGGCATATATCACCGAATTGTTTATCGCATGGTATTCGGGAGTAGAATATGAGCAATATGCTTTCCTCAACCGTGCCACAGGACCTTATTGGTGGGCCTATTGGGCGATGATGACCTGCAACGTGTTCTCACCACAGTTTATGTGGTTTAAAAAATTGCGTACCAGCATCATGTTCTCGTTTGTCATTTCTATAGTAGTTAATATAGGAATGTGGTTTGAGCGTTTTGTGATTATTGTCACTTCGCTACACCGTGATTACTTGCCGTCTTCATGGACCATGTTCTCACCGACATTTGTAGACATAGGCATCTTTATTGGAACCATAGGATTCTTCTTTGTGTTGTTCCTACTCTATGCCCGTACCTTCCCGGTGATTGCCCAAGCCGAGGTAAAATCGATTTTAAAGTCTTCTGGAGACAAATACAAAAACACACACGATGAGTCATAAAGTAGTACATGCCGTTTATGATGACGATGATGTCTTGCTCCACGCAGTAAAAGATGTCAAAGCTGCCAACCATCACATCGAAGAGGTGTTCACACCCTTTCCTGTGCACGGCTTGGACAAAGCCATGGGACTGGCTCCCACGCGCATTGCGATTGCTTCCTTTATGTTTGGTTGTTTGGGCCTTGCTGTAGCGGTGACTATGATCAACTACATTATGATCGAAGACTGGCCTCAGAACATTGGTGGAAAGCCTAGTTTTTCCTTTTTGGAGAACATGCCTGCTTTTGTACCCGTGTTGTTCGAAATGACCGTGTTTTTTGCTGCCCACCTGATGGTAATCACCTTTTATCTGCGTAGCAAACTGTGGCCCTTCAAAAAAGCTGAAAATCCCAGTCCTGCAACCACAGACGATAAGTTCTTAATGGAAGTTGCTGTGGGGAAAGACGAGAAAAAATTAATCGCGCTGCTCAAAAAAACCGGAGCGCAAGATGTCAGTGTTCACCTTAAAGAAGAAGAAGCATGAAAACGACCTTGCAACTAATGCTTATCGGAGTACTGTTTCTATCAACAACTGCTTGTTTTGATTCCTCTCAGCCTAACTATCAGTATTTCCCAAATATGTATGAATCTGTGGGCTATGACACCTATGGCGAGGCTCCCTTTGCCGACGGTACTGCTGCCCAGTTGCCTGTGGAAGGATCTGTGCCAAGAGGGTGGGAACCTTATGACTACCCCAACACCAACGAGGGCTATGAGTTGGCCAAAGCCAACCTTACTTCTCCACTAGAAGAAACCCCTGAAAATTTGGCGCGAGGTAAAGAATTGTACGACATATACTGCGCTGTTTGTCATGGCGCCAAAGGCGATGGCCAAGGCATCTTGATGAAGCGCGAAAAGTTTTTGGGTATTCCTAGCTATGCCGACCGTGAAATTACTGAAGGCAGCATTTATCATGTGTTGATGTATGGTAAGAACGCCATGGGATCTCATGCCGGTCAGGTCAACGCTACGGAGCGTTGGCAGATTGGGCAACATGTTTTAAAACTCAGAGCCGAATTAACAAAGTAAGGATGATGTACACGTTTTCAAAAAGATTAAAACTTATCTCCATAGCACTGATGGTTTTGGGTGCGGTTGCCTTGGTTTCCGGCTTTTTGTCTGCACCTGATACCGTAGAACAGGCCAAAGCCATGGTCGCAGATGCGCACGGACACGGAAGTCATGACGCACATCATACAGACACCCACGCGGTAGCGGATCACCACGAAGACACGCACGAGGACAGTCATGGCGATGCCCATGCCTCACACGATGATGCTCACGACAGCAGCCACGACGAACACTTGCTACACCAATTGCAAAACAAACCATGGGCAGCACTCTATGTGGCCGCCTTGTTCTTTATGATGATTGCCTTGGGCGCTTTGGCGTTTTATGCCATCCAACGGGCCGCACAAGCAGGTTGGTCCATATTGCTGTTCCGTGTGATGGAAGGCATTACTTCTTATTTGTTCCCTGGAACCGTAATCGTTTTTGTATTGTTGGTCTTATCGGGTCTTCACCTAAACCACCTTTTTGTTTGGATGGATGCCGACGTCGTAGCGCATGATGAAATTATTCAGGGCAAAGTTTCTTACCTCAACGTACCTTTCTTTTTGGCACGTGCGTTGTTTTATATTGTAGGTTGGAACTTGTACCGCTACTATTCACGTAAGTTTTCTTTGGCACAAGACCAGAACAAAGGCATCGCTTACCACAAAAAGAACTTCCGCATTTCCGCGGCTTTCTTGGTATTCTTTATTGTTACAGAATCCATGATGTCATGGGACTGGATCATGTCGGTAGATCCACACTGGTTTAGCACTTTGTTTGGATGGTATGTGTTTGCCAGTATGATCGTAACAGCGGTAACCATCATTGCCATGGTAACCATCTACTTAAAATCCAAAGGTTTGTTGCCAGACGTTAACGACAGCCACATCCATGATTTGGGCAAGTTTATGTTTGGATTTAGTGTATTCTGGACCTATCTGTGGTTCTCTCAGTTTATGCTGATTTGGTATTCCAACATCCCTGAAGAGGTCACCTATTTTATCACCCGAATTGAAGACTACAACTTGTTGTTCTTCGGCATGGTAGCGATGAACTTTGTGTTCCCTCTATTGATTTTGATGAATAGCGACTACAAGCGCAACAACTGGTTTATTATCATTGCCGGTATAGTGATTGTATTGGGTCACTATTTGGATGTGTACAACATGATTATGCCCGCCACCGTGGGAGACCAGTGGTCGTTTGGGCTGTCCGAGATCGGTGCTTTGATGCTCTTCTCCGGACTGTTTATTTATATCGTATTTAACAACCTGACAAAGGAACCTTTGCAACCCACTCAGGATCCGTATGTTGGGGAGAGCAAACGCTTTGTTTATTAATGTTTAGAACAAAAACCGCATGATTGCACTCTTGACGATTACCGTTTTAGTTTTGGTTGGAATTGCTTTGTGGCAGATTACCAAGATTTTTGAGGTTTCTCAACTTGGCCGTAAAAAAGACGATTCCCAAATTGCCAATGACAAAGACAATGACCTTCATGGCAAGCTCATGTTTGCCTTTTTGGTCTTTATCTATTTGATTACCATCTACTCGTTTTGGGCATGGGGCGATGTGTTGCTGCCCGAAGCTGCTTCTGAACACGGAGTGGACTATGACCGCCTGATGTGGATTTCTTTTGCGCTGATCTTTTTTGTGCAAACCATCACACAAGCTTTGTTGCACTATTTCTCATACAAATACCGTGGCGAGAAAGACAAAAAAGCCTTGTTCTATGCAGACAATGACCGTTTGGAATTTATCTGGACCATCATACCTGTCATCACCTTGGCCGGATTGATTTTGTACGGACTCTATGAGTGGACCAACATCATGAATATCGAAGAGGATGATGATGCCTTGGTTGTTGAGCTCTATGCCCAACAGTTCAACTGGAAGGCGCGCTATGCCGGTGCGGACAACGTATTGGGAGACGCCAACGTACGCTTCTTACAAGATTTTGACGGTCGCAATTTGGTAGGTATCGATGCCTCTGACCCCAATGGTCTTGATGACATCGTGGTGCAAGAACTCCACTTGCCTGTAGGGCGTAAGGTTATATTTAAAATGCGTTCTCAAGACGTATTGCACTCGGCCTATATGCCACACTTCCGTGCCCAGATGAACTGTGTGCCCGGCATGATTACCGAGTTTGCCTTTACACCCACCATCACCACCCAGGAGATGCGTATGAACCCAGACATGGTGGCCAAAGTCGAAAAAATCAACAAAATCCGATACGACAACAGCCAAGAACTCATCGCCAATGGGGAAGAGGCTTTAGACCCGTATCAGTTTGATTATTTGTTACTTTGTAACAAAATCTGTGGTGCCTCGCACTACAACATGCAGATGAAAATCATTGTAGAAGAAGAAAAAGATTTTAACAAATGGCTGGCTCAGCAATCCACTTTTGCTGACATCATCCAATAGAAAAGAAACTTATGGGAGCAGACGCACATCACCACAAGGAAACGTTTATTACCAAGTATATCTTTAGCCAAGATCACAAGATGATCTCCAAGCAATACCTAATCACAGGTTTGTTGATGGGAATCGTCGGGATTGCTATGTCTTTGCTGTTTCGTTTACAGTTGGCTTGGCCCGAACAGCCTTTTGGCATCTTCGAATCTCTTTTGGGCAAATGGGCACCCGATGGGGTGATGGACCCCAATGTCTATTTGGCTTTGGTGACCATCCACGGTACCATTATGGTATTTTTTGTACTCACCGCAGGTCTGAGCGGTACGTTTTCTAACTTATTGATTCCATTGCAAATCGGTGCGCGCGACATGGCCTCCGGTTTCTTAAACATGGTATCCTACTGGTTGTTTTTCCTTTCGAGTGTGGTCATGGTCATCTCTCTGTTTGTAGAGTCAGGGCCTGCCGCCGCCGGATGGACGGTCTATCCACCTTTGAGTGCCTTGCCACAAGCCCAGCCCGGTTCCGGATTGGGAATGACATTGTGGTTGGTCTCTATGGCCATTTTTATCGCATCTTCCTTGCTAGGTTCGCTTAACTACATCGTAACGGTTATCAACCTACGCACCAAGGGGATGAGCATGACACGCCTGCCACTTACCATCTGGGCTTTCTTTGTTACGGCCATCATTGGGGTGGTTTCTTTCCCGGTATTGCTTTCAGCGGCCTTGTTATTGATCATGGACCGCAGCTTTGGTACTTCGTTCTTTTTGTCGGACATCTTTATCCAAGGGGAAGTATTGCACTACCAAGGGGGTTCGCCCGTTCTCTATGAGCACTTGTTCTGGTTCTTGGGACACCCCGAAGTATATATCGTATTGTTGCCCGCTTTGGGAATCACTTCCGAGGTGATTGCGACCAATGCCCGCAAGCCTATCTTTGGCTACCGTGCCATGGTGGCTTCGATTTTGGCGATTGCCTTTTTGTCCACCATCGTTTGGGGACACCATATGTTTATCTCGGGGATGAATCCGTTTTTGGGGTCGGTATTTACCTTTACCACCCTATTGATTGCGATTCCTTCTGCGGTCAAAGCTTTTAACTATATCACCACCTTGTGGAAAGGAAACCTGCAGCTCAACCCTGCCATGCTGTTCTCTATCGGACTGGTATCTACCTTTATCACAGGAGGTCTGACAGGAATTATTTTGGGAGACAGCACCTTGGACATCAACGTACACGACACCTATTTTGTGGTTGCGCACTTCCACTTGGTGATGGGAATTTCTGCCCTCTATGGATTGTTTGCTGGGGTCTATCATTGGTTCCCAAAAATGTTTGGTCGTATGCTCAACAAAAACTTGGGCTATATCCACTTTTGGGTGACAGCGATTTGTGCCTATGGGGTGTTCTTCCCCATGCACTTTATCGGAATGGCCGGATTGCCACGTCGCTACTACACCAATACCGCTTTCCCATATTTTGACGACTTGGCCGATATCAATGTGGTAATTACCATTTTCGCCTTGATTGCGGGTGCCGCGCAGTTGGTGTTTTTGTACAACTTTATCCATAGCATGTTCTATGGCAAAAAGACCGAACAAAACCCATGGCGTTCGACCACTTTGGAGTGGACCGCGCCCATCAAGCATATCCATGGCAACTGGGAAGGCGATATTCCTGAAGTACACCGTTGGGCCTATGACTATTCAAAGCCCGGACAAAAAGAGGATTTTGTGCCTCAACACATCCCGCTGGCCAAAGGGGAAGAAGAACTACAGCACTAAAGTTTGTTGCTGATTCCGATAACAACCCGCCTTTTGGCGGGTTTTTCTTTTTGCTATCTTTGGATAGATGAACGAGCATTTAGACCCAAGCGGCGCCCACCTCACTTCCGAAGAGCAAGACATCGACCGCGCCCTGCG